>DUFF01000056.1 GCA_011174815.1 Dehalococcoidia bacterium | reverse complement strand
GAGTTTTAGCTTATGCGCTTATCTGAACTATTCGGCAAGACACAGCGGGAGATACCGTCCGAGGCGGATACCGCCAGCCACCGGTTGCTGCTGCGGGCGGGGATGATAATGCAGGTGGCGGCGGGAGTCTACTCCTATATGCCGCTGGGGTGGCGGGTGCTCAAGAAAATAGAAAATATCATCCGCGAGGAGATGGACAACGCCGGCGGACAGGAGCTGGCCATGCCTGTGCTCCAGCCCGTCGAGCTCTGGCAGCAGACGGGGAGGGATAAAGCCTTCGGCAGGGGGCTTTTCACCCTGCTCGACCGCCGCGAGCGCACCCTGGTGCTGGGGCCGACCCACGAGGAGGTGCTCACCCAGATGGTGGGCCACCACGTGCAGAGCTACCGCGACCTGCCCAAGCTGCTCTACCAGATTCAGACCAAATTCAGAGACGAGCCCAGGCCGCGCGGCGGGCTTATTCGGGTGCGCGAGTTCATCATGAAGGACCTTTATAGCTTTGACGTGGACGAGGAAAAGCTGGACGTGAGCTACCGGAAGATGATTCAGGCCTACCAGAATATCTATGACCGCTGCGACCTGCCGACATTGCTCGTCGAGGCAGACAGCGGCGCCATCGGCGGCAAGGACTCGCACGAGTTCATGCTCATCGCTGATACTGGCGAGGACGAGGTCATCCGCTGTGATAAATGCGATTACGCCGCCAATGCCGACAAGGCGGTCAGCACCAAGCGGCCGATAGCGCCGGAGAAGCCGCTGCCGATGGAGGAAGTGGCCACTCCGGGCATGAAGACCATAGAGGAACTGGCCAATTTCCTGAAGATGTCCAAAGACCACACCCTGAAGGCGGTCTTCTACGTCGCCGACGGGCAGGTGGTCTTCGCCATGATACGGGGCGACCTCGACGTCAACGAGGTGAAGCTGCAGAGGCTGCTGAAATGCACCGACCTGCACCTGGCCACCGAGGCCGAGGTGAGCGCTGCAGGCATCGCTGCCGGCTACGCTTCCCCGATGGGCCTGAAAAACATAAAGACGGTGGCCGATGACTCGGTGGCCGAAGGCATAAACTTCGTCGCCGGCGGCAACAAGCCGGATGTACATATAAAGAACGTTAACTACCCCCGCGACTTCAAAGCGGATATCGTGGCCGATATCGCCTGTGCCCGGGAAGGGGACGGCTGCCCGAAGTGCGACGGAATGCTGAAATCGACGCCGGGGATTGAGATAGGCCACGTCTTCAAGCTGGGCACCTTCCTCAGCACCGCCCTTGGCGCCGACTTCATCGATGAAAAGGGAGACTCGCGTCCCATCATAATGGGCTGCTACGGAATAGGGCTGGGGAGGTTACTGGCGGCCGCCGTCGAGCACTACCACGACGACAAGGGCATCGTCTGGCCGCTGTCCATCGCCCCCTATCAGGTCTATCTCTGCCCGCTCTATCGTGAGGATGCAAATATATCTGATGTTGCGGAGAAGCTGTACACCGAACTGCAATCGGCCGGCCTTGAGGTGCTCTTTGATGACCGCGAGGAGTCCCCCGGCGTAAAATTCAACGATGCCGACCTGCTGGGGATACCTTTAAGGGTGACAGTCAGCCCGCGCACGCTGCAGAAGGACAGCGTTGAGGTGAAATGGCGAGCGGAAAAAGAGTCGCGGCTGGTGCCCGTGGCCGACGCAGTGGTCAGGGTTAAAGATCTGGTACAGAGAGGAAAGTGAGGGATAAAAAATGGCACTGATGACACCGGAGCAGTTTGAGGAAAGCCTGAAAAAGCTGAAGCCGCGCGTTTTCATGAACGGGAAGATTGTGCCCAGTGTCCTGGAGAATAAAAACACCCGCACCGTGGTGGAGGCCAACAAGGCCAGCTACGCCTGGGCGCTGGACCCGGAGTACAAGGATATCATGACTTGCCATTCGCCTCTGATTGGTGAGACGGTCAATCGCTATACACATGTGAGCGCCAGCGTTGACGACCTCATTAAGAAAGCTGAAGCGGGCACCTTCACCGCCGAGATGCTGGGAACGTGCATCTACCGCTGCGTGGGCTACGATGCCTTTCACGCTCTGGCCAGCACCACCTGGGAGATGGACCGCGACCTCGGCACGGAATACCATCCGCGGTTTCTGGAATACCTGAAGCTGGTGCAGCGTCAGGACTTATCCGTGGCTGGCGCCCTGACCGAGCCGAGAGGCGAGAGAAATAAGAAGACGCTGGAGTGGCCCGACCCCTACCTGTCCTTGAAAATCGTGGACAGAAATAAGGAGGGCATCGTGGTGCGGGGGGCGAAAATCAACATCAGCGGCGCCTACGCCAGCCATGAGCTGGCCGTGCTGCCTCAGGCGGCCCATTTTGAAGGCGAGGAAGACTATGCCGTCGCCTTTGTTACGCCGGTTGATGCCAGAGGTATAACTTATGTCTGTCAGTACACGCCCTACTCCGCGGAGAGGGAGCAGGCGGACGACTTGGAAGAGCTTGGTAACCCCGTTTACGGCCAGCGCGAGACCTCAATGGTCGTCTTCGACAATGTCTTTGTGCCCTGGGAACGCGTTTTCCACTGCGGCGAATACAAGTATTCCGGCAAGCTGGTGGCCCGTTTTGCCCGGACGCACCGCATGACCTGCGGCGGGACGTGCAAGGTGGGCTTCATGAACCAGATCATTGGCGCCTCGCGGCTGATTCAGGAATACAAGGGTCTGGAGAAGGCGTCTCACATCAACGAGCAGTTGGCAGAGATGGTGGTGCTGCGGGAGACCAGCCGCGCCTGCGGTCTGGAGGCGGCGCGCCGTGGTAAAGAGGAGCCGGCCGGCTCCGGGGTATTCCTGCCCGATGAGCTTATGGGCAATGTGGCCAAGCTCAATGTCTGTAACGCCTTCTGGCGGATGATGGCGCTCGCCGGAGACATCGGCGGCGGGCTGGTGGTCACCATGCCCTCGCTGAAGGAGCTCAAAAACCCTGAGGTCAAGGGCTACGTGGAGGAGTTCTACAGTTTCGGCTCCGATGAGCCCACGGAAAACATCATGAAGGTGACCAAGCTGCTCCAGAACTGGACGGCGGGGCAGCACGGAGTGGGCACCTGGCACGGTGCCGGACCGGTGCAGACCCAGAAAATCATGCTGCAGCGGGTCATTAACTACGACCGCGAGAAAGACCTGGTTAGAAAGACGTTAAAACTCAAGGGAAAAGATAAGAAATCGGAACACAAAGACTAGCCGCGCAGGGCTGCGCCTAGCTGCTGACTCAGTCTCTTTAGGATTTGTTCCTGGACTTTGTTTACCTCTTCGTCGGTAAGGGTATGTGCCGGCGACTGGTAGGTGACGCGGTAGGCGAGTGACTTCTTTCCCGCTGGCACCTGTTTTCCGGAGTAAACATCGAATATGGCCACGTCTTTCACCAGCGAGAAGCTCCGGATTATATCAACTATCTGCTGGTGGCTAACACCAATGTCAACGATTAAAGCGATGTCCCGGACCGTGGCCGGGAAGCGGGGTATGGGCTGGAACATGCGGTGCCCGGAGGTGAAGGGCAGCATTTCGGTTACATTTAGTTCAAATAAGTAAACCGCCTCTGCAAGGTCGAAAGCTGCCGTCACCTTGGGGTGCAGCTCGCCGATGGCCCCTATTTCTTTGTCACCGACGACGACGGCTGCCTGATGTGTCGGGTGAAAACTTTCATCTTCACCCGGATTGAAGCTGGCGGAAAGGCCGAGCTTCTTGAACAGTCCCTCCAACACTGCCTTGGCATCGAAGAATTCCAATTGCCCGCCATCACCGAGCCAGGATATATCATTTCTGGAGCCGCTGAGCAGTCCGCACAGCATCTCAGGCTCATCGGGCAGGTCGTTCTCCT
>DUFF01000055.1 GCA_011174815.1 Dehalococcoidia bacterium | reverse complement strand
TCCATCCGGTGGCGTGGATGGGCAAGATGGCTTCAATTCTGGAAAAAGGAAGCAAAAAACGGTCTCGTTATTGGCAATTTATTCAAGGTATGGGCATTGTCCTGCTGCTTATGGGACTGTTCGCCGTTCCGGTTTTTTTTGGCCTCGATTACCTGCAGAGCCATAATACGGTTGCTTATGTTCTGGTCGGGGCAATCCTCTTCAAACTCACCTTCAGCATCAAAGGGCTGCGACGAGCTGTGCTTAAGATAAATGAGCATCTGCTACAGAACCGCCTGGACGAAGCTCGTTTTGAACTGAGGGCTCTGGTCAGCCGTGATACTCAGGGATTAGCCCGTCCTCAGATAATATCAGCCGCGGTGGAATCGGTAGCGGAAAATATCAGTGATAGCTTCATTGCGCCCCTGTTCTACTTTCTCATTTTCGGGGTCCCCGGGGCGGTTGCCTACCGGGTGGTCAACACCCTGGATGCTGTGATAGGCTATCACGGTGAATATGAGTATCTGGGCAAGTTCGCCAGCCGGCTGGATGACGTGCTCAATTTCATCCCGGCCAGACTGACAGCGCTGTTTCTGGTGCTGGCGACTTTTCTGGCCGGCAAAGATGGACTGAGCGCCTGGCGGGTCGCTTGCAAAGAGCATAAAAAAACGGCCAGCCCGAACGCCGGCTGGCCCATGGCAGCGATGGCGGGAGCTTTGAACGTGAAACTGGAGAAAACCGGGCATTACGAACTGGGAGAGCCGTTAAAAGCACTCGAACCGGCGGCAATTGCTGATGCCCTGAAATTGATGTATATTACCGTTGCGGTGTGGATTATAACCTGTGGGTCGGCAGGAGGTATTTATCTTGCCCTTGCGACCTAGAAATGAAGTCAAGAAAATAAAGGCGTGCCCTCATGGTGGCATAAATTACGCCGAGTTGAAAGCGGCAGGCATACCTGCTGAAGCCTTGATAGACTTCAGCGTCTGCACCAATCCCTTTATGCCCCCGGCAAGAATAAGGGAAATGTTTTTGGGCGATTTTGCCATCGATAAATATCCCGATTCGGAAACCACCGGACTAAGGCAGCGGCTTGCGGATAAATTAAAAATGGAGCCGGGTAATATCATAGCCGGGAGCGGTACCACAGAGCTTATACGTCTCATCGCCCTGGCCTACTTAAATAAAGATGATAAAGTGCTGATACTGGAACCAACTTACGGTGAATATGAGCTTGCCTGCCAGCTTTACGGGGCAAATGTTCTTAAGCACCGGGCAGGGGCTGAAGATAATTTTGCCCCCAGAGTTGATGAGGTGGTCAGCCTTATTGGCCAGCACCGGCCCAAGGCAGTCTTTATCTGCAACCCCAACAACCCAACGGGGAAATATCTATCTCGGGAGGAAATCGAAAGGGCTCTGGTGACAATCAGAGATGGATTATTAATCCTTGATGAGGCATATCTCTCATTCGTAGAGAAACCCTGGCCTTCTATTGAGTTGATTGACCGTGACAACGTGATATTGCTGCGTTCCATGACCAAGGACTATGCCTTAACCGGCCTGCGCCTGGGTTATGCGGTTGCCCGTGCCGAAATAATAAATACGCTACGACCGGTCTGCCCGCCGTGGAACGTAAATGTAATCGCTCAGCAGACCGGAATTTGGGTTCTGGAGCATGAAGAGGCCCTGGAGGAGAGCCAGCGTAAGATAAGGGAGGCGAGGCAATTTTTATTCGAAGGGCTCTCTCAACTCGGCTTGCCGCCGATGCCGTCAGACACTCACTATGCTCTGGTAAGGGTAGGCAACGCAAAGGCTTTTCGTGCCCGATTGCTCCAGCAGGGGATTCAGGTGCGAGATGGCACCTCTTTTGGCCTGCCCGAATACGTGCGTATTGCGTCTCGCACCATACCGGAATGCCGTAAATTGATTGATGCCATAAAAAAATTGCAGGATAAGGGTGAACTTGCGGCAGTGGGGTGATGGCTTTGACAGGACTCATGTCTGAACTGATAGCCAGTACCATCGAAAAGATAGGGCCATTGGACCAGCTGGCGATGCGCGAAGCTCGGGCCAGACAGAACAGGCTGACCAAGCCGCCGGGCAGCCTGGGCCGTTTGGAGGAGCTGTCTGTGCAACTGGCGGGTATTCAGGGCAAGTCACCTCCGCGGAGCAAAGATAAAGCGGTTATCGTTATGGCCGGCGACCACGGGGTGGTAGCCGAGAAGATAGGTAACTGGCCGCAGGCGGTGACCACCCAGATGGTGGCCAATTTTCTGCGCGGCGGGGCGGGCATCAACGTAATCGCCAGACAGATTGGGGCGAGAGTCATCGTCGTTGATATGGGAGTCGCTGCCAACCTCGGGCAGTATGCCGGTCTGATATCGCGAAAGGTCGGCTACGGCACAGGGAATATGGCGGAGGGGCCAGCTATGACCAGCCTGCAGGCGGTGGAGGCGGTGGAGGCTGGGATTGAACTGGTGACCAGAGAAGCGGGCAAGGGGCTGGATATAGTGGGCACGGGCGATATGGGCATAGGCAATACCACGGCGAGCAGTGCCATCTGTGCCGTTATGACGGGGAGGCTGGTGGCTGAGGTAACCGGCCGTGGCACCGGCCTGACAGATGAGCAGTTGCAACATAAAATAGCGGTAATTGAGCGGGCTCTAGCCGTAAATCAACCGGAAGCGGTGCAGCCAATGGCAGTGCTGTCGAAAGTGGGTGGATTTGAAATCGCAGGCTTGGTCGGGGTAATGTTGGGGGGGGCAGCAAGGCGCATTCCGGTGGTAATCGACGGCTTTATTTCCGGCGCCGCCGCGCTTATTGCCACCGCACTGTCGCCAGGATTGAAAGATTATCTTATTGCGGCCCACCTTTCGGCGGAACCGGGGCACCGGATACTGCTGGAACATCTCCAGATGGAGCCGTTGCTCAGTCTGAATATGCGCCTGGGCGAAGGTACCGGGGCGGCACTGGGAATTTATTTGGCAGAAACGGCGACCAGGATTCTAGCCGAGATGGCCACCTTTGATGAAGCCGGAGTCTCGGAGGAAGGCAGATGAAGCAGTGACCAGGTTTCTTGCGGCTCTGCAATTTCTGACCATCATCGTCATACCGTGGCGACGTGAAGTACAGGCAGGTGAACTGGAACGCTCCGCTGGCTACTTCCCGATAATAGGCCTTATCATCGGGCTTTTACTGGTTGGTCTGAATTTGCTGTTCGGCCTTTTGCTGCCACCGATGCTGGTGGCCGCCCTGCTGGTTGCTTTCCTCGTGATTATCAGCGGAGCGATACACCTTGATGGTTTCGCCGATACCTGTGACGGGCTGGTTAATCACAAGACGGTGGAAGAGAGATGGCAGGTAATGCACGACAGCCGGGCCGGAGCCTTCGGCATCGTTGGCATTGTTTTGCTTCTGCTGCTGAAATACGTGGCGCTGACCAGCATCCCCGAAGCTTCCAAAATAATGGCGCTGATACTGATGCCGGTTATAAGCCGCTGGACAATGGTCTATGCCCTTTTCGCCTCTCCCTATGCCCGCCCCTCAGGTTTGGGGAAAGCTTTCAAACAGGGAACAACCTGGCCCAGGTTCACCATGGCGACAATCATTGCGGTTGCGGTAGCGGCTATCATCGCGCAGTTGATTGGCTTGGCCATCCTGTTTCTGGTATGGGTGGTCGCCGTGGCGGCGGCCGCCTATTTCAAAAGCAAATTTTCGGGACTGACCGGTGACAACTACGGCGCTATAAATGAGGTTGCCGAAGTCAGCGTGCTCATTTTAATTACCATACTGGCCCGGTTCGGGCTGGCATAAGGAGGAGTAGTGATGAACAAGGTTTTTATATCGTGGAGTGGAGGCAAGGAAAGCTGCCTTGCCTGTTACCGGGCGATGGCAAATGGCCTGAAGGTCAGCTATCTGGCCAATATGGTTACCGAAGATA
>DUFF01000054.1 GCA_011174815.1 Dehalococcoidia bacterium | reverse complement strand
TCATCGTCACCGGTTATCAATCCCATAGCGATACCGGCCACAGCCTTCTTTACCGGTACGCCGGCATCCATGAGCGACAGGCTGCCGGCACAGACACTGGCCATAGAGGTACTGCCACTGGAACTCAGGACTTCCGAGACAAGGCGAATAGTGTACGGGAAATCCTCATCGTCAGGCAGCACGGCTACCAGAGCCCGCTCAGCCAGAGCGCCATGACCGATTTCGCGGCGACTGGGTGAACCGACACGTCTCACCTCACCGGTGGAGAACCCGGGGAAATTATAATGGTGTATAAAGCGCTTGCTTTCTTCAATACCCAGACCGTCAAGCATCTGCTCCTTGCGGGTAGAACCCAATGTGGTGATAGTCAATACCTGAGTCTGCCCCCTGGTGAACAGGCCGGAACCATGGGTACGCGGCAACAAGCCCACCTCGCAGCTCAAGGGGCGTATTTCAGTCAGGCCACGCCCGCCGATACGCTGTCCCTTCTCAAGTACTGCCGTCCTCAATTCATGCTTGACCTTGGCATCGATAGCCGAAAGGATGTCATTCTCCGAAAAAGACTCGCCCATTTTTTCACCAAGCTCAGTGAGTAACGCATTGAGCATTTGCTCGCGCTGCTCTTTGTCCGCCTGGCCGAGAATCTGTTCAAGTTTTTCATCGACCGTTTTATCCAGAGCCGCCAACACCTCGGAGTCAACTTTTTCCTCGGGAGCAGGCAGCTTGGGCCTGCCCGCCGCCTGCTGAAGCTGTTCCTGAAGTCGTATGATACCCTGATTGGCCTCATGGGCGAATTTCACCGCCTGAAGGACGATATCCTCGGCAATTTCCTTAGCCCCGGCCTCCACCATGATGACTTTATCACGCGTGCTGACGACAATGAGGTCGAGCTGGCTTTCATCAAACTGAACCAGCGTGGGATTCAAGACAAATTCACCATTAATATAACCCACGTTGACAGCACCTACCGGGCCATCAAAGGGGATATCGGAGAGCGTCAGACATGCCGAAGCACCGATAACCGAAAGGATATCCGGGTCATTCTCCTGGTCAGCGGACAGCACAGTAGTAATTATCTGAATATCACTGTGCCAGCTCTTGGGTAAAAGCGGCCTTATGGGGCGGTCCGTCTGACGGCAGGCCAGAATAGCTGCTTCGCTGGGGCGTCCTTCCCTGCGGATAAAACCGCCCGGTATCTTACCGGCAGCGTAAAGTCTCTCCTCATAGTCAATGGTCAGGGGCAAAAAATCCACCCCTTCCCTGGCTTCTTTATTGAAGCACATCGTGACCAGGACAACGGTCTCGCCGTAGGTGACGGTTACGGCCGCGTCAGCCTGCGGGGCCAGCTTCCCGGTCTCAATAACAAGTTGACGACCAGCAATGTCGCAACGAAAAGATTGTGATTCCAAAGAAATACTCCCTCCATCCAAAAGGCTTTACTTACGCAGCCCCAGCCTCTTGATAAGTTGATTGTACCGCCCAACATCCTCCCGGCTGAGATAAGCTAAAAGCCTACGCCTCTGCCCGACAAGTTTCAGCAGGCCCCGCTGGGTATGATAATCATGACGGTTGGCTGCCATATGCGTGGTCAACTGGTTTATCCGCTCGGTGAGCAGGGCAACCTGCACCTCGGTGGAACCAGTATCGCCTTCGCGAGCCTGATAATTTCCGATAATCTCGGCTTTCTTCTCTTTGTCCAAATTTTTCCTCTTTTACTTTTTATTATTAGTTTCAAGGCAAATTATAGCACAGAAGGAGACATAAGTAAATTCAGGTAGCAGTAATTTCCATATAATAACGCTGTCAGTTTGAACACCCGTGCGTACTGCACTATAATAGTAACGGTGCACCATTTTATGCACCACCCGAGAGACCGAGGTGTCACCCGCAGAAAGATGCACGAATTCAGCATTACCCAGAGCATGTTATCCCTGGCTCTGGAAAAGGCTGGCGAGGCCAAAGCCAACAAGATTACCCGGATTAATCTGATTATAGGTGAGTTATCCGGTGTCGTGGCTGAGTGCGTACAATTCTACTTCGACTACATCAGCAAAGACACCATCGCCAGTGGCGCCAGCCTTTCTTTTGAAACAAGGCCGACCAAGCTGCGCTGCCAACAATGCGATAAGGTCTTTTCACCCACGAACCACGAATGGTTATGTCCCGACTGCCAACAAGCGAGCATCGAGATAGTGTCGGGGCGCGAATGCTATATGGAAAGTATCGAGGTGGAGTAGATGACAGTAAAGATAATAACGGTAGGCGAGGATATCCTCGGCGCCAACGAGGAAAAGGCGAAGGCGAATAAAAAGCGCCTTGACAGTCACAACATCCTGACGATAAACATAATGTCATCGCCGGGAGCCGGCAAGACCAGCCTGATAATGAACACCATCAACCATATGAAATCAAAAGCGAGAATCGCCGTAATCGAGGGCGACGTAGCTTCCAGCGTGGACGCCGATAAAATCAACGAAATGGGCATACCTGTCATCCAGATAAACACCGCCGGCGGCTGCCACCTTGATGCTAACATGGTGGAGAGCGGCCTGAACGGCCTGCCGCTTGCAGAAACTGACCTGTTGCTTATTGAGAACGTGGGCAACCTCATCTGTCCCAACGCCTTCGCCCTGGGCGAAGACCTGCGCGTCATGATTGCCAGCCTGCCCGAGGGCGACGATAAACCGATCAAATACCCGGCCATGTTCGCCGATACCGATGTGGTGCTGCTGAACAAAATAGACCTGCAACCACACCTAGACTTCAATATGGATGCCTTTACGAAGACAGTCACCAAGCTGAACCCGGATGTCCAGCTTTTCCCCATTTCCTGCAAGAGCGGCGAAGGGCTGGGGGCATGGTTCTCCTGGCTGGAATCCGAGGTAAACAGCAAGAAAAACAAGTAAGTACCATGGTAAAAACACCGACTCTTAGTCTAGCCCGCATTAATGTCAGGGGGGTGGTACAGGGTGTCGGCTTCAGGCCGTTCGTCTACCAGCTGGCAACCAGACACAACCTCAGGGGCTGGGTATGCAACACCTCAGAGGATGTCAGTATCGAGGTAGAAGGGGCAACCAGCGACATCGAGCAATTTCTGCTGGGGCTCCGAGAGCAGGCACCGCCACTGGCCCGCATAGATGATTTTAACGTTGCCAAGGGACAGCCAGCCGGCTACGAGCGGTTCGAAATCCGCGACAGCGTCGCCCAGGAGGGCAAATACCAGCTTGTTTCCCCGGACATCGCGACCTGCCCGGACTGCCTGAAGG
>DUFF01000053.1 GCA_011174815.1 Dehalococcoidia bacterium | reverse complement strand
GCCGAGGTGATACACATTGAGCCACCGCATGGCGACGATGCCCGGGAATTTGGCCCTTTCGCCGGTGAACCGGACAGGAACCGCAGCGCCTATTTCGTCAGCCTTAACCGGAACAAAAAAAGCGTTGCCCTGGACCTCAAGCACCCAAAGGGCAAAGGTATTCTCCGCGAGCTTGTCAAAATATCGGACGTTATCATTGAGAACTATCGCCCCACCACCATGGCGGAACTGGGGTTTGGCTGGGCAGAACTCCAGAGAATAAACCCGGCCATCATCTACGCTTCCATATCAGGTTTCGGCCACGATACACCCCCGGAATACGGCTCCCGCCCGGCCTACGACGTCATCGCCCAGGCATACAGCGGGTTCATGAGCATCACCGGCCCCGAAGATGGCGCGCCCTGTCGGGCTGGCGCATCGATAGGTGACATTTTCGCCGGGCATCAGGCAGCCATCGCCGTCCTCGCCGCTTTGCTGCACCGCCAGAAAACCGGCCGGGGCCAGCGCTACGATGGTTCAATGGTGGATGGTCTGTTCTCCGTTCTGGAAAACGCCGTTGTCCGGTACACAATCGGCCGGCATATACCCGGACCGCTAGGCTCCGCACACCCGAGCATCGCTCCCTTCCAGACTGTGTCCACCAGAGATGGCTGGATGGTCATCGCCGTCGGCAACGATAGCATCTGGAAACGTTTCTGCGCTGCGATTGGCCGCGAAGATTTATGCCAGCAACCTGAATTCAAGACCAATTCGCTGCGTTCCCGCAATCGAAAATCACTGATTAAAATCATTGAAAAGGAGATGGTGAAGAGAACCACCCGCGCCTGGAGCAGAATCTTGGAAAAGGAGTCCATCCCCCACTCCCCAATAAATAATATCAAACAGATCTGCGAGGACCCCTGCATACAGCACCGCAAAATGCTGGTGGAAATGGACCAGCCACAGATGGGCCGGATAAAAATCGCCGGTTCACCGATGCATCTTTCGGAAACTCCGGGGGAAGTTTATGCCCCGGCCCCACGGCTAGGGGAACATACCGCGGAAGTCCTGAAAAACCTCCTCGCCTACTCTGATGAGGATATCTCCCGTCTTGAGGAGGAACAGGTCATAAATCGTGGTAATCCCTGACCTGCCATTTTCCTCTTGCCGCCACCTCGCCTCAGCCATTCAACCCGTAGGTGAAAGCAGAGATTAACTCCCGTGTAAGCTTCGGGTTGTTCTCCAGTTTTGCCCGTATGTGAGGGCTGTTGTACATGCCCTGTCGTATAATCTCGAAGTAGGTAAGTATAGCTTCCTGCGAAAGTTCAGAGCTGACATAGCCCTGTTTCTTCCCGTCTTCAAACAAGTCGATGAGCAGCTGGTTGATTTCTCCCTGCCATATTGATTCCACAAACTGACGCATTTCAGCGTCCTGTGAAAGCGCCGTCTGTATCAATTCACCGTGAAACTGCCCGACAAGCTCTGATTTATCAAAGACAATCGCTTCCAGTTTTTCCAGAAAAGGCTTTTTCTCCTTGATCATGCCACTGTATTTGCCAACAAGGCTGTAGAGCAGGTTTTTCACGACATCCCGTACCAGCTCGTCCTTGCTGCCAAAATGGTTGTAAATGGTGACCTGGGAGACACCGGCTTTCTGGGCGATATCATTGATGCTTACTTTCCTGAACCCGTAAGACTGAAAGAGTTCCAGCGCCGCCCGGCGGATGCTGTCCTTCTTCTGTTCTCGCCTCCGTTCAAAACCATTCATCAGCCGTCTCCCAGATAACCATCTGGTGTAATTATGTAATATTTTTATAAATTTTATAAAAATATATTGACAATGTCAAGGTCTATCACTATAATATTGTAATAAATATAGGGTTTTATTACATTAATTTTACTAAATGGAGGGCGAAATGAAACGGAAAAAGATGAGGCTGTTGGCTGTCCTGCTGGTTACGGTCGTGGTTGCTGTGGCCCTCTGGTGGTCGTTCGGCCACTCCTCAGAAAGCTTGGCCGGTGAAGAAATCCTTACCTCAGGGTTTATCGAAGCCAGAGACGTAACTATTGCCGCCGAGACCAGCGGACGCATCGTCGAAATCGCTGCCGACGAAGGCGACCATATCAAAGCCGGCTCCATTCTGGTCAGACTGGACGATTCCCTGCTTCAAGCTCAGAGAAGGCAGGCCGAAGCCAACGTAAACCTGGCCCGTGCTCATCTGAAGCAGGCTCAAATAGCGAGGGACGGTGCCAAAAAAGCCTGGGAGAATGCCCTTGAAGTTCAGAGTAACCCGCTGGAACTGGAGGCCAGGATCATCGCCGCCCAGGGGGAGCTGGAAATGGCAGAATTAAATCTGCTGCGGGAGAAAGAGATTGAAAAAGACCTGAATGTGCCGTTAGCTGAGACCCGACTTGATACTGCGGAAAAGGTATTAGACAATCTGGAGACATTAAAAAGCCTTGACTGGTTCAGCATATATACAATGAGGAAGGAAATCTATCCCGCGGAAGGCGAGCTGAAATCGGCAGAACTGTCTTTAGCCTACCAGAAAGCGCTGGAAGAGCTCTGGAAATTGCCCACGGCTGAGCTCCGCGCAGCGACGGCGCAGAAAGCGCTCCAGAATCTGCTGGCCATAAAAGATAACCCTCAGGAACTCAATGCCGCCGTGGACAACGCCCATAATGCCTATCAGGCGTCTCTATTAGCTGTGGAAGCCGCCGAAATACAGGTCGAGCAGGCCGGGGCCTCTCTTGACGTAATCAATGTGCAACTCGACAAGCTCATCGTAGCCTCGCCCGTATCCGGTGTGGTCGCCTCCCGCCATGCGGAGACAGGAGAGATTGCCCAGCCGGGCTTCCCTATACTCTCCGTGACCGAACTGGACAAGGTTACGCTGACCGCCTATGTTCCGGAAAGAAAAATCGGCCTGGTCAAACTGGGACAGGAAGCGCAGATTTCCGTTGACTCATACCCTGACGAGCGCTTCACCGGCACCATTGTCTACATATCGCCAAATGCGCTTTTCACCCCCAAGAATATCCAGTTGAAAGACGAACGGGAAAAGATGGTCTTTGCGGTTAAAATCAGCCTGGACAACCCGGAGCAGAAACTTAAGCCAGGTATGCCCGCGGACGCACGGATACCCACCGGTATGGAAGATAAATAACTATGAATACGCCAGCTATTGAGGCCAGCAGGCTGCAGAAGAAATACGATAACGTTCTCGCCGTAAACAACCTTGACCTGCGCATTGAGCGCGGGGAGATGTTCGGCCTCGTTGGCGCCGATGGCGCCGGCAAGACAACCAGCATCCGCATGCTGTGCACTCTGGTTTTACCTTCTGCCGGCCAGGCCTGGGTTCTCGGTATGGACACAGTGAGAGAAGCGGCCAGCATCAAGGACAAAATCGGCTATGTCGCGGAGCGTTTCAACCTGTACGCTACCCTGACGGTGGAGGAGAACCTGTCCTTTTTCGCCAAGCTACGCAATATACCGCGTGAGGTCAGCGAAGCACGTATGCAAGAGCTGCTCCAGTTCTGCCGTCTGGAGCCTTTCCGAAAAAGACGTGCCGAGCACCTTTCCGGAGGTATGCAGAAGAAGCTGGCACTGGCCTGCAGTCTGATTCACGAGCCAGAGGTTGTTTTTCTCGATGAACCCACCACCGGCGTCGACCCGGTCTCACGGCGCGACTTCTGGCGTATTATCGCTGGATTCCTGGCCAAAGGCGTTACCGTGCTGGTATCGACCCCTTATCTAGATGAAGCGGAACGGTTCCACCGCATCGCCTTCATGCACAAGGCGCAGATAATCGCCTGTGACACACCGCAGAACCTTAAAGCGCAGCTTCCCGGCGAACTGGTGGAAATCAGGACCCGCCAAGTCAACGAGGTCGCCGCCGTTTTATCGCGGTTGCCATTTGTGCAGACGGCTCAGATATTTGGCGACACCGTCCACGTTATGGTCGACCGTGCCGAGGAGCGCCGCCCTGAAATCGACCGTGTTTTGAAAGAACACGAGATATCAGCCGTTGACCTGCGACGCATTGCCGCGGGACTTGAAGATGTATTTGTCACCAAGCTGGCAGGGCTGGAGGACAGGCGGCAAGGCTGGAGCAGCCCCGAAACACCGGTGAACCTAACAGCTAGAGAAAGCGCTCAACCTGAAGCGGCGGTACAGGTATCCGGGTTGACCAAAAAATTCGGCGATTTCACCGCCGTTGACCATGTGGACTTCAGCATCGGGCGCGGCGAAATCTTCGGCCTCCTCGGGCCCAATGGCTCAGGCAAGACCACCACCATCCGCATGATAACCGGCCTCCTGGGACCGACGGCGGGAAACGCCTACGTCATGGGCGAAGATATGTCAAAAATGGCGGACGTTGTACAGTCGAGAATAGGTTATATGTCGCAGAAGTTCTCCCTCTTCAATGACCTCACGGTGGAAGAGAACATAAATTTCTACGCCAATCTCTACTCATTGCCAGCGGCAGCGCTCAAGGAAAGGAAAGGGTGGGTGCTAACCATGGCCGGTCTGAGCGGCAAAGAAAAAACTATGACCGGTGACCTCGCTGGCGGCTGGAAACAGCGGCTTGCCCTGGGCTGCACCATCATCCACAGCCCCGAGGTGGTGTTCCTGGATGAACCGACGGCCGGGGTCGACCCCCTGTCCCGCCGTGCGTTCTGGGAATTGATTCAGAAACTATCCACAGGTGGCACAACCATATTCATCACCACCCACTATATGGATGAAGCCGAGCACTGTCATCGTCTGGGCCTGATGTATCAGGGCAAGCTCATTGCCCTCGGCAGTCCCCACCAGCTCAAAACAGAGCAGGTGAAGGGCGAGCTTCTTGAGGTCATTACCTCAGACTATGCTCAATCGCTGGCGCTGCTCTCTGCGGACACTCGCTATTATCAGGTAAGCCTTTTCGGCAGCGCCATACACATCGTTGTTGAAGAAGCCAGCGCCGCCTCTCCCCAAATCAAACGACTCCTGGAATCGGGTGGGGTTACCGTACACAGCATCAAACGCATTCCGTTTTCCATGGAGGACGTGTTCATCTCACTGATGGAGGCACAGGAATTGAACAATTCCGTTGCGTCGGTGCAGAAAGGAGACTGACATGTGGCAGCGAATGGTCAGTATCATAATCAAGGAATTCATCCAGCTCAGCCGTGACCGGCGCTCTATGGCCATGGTTTTTGCCCTGCCCATAATACAGATGTGCATCCTGGGCTATGTGGTGAGAACCGATATCGAAAATGTTTCCCTTGTGGTCTGGGACGCTAGCAACACTGCAGAGAGCCGCGAGCTCATCCAGAGCTTTGACCAGACGGAGTTCTTCAACGTGAACTACTACGCCTTAGATTATGAGGAAATCGCCAGCCGCATCGAATCAGGAGACGCCAAGGGCGCGCTGGTGATTCCACCCGAGTACGCCAGAGATATCAATCGCGGGGAAGCTGCCCAGGTACAGTTTTTCACCGACGGGTCCGAGCCGGGGGCCGGCATTCAATCGCTGGCCAACGCCAACCTCATCGTCTCCAACAAAGGTGCCGAGCTCATGAGCAAAAAACAACTGAGTGAGGTGCGGTTGCCAATCTCTCTCCAGCCACGAATCTGGTACAACCCGGCCATGCAGAGCTCAGTGTTTTACCTGCCGGGGTTTGTGGGGATACTCCTGCAGAACATCACTATAATTCTAACCTCCATAGCCATCGTCCGCGAGCGCGAGCGCGGCACCATGGAGCAGCTCAATATTTCCCCGCTGCGCCGGGGGGAGCTTATCGTGGGTAAGCTGATACCATATGTCATCATCGGCTACGCCCAGCTACTTCTGGTGGTAGCCACCGCCATCGTCGTCTTCGGTATGCCGATGCGAGGCAACTTCCTGCTGCTTCTGGTCCTGTCCTCTGTGTTCCTCATGTTCTCGCTGTCCCTCGGCCTCCTGGTTTCCACTATCTCACAGAACCAGTTTCAGGCCATGCAGGCCAGCTTCATGGTGCTGGTACCCACCGTTTTCCTCAGCGGCTTCATCTTCCCCGTCGAGTCCATGCCCAGAGTGGCGCAATGGATTGCCTCGGTCATCCCCCTCACCTATTACCTGCGTATTCTGCGGGGCATCGTGGTGAAGGGCGTGGGCATCGAATATCTGTGGCAGGACGCCCTGATACTCGGCGCCATGACTGCGGTCACCCTCACCCTAGCCACCGTCAGGATACGGAAAAGCCTCGACTAGACAGGTGAGCAAATATGTTGCCTTTTGTCACTTTATCATTTAGCTTGACACACCTGCTATAATAGTTTAGGTGAATACGTCAAGCTCAGCAAAACCTAAATGCTTATTAGCATATATATTGTCAATATATTGTGACATTTGTCATATTACTCCTCGTCATGCCACGTAAAATGTTCTGGGTGGGAGGAGGAAGATGAAAGAGGAAAAGTCAAAGAAGCAGCTCTTGGTTGAGCTAAAAGAACTGCGCCAGCGCATCGTTGCCCTGGAAGTCCAGGAAAGCAGACGGAGGCGAGCCGAGGAAGCATTAAAAATATCGGAGGTAAAATTTTCCAAGGCATTTCATTCCAATCCCCATCCCATGAGCATCGTCACCGTTGAGGAAGGCCGCTACCTGGATGTCAATGATAGCTACGTGCAGACCTTCGGCTTTTCCCGCGAGGAGCTGCTTGGCCGGACCACTGTAGATATGGGAATAGTAAAGAGCGGCAGAGCTCGAGAGGAAATACTGCTGAGACTCAAAAAAGCGCATAAAGTGAAAAATCTGGAAGTTGAGCTTTACACAAAATCAGGCTATAAAATAGATGCCCTGCTCTCCGCCGACAGGATTGAAATAGGCGAACAACCCTGCTTGCTCACCGTTATCACCGACGTCACTGAGCGAAAAAAAGCCGAGGAAGCACTACGGGAGTCGGAAGAGAGGTATCGCGCCCTGCTGGAGCTTGGGGAAAGAACGGGAGAGGCAGTGGTTATGCTGCAGGATAATGAACGGCGAGTGGGCATGCACGTCTACGCCAGCGACGAGTGGTCCAAAATAACTGGCTACTCCAGTGATGAACTGCTGAACATGTCCATGGTCGACCTCATCCACCCCGGAGACCGCAAAGAGGCCGTGAAAAGACATAAAAAAAGGATGTGCGGTGAAGTCCTCCCCGGGCTTTATGAGATAACCATTATCCGGAAAGACGGCTCTGAGGTACCGGTTGAGGTTACCTACGCTTATTCCAGTTACAAAGGAAAACCAGCCAATGAGGGCTATATCCGGGACATAAGCGAGCGCAAAAAAATGGAGGAGCAGCTCATTGTATCCGACAGATTGGCTTCGATTGGCGAGCTGGCTTCGGGCGTGGCCCACGAGCTGAACAACCCCTTGACCGGTATTATCGGTTTCTCCGAGCTGCTGCTGAAAAAGAATATACCCGAAGAGGCAAGAGAAGACCTGAAAATCATAAACCGTGAAGCACAGCGCACAGCACAGGTGGTGAGAAATCTGCTCACTTTCGCCCGGAAGCATGATACCACCAAAAGGCCCGTGAATCTCAACAAGGCGATACAATCGGTTCTTGACCTGCGCGCCTACGAACAAAAAGTGAACAATATTGAGGTAGTCACCAACTTTACACCCGATCTTCCTGAAATTACCGCCGATGTTTTCCGATTGCAGCAGGTATTTATCAATATCATCATCAACGCTGAATATTTTATGGTGCAGGCACACGGCAGAGGTACGCTTACTATCACCACGGAACGTAGAGGAGATGTTATCCGGGCTTCATTTGCCGATGATGGTCCAGGTATAAAGAAGAAACATTTAAAACACCTGTTTAACCCGTTCTTCACCACCAAGGAAGTGGGCAAAGGCACCGGCCTTGGTCTGAGTATCTGCCACGGCATAGTCACCGAACACGGCGGCCGGATATACGCAGAAAACCGTCCGGAGAAAGGGGCAATGTTTATTGTGGAACTGCCCGCTTAAGTAATAAATACCGGCAGGGATTTTGTTATGGCTGAAGCTGCCACCGGTAAAAAGAAGATACTGATAGTGGAAGATGAAGAGGTCATTGCCAATATCTGCCGCACAGTACTTGTAAACGAGGGCTTTAACGTGGATATTGCCGTTGATTGCCGTATTGCCCAGAAAATGATTAATCAAAACCACTATGACCTCTGCCTGCTCGACATTTTAATACCGAAAATGAGCGGGAGACAGTTATACCAGTGGCTGCTGAGAAAGCACCCGCAAACGGCAGAAAAGGTTATCTTCTGCACCGGACTGGCTATAGAAGGAAATATCAAGAAATTCCTGGAAAAAAGTGGCTGTCCGTTACTGCTTAAACCGTTCTCCCCTGATGAACTTACCGGCATTATTCAAGAAGCGTTGCGGTGGCAAAATGGCAGAGAAATCGACGGAAATACTGATCGTTGACGATGAGGAGTCAGTAAGAAAGCTCCTCAATAGCCAGCCAAGCATGGTAAAAAAATCGTCACGAAAAAATTAACCTCACGCAGCGGAATAGCCGTATAACGGTCAGACAAGTATCATCTGCATATCATCGGGAAATATGCCCAGCCGGTCGCCACTATGTACCTTCCTGCTCTGCGGCGAATATTCACCGTTGAGGAATATATTGGTGCCAACCTCGTTACAAGGTATGCCAATACGCTGGATGATATCGGCAATTGAATCTCCATTTTCGGAGGTTATATTTATTATAGAATCGCGTGCCGGGTCCAGGTTGTCGGTAAAACGCCGCAGCTTGCCATATAGATGCACCTCGATCACAATGCCCTCCCTCTTAATTAATCAATATTATAGTCTGTATAATTCCACACCAAACTATTTTAAACATTACCTCGGTCTCTGGTTTATGATTTCGGTCATAAAGCATTTCATAAAAATTTGTATCAATAACTACCCTATTACTTGACAATTTGTGTTAGAATATCGTAGCGTTTCAGAGCATAGAAATAGTAAGGCAAAACATGAACAATAATTTGTAGGAGGTGATGGCATTTAACAGGAAGGCTAAATATTGAAGCTCTATTCTATCAAAGGAGGCATAAATGAGGAAAAAAATAATCTCGTTGTGCATTGTCAGTATCATGTTAATCGGTTTGCTAGCCGCAGGGTGCGCGGCGCCAGCGCCAGCTCCGGCGCCAGCACCTGCGCCAGCACCAGCACCAGCGCCTGCCCCAGCACCAGCTCCAGCTCCGGTTCCCGCACCCGCACCAGCACCAGCGCCATCTCCAGCTCCGGCACCGGCCCCTGCCCAGCCAACTGAAGAAGTTTACTGGCGGTTAGCCTCATATCTGCCCGAGACAAACCCCTGGGGTCAGTCAGCAATCCGTATGACGAAGAGCGTTGAAGCCATGAGTGGTGGGAATTTTATCATTGAATTCTTCCCGGACGGCTCAGTGGCGCCATCCACCAAAGAATTTGACGCTCTGGACCGCGGTATCGTTGAGATAGTGCAGACCGGCATGCACTATAATATGGACAAATTCTCCTGCGGCGGTCTCTATAACATCATTGCTGCCGGTCCAACTCCCATGGTATATCTCACCTGGTACCTTCAGGGAGACGGCCAGGAATTAATCCAGGAGATGTTCGCCGATTACAATGTAATGGGAGTCTCCGTGATGACCATAGGGCGCGCGGAAATGTTCGGCTACAGCAACAAGCCGTTGGAATCAATGGCTGACTTCAAGGGGTTGAAGTTCCGCACCGCCGGTGACTGGGGTGAAATCCTCACCGAAAAATTCGGCGCCTCCGTGATTTTCCTGCCCGGTGGCGAAGTCTATGAGGCCATGCAGCGGGGCGTGATTGACGCTTTTGAATTCAGCTCGCCGTCAGTAAACGTCCCCTTTGGCTTCAATGAGATCGCCAAATATGCCATGTTCCCAGGCATCCACGCCCCGGGCGTACTCATGCCCGGCCTCGTCAACAAGGATGCCTGGGCTAAGCTCCCCGATGGCTTCAAAGTTATACTTGAACATGCCATCCTGGCCGAGTGTCTCAGAAACCATCTGGTTGAATCGGATCAGGATATGTGGGGGGTAGAACAGCACAAAGCAGCGGGCATGGAAATTATCTACCTGTCCGAGGCTGTCCAGAAGGAGATAGAAGCTGCTGCCGAGGATTTCTATAACAAGAAGGCAGAGGAAGACGCCTTCTTTGCCAAGGTCTGGAACTCAGTGAATGAGTATAAGAAGGCTCTGGGAGAAACAAACAAGCTTCAATACCCGTACTACCGATAGACATCAGATTGGCCCCCGTGCCGGGACCGTTCTCGGGGCGGGGGCCACACCCCAATAAATATTAATAAAATGCAAAATTATACTGGCAAGCGGTTTTACGGGCGAAACCGGGCCACGCCGTGCCTTGTGCAGAAGAATGGTCTTTTTATATTATTGTTCAAAGGTCACGTGAATTATGAGAGCCACGCTGCGAGCGATTGACGCCATCAGTGAATGGACGGCCAAGGCGGTAAGCTGGCTTGCCATCGCCCTGGTTCTGGTGCTCGTCTTTGACGTTATCGAGAGATACGTATTTGGCGGCGCCACGGTCTGGGCCTATGAGACCGGCACCATGCTCGGTGCCACCATCTATGTTATGGGCTGGGCGTACGTACACCGCATGCGCGAGCATATCCGGGTAGATGTCATTTACGTGCATCTTACGCCCAGAGCTCAGCTCATAATTGACGTCATCGGTACTGTATTATTTATGCTCCCCCTGCTCTATGTGCTTATAGATACTTCAATTTATTACATGCTGCGCGCCTGGAGGATTGAGGAGAAGCTGGCGGAGACCTTCTGGTACCCGCCAGCCGGACCCTTCCGGACCGTGGTGGTGGTCGCCTTATTTCTGCTGGCCTTTCAGACCGTAGCTCACCTGATTCGTGATTTCTACCAGCTGTTCAGGAATAAAGCCTATGATTGATATCAGCCAAGAGACGATTGCCATTATACTGCTGTTGGGCGTATTAATCGGGGTGATAACCGGGTTCCCGCTGGCCCCGGTTATTGGGGGCATCGCCTTGGTCGTGGGCTACTTCACCTGGGGCGGACCGCAAGTAACCGACCTTTTCTACTCGCGCATGTGGGGCCTGATACGAAGCTATGTCATTCTGGCGGCCCCGCTGTTTATCTTCATGGGCATTATGCTTGAGCGTTCTGGCATCGCCGAACGATTGTATGACGCATTATACCTCTGGCTGGGCGGTTTCCGGGGCGGCCTGGCGATAACCACGGTATTAATCGGCACCATCCTGGCCGCCTGCGTGGGCATCATTGGCGCCTCGGTGACCATGCTGGCCCTTATCGCCCTTCCGGCTATGGTCAAGCGAGGCTACGACAAAGCCCTGGCCAGTGGTTCGGTGTGTGCCGGAGGCACCCTGGGCATTCTTATTCCTCCCAGCATAATGCTGGTTCTTTACGGGCCAATGGCCGAAATTTCGGTGGGCAAGCTCTTCATGGCAGCATTTATCCCGGGCCTGGTCCTCTCCGGTCTGTACTGCATTTACATCGCTCTTTACTGCCTGTTTTTGCCCCATAAGGCGCCGGCAGTGCCCGTTGAAGAGAGAAGGGTCCCCTTTGTTAAGAAAACGTACATGCTGCTTACCTCTTTGGTGCCGCCGGTGATACTTGTCCTGTCCGTACTGGGCAGTATCTTCTTCGGTGTGGCCCCGCCCACAGAAGCTGCCTCAGTGGGTGCCTTTGCCGCCATGCTTCTGGCCCTTGCCTACCGCAGGCTTACCTTCAGAGCTCTTAAGGAGACGGCATTCGAGACACTGAGGGTTACCAGTAAGGTAATCTTCGTGGCAGTATGCGCTTTCATGTTCGTTGGTGTTTTCCTGGGCCTGGGAGGCGGCAATGTAGTGGAGGAAATAATTCTGAGCGCCCCAGGTGGTAAGTGGGGTGCCTTCGCCCTTATTATGTTTGTCGTCTTCATCCTGGGTATGTTTATCGATTGGTTGGGCATCATCTTCATCATGATTCCCATCATAACGCCCATCGGCCCCGTCCTGGGGTTTGATACGCTCTGGCTGGCCATGATGATCTGTGTGAACCTGCAGATGTCCTTCCTGACACCTCCTTTTGCTTATGCCATTTTCTTCCTCCGTGCTGCGGCACCCCCTGAGCTGGGGGTTACTACGGCTGATATCATCCGCGGCGTTATACCTTATGTTTTCCTCATCATGATTGGCCTTGGCCTGTGCGTAGCTTTTCCCCAATTAATCCTCTGGCTGCCGGCACAAATGGTTAAATAGCAACGCTCATCACGATGGTTCTAATATTCTGGGAAAGGAGGTTCCGCAATGGCTCAATTTGCCAATGATACCGAGATGTTTGATACCATGTTGGACAAGCTCTATGCATCGGTCATTTCTGATGTCTTGGACAGCCTGGGGGCACGCCATCAGGGGATGAGAGCCGATGTCCGCCCCATTTATGAAGGCGCGGTGGTGGTAGGTCGTGCCTATCCCGTACTTACTGCCGATGTCTATAAGCTGGTTGATGACCCTTACGGTCCGGAGATTGACGCTGTCGACTCCCTGAAGCCAGATGACGTGATGGTGGTCTGCACGCAGCGTTCCACCCGCACCTGTTTCTGGGGAGAATTGCTCTCCACGGCGGCGCGTGCCCGGGGCGCCCGCGGCATCGTCATTGATGGTACCACCAGAGATGTTGCCCAGATCACCAAAATGAAGTTCCCCACCTTTGCCACCGGCATATATATGGTTGATTCCGCAGGCAGGAGCATCGTCATTGACCACGGCTGCCCCGTTGATTGCGGTGGCGTACTGGTCAACCCCGGCGATATCATATTTGGTGATATAGACGGCGTGGTGGTCATTCCCAGAGAGCTGGAAAAAGAGGTTGTCCCGCTGGCTCTGGAAAAGGTGGGCAAGGAAAACCAGGTGCGCGATGAACTGCTCAAGGGCTCCCTGCTGCGCGACGCATACAACAAGTACGGAGTTCTATAGAAGTCCACAATATCCCGGCAAGGAGCAATTGCTATGGCAATATCGAAAATAGCGGGAAAGGTGCAGACCGTACTTGGCGTAATCGATAGCCAGGAGCTCGGTGCGACCCTCACCCACGAGCATCTCTTTATTGACGGAAAATGCATTTTCACCGAGCCGGAAGGAGCCAGCGAGCGCGCCCTGGCCTATGAGCCGGTGGACTGGCATAATCTCAGCTGGTTACGTTACCATCCTTACGAGAACCTGGATAATATGCGTCTGCTGGATGAGCAGGAGGCCATTGATGAGGCACTGCTCTTCAAAAAGGCCGGTGGCCGGACAATCGTTGATGTCACCATCCCCGGCATCGGCCGCGACCCTAGAGCGCTCGCTCACGTCTCCCGTATCACCGGGCTCAATGTGGTCATGGGCTGCGGATACTACACCGCACCGAGCCTGAGCCCGGAGTTTGCCACCAAGGCCGAGGATGAGATAACGGAAGAGATAGTCCGGGATATCACCGTGGGCGTCGGCAGCACCGGCATCCGCTCCGGCCTCATTGGTGAAATCGGCTGCTCCTGGCCTCTGCACGATAATGAAAATAAAGTCCTGCAGGCAGCGGTGAAAGCCCAGCAGAAAACTGGCGCATGCCTGAGTGTGCACCCGGGGCGAAATCGACAGGCACCATTTGATGTTGTGGACATTCTGGAGAAGTCCGGCGCTGACCTCAGCCGGGTCATCATCTGCCATATTGACGCCCGCGTCCGCGACCATGAGGGACGCACGCAGCTGCTGCAAAAAGGCTGTGCTTTGGAATACGACCTGTGGGGCTGGGAGGGACATTTCCCCACCTACTGGACGGCCGACGACTATATGGACCTGCCCAATGATACGCAGCGTATCTACGAGATCCGCCAGCATATTGCAGAAGGCTACGGAAACCAGATCGTTATGTCACATGACATCTGCGCCAAGACCAGGCGGGTGCGCTACGGCGGATGGGGCTACGCCCACATATTGAATTATGTGGTCCCGATGATGCGCCAAAGAGGCATAACCCAGAAACAGATAGATGCCATCATCATTGGCAACCCGAGACGGCTCCTGACTTTTGTTTAATTTTTCTTCTCTTACTTCGGGGCGACCAGCTCGTTCCTCAGCACGCCGATTCCCTCAATATCAACCTCGATGACGTCGCCCACTTTGATCGGGCTGGCACCTCCTTTCGGCGTCCCGGTCCAGACCACATCTCCCGGGTACAGGGTCATGAACGCGGTTATGTGCCTGAGCAATGTCGGCACGCTGAATATCATCAGGCTGGTGTGGCTGTCCTGCCTCGTTTCCCCGTTTACCCTTCCCTTGATGGCCACGTTGTGCGGGTCGATATCAGTCACCAGCCAGGGGCCGAGCGGTCCGGCGGTATCACAACCCTTGGTCCGTATGAGGTCAAGGCCCTCGCTCTTAATAAACCAGTCTATGGCAGAGACATCGTTGCCACAGGTGTAGCCCAAGATGTAGTCCATCGCTTCCTCTTCGGACAGGTTTCTGGCCTTTTTCTTCATCACGAAGCACAGCTCGGCTTCATAACGGAGGTC
>DUFF01000052.1 GCA_011174815.1 Dehalococcoidia bacterium | reverse complement strand
CGATGTCAGCAGTGTGCAGATGACGGCGACCAGAGACGGCGAGAACTATGTGCTCAATGGCACCAAGATTTTCATCACCAACGGCGATGTCTGCGATGTGGTGCTGCTCTTTGCCAACGTGCCGGAGCTGGGGGAGCGAGGCATGACGGCGTTTCTGGTGGAGGCGGACATGCCGGGCTACAGCAAGGGCAAAAAGTACGATAAGTTGGGCATGCGTGCTGCCACCAACGCCGACCAGGTACTTGAAGACTGCCGCGTGCCCTCGGCCAACCGGCTCGGTGACGAAGGACGCGGCATGCGCATCTTTCTGGAATTGATCGACCATGGTAGAATCGGGATTGCTGCCCAGGCTAACGGCATTACCGGCGCCATTCTGGAGAGGGCTGTTGATTATGCCAAGAGCCGCAAGCAGTTCGGGGCGCCGCTCGCTTCCTACCAGGCAATTGGCTGGCGGCTGGCCGATATGTACACTGAACTGGAAGCGGCCAGATTGCTCACCTATCAGGCAGCCTGGCTGGCGGATAACGGACAGTCGTTCCGAACGCAGGCGGCCATGGCCAAGCTGTATGCCACGGAACTGGCCATGCGGACATCCACACTCGGAATACAGGTGTTTGGTGGCTACGGCTACATGATGGACTCGCCGATGCAGCGTTACTTCCGCGATGCTAAACTGACTGAAATTTACGAGGGAACTTCGGAAGTCCAGCGCATGGTTATCTCGGCGTCGCTGTTTCGCTAATAAAAGGCAATATGCTGCAGGGAAAAACGATAGACCAGTTGAATATCGGTGACCGGGCCAGTATCAGCAAACTGATTACTGAGCATGAGGTGATACGGTTTGCTGAGATAACCGGCGACAAAAACCCGATACATCTGGACAAGTTTTATGCGGGACAGACGGTTTTCGGCGAGCGCATCGCCCATGGCATGCTTACTGCCAGCCTGATATCAGCGGTGCTCGGCATAAAATTGCCCGGCCCGGGTAATATTTACGTATCCCAGAGTTTGAAGTTCAGAGCGCCGGTGAAATTCGGCGATGTTATTGAGGCGGAGGTGGAGGTGGTGGAGAAGAATGTGGAACGAAACCGGGTTCGCCTGAGCACTACCTGCCGCAACCAGGATGGAACCGTGGTGCTGGAAGGCGAGGCGGTGGTCATCCCCCGAAAAGAATAGACCAATCTACGGCTAACGAACATTAAACTAGTGGAGGCATTCATGGCGGAGCAGGAATACCTGATGGGCAATGAGGCGATGGGGAGGGGGGCAATCGAGGCGGGGGTGAAGGTGGTGGCGGGCTACCCGGGAACCCCGGCCTCAGAGGTGCTGGAATATGTGTCGAAGTACCCTGATGTCCACGCCGAGTGGTGCATCAATGAGAAAGTAGCCCTGGAGATATGCATGGGGGCCTCTCTCTGTAACGTCCGCTCAATGGCGGTGATGAAGCATAACGGGACCAACGTGGCACTCGATTTCATGATGCACCTGAATTACACCGGCGTCCGCGGTGGACTGGTGCTGATTTCCGGGGATGACCCTGCTGGCATCTCCTCTCAGAACGAGGAGGACAGCCGCATCATCACCCGGCTCGACGCCCACCTGCCGGTATTTGACCCGTGGTGCCCGCAGGAAGCCAAGGATATGGTTAAGGCGGCCTTCGACCTCTCCGAGGAGATGGAACTGTGCTTCGTGGTGCGGCCGGTGGCGCGCGTCTGCCACGGGCGCAGCATGGTCAGCCTGGAAGAGATAAAGAAGGGGGGGGAGTCACACTTTGAGGATGACCGCTCGCGCTTTATTATGAGCGCTTTAATGGAGGTCAAGGATGGCGCCGCCTTAAACCGCCCCGTGGTCCGGCACCGCTGGTTAAACCAGAAACAGGCGGTGCTGGCCAAAGTCATGGAGGAAAGCCCCTTCAACCATATCGAGGACGGTGAGGGGAAGATAGGGCTGGTCGCCTGCGGCATCGGCTATGCCTTCGTCAAAGAGGCGGAGAAGATACTGGGGAAGAAATTCCCCGTGCTCAAGCTGGGCACTTTGCCTCTGCCCAGAAACAAGGTGCTCCAGTTTGCCAAAAAGATGGACAGGCTGGTGGTTTACGAGGACAGCGAGGCGGTGGTGGAGGGCATATTGAAGCAGCTTTTCTATGACGAGGGGTTGAAGGTGGAGGTGGTGGGGAGGAGCGGGTTCCTGCCCAGCGAAGGGGAACTGTCGGCCACCATAGCGGTGAAGTCTCTGGTCGAGCTCTATCCGGAGCTGGAAAAGAAAATGCCGGCAACGGTACCGCTGGAAATGAAGGTGCCGATAAGAACGCGCACCCAGTGTGTGGGCTGCCAGTACCGCGGCCTGCTGCACGCGCTGAAGCTGACGGCGCGCAAGTACAAGGGCGTAGTCACCGGAGATATCGGCTGCTATGACGCTGGCTCGTTTCCGCCGCTGGAGCTGCAGTCGACCATTTACTGCATGGGCTCGTCAATACCCATGGCCTCGGGCATCGCCCATAGCGGCTATGACCGCCCGGTATTTGCCATCATCGGCGATTCCACCTTCTTCCACAACGGGGTTCTCGGCCTCCTGAACGCCATCCACAGCGGCGTGGACCTGGTGGCCATCGTCTGCGATAACCGGACCACGGCCATGACTGGCTTTCAGCCGCATCCGGGCAGTGAAATCAACGTGCGCGGCGAGCCGGCTCCGGCCATTGATGTGGCTCGGCTGGCCACCGCCGCCGGGGCCACCAGCGCCCGGGTGGTCAATCCCTATGACATTCCGCAATGCAAGGAAGCGCTGGAAAAGGCGGTGAAGGAGAAAGGGGTATCGGTCATCGTGGCCACCATGCCGTGCTACCTGGTGGCGAGGCGTACCGGTGAGCTCGGTTTCACGCCGCGCAAAGTCGTTCTCGATGAAGAGCGCTGCAACGGCTGCAAGATATGCGTTACTTTCTTCGGTTGCCCAGCCATCCATTTCAGCGAGGGCAAGGCGACCATTGACTATGGCACCTGCGTTGAGTGCGGCATGTGTGTGGAAGTCTGTAAGAGAGGGGCGATAACATGGAGCTGAACATACTGATTGCGGGCGTTGGCGGGCAGGGCAACCTGTTTGCCTCCAGCATCCTCGCCGAATACGTGCTCAAAAAGGGATATAAGGTCTTTGCCGTGGAGACAATCGGCGCGGCGCAGCGCGGCGGTTCGGTGGTATCACATCTGAGGATTTCCGATGCTGAGATTTATTCGCCACTCATCCTGGCCGGGAAGGTGGATATCCTTATGGGGTTTGAGACCATAGAGATGCTGCGCAACTTCGAGCTGCTGGCCGGGGACGGCATATATCTGCTCAATGACTACAAGGAGCCGACGGTGCTGTGCAATATGGAGATGGATGCCTATCCATCGGATGAGGAGATAAGGGCGGCGCTGAAAAAATCGGGGAAGAAGGGCTATATCATCAAGGCCACCGAATGTGCTCGAAAAATCGGTGGCAGCCTGCTGACCAACGTGGTCATGGTCGGTGCGCTGTGCCAGGTATCATCGCCCTTCGATAGCCAGGAAGTGAAGCAGGTCCTTGCGGGGAAGTCGCCCGCCAGAGCAAAAGAACAGAACCTGCAGGCTTTTGATGCCGGCGGTTCGCTAATTCAGGAAGCGATGCGCAAAGCTTGATGTGATTTCGCATCCAGCACATTATAATCAAATCAATAGTCCGCACAAGTACCTTTGGAGAGCAAGCTGTCATGAGTGTGGCCGGACAACTGTATCAATTGCAGGAAATCGACCTTGAAATTGCCGAAGAGGAGCGAAAGCTGGAGCAGGTGAAAGGTCGGCTGGGCAAGGACGATGTGGTTGTCGCGGCTCAGCGGAAGCTTGATGCGGCGAAGGAAAAACTGGAAGAACTGCGGCATCGGCAGCGTTCTCTTGAGTGGGAAATAGACGACTTGGCTAGCAAGATAAAAAAGGGCGATGAGGAACTCTACAGCGGACGGATAAAAAACCCCAAGGAGCTGACCAATCTGCAGCATGAAGTTGAGCTGCTGAAGGCCAAGCGCGATGGTCTGGAAACGAAAGACCTGCAAATTATGGAACAGGTGGAGTCGGCTGAGGCCGGTACAGCCGCTCTGACCCGGGAACTGGAGGATACTACCGCAAAGTGGCAGCGTGAACAGGAGCAGTTGCGGAAGGATAAGGCGGCGCTGGAAAGCAGCTTGAGTAAGCTGAAGCAGCAACGCCAGGCGTTGGCTGCCGAAGTCGATCCCAAGACGGCGGCGCTTTACGAGGGACTCAGGAAAGGGAAAGGTTTCGCCGTAGCCAGGGTGGAGCAGGGGATATGCCGTGGCTGCCGCATATCTTTACCTTCCAGCGAACTGCAGCAGGCGAGGAGCGGTGCCCTGGTACAGTGCGGCAGCTGCAGTCGTATTCTATACTTGCCGTAGGCGGTGGATGAAAATCGATAAGGCAATCTTATATACCGATGGGGCATCAAGGGGAAATCCCGGACCGGCCGCCATCGGAGTGGTGATTAAAGACGGGCAAGGCCGGGTGCTGGCCAGAATTTCCCGGCGCATAGGTAGAACCACCAACAACCAGGCGGAATACCGGGCAATTATTGCCGCCCTTGAAGAAGCCTTAAGATTGGGTACCGCCAGAGTTGAGGTAAAATCGGATTCCGAGCTGGCCGTAAAGCAGATAAACGGTAGATACCGTGTGAAGAACCCGGGGCTCCGACCGCTGCACCAGCGGGTCAGGGAGCTGCGGCATTCGTTCCAGAGCTTTGCTATTACCTCCATATCGAGGCGCCAGAATGTGGAGGCAGACCGGCTGAGCAACACGGCTCTGGACTCAGCGGTTGACTAATGACACCCCCGATACTAGACTATAAATGGGTCAAGTAAACCGGGTGGCCGCCCCGGACTCCGGGGAGGAAAGTCCGAGCTCCACCGGGCAGGGTGCTGGGTAACGCCCAGGAGGGGTGACTCTATGGAAAGTGCCACAGAAACATACCGCCCCGCGTCAGCGAGGTAAGGGTGAAATGGTGGGGTAAGAGCCCACCAGCGACTGGGTGACCGGTCGGCTGGGTAAACCCCATCCGGAGCAAGGCCAAATAGAGGGACATAAGGATGCCCGGCCTGTCCCCGGGTTGGCCGCTTGACCCTGACGGAAACGTCAGGGCTAGATAGATGGCCATCGTCCTTCCGGTGATGGAAGGATACAGAACTCGGCTTACAGGTTTACTTGGCCTTTGAGTTAGCTGGCGATAACCTTGTATAAAGCAGGTTGAGGAGGCAGATAAATCTTCTCCATAATCAAACTCCGCTGGTATTTTCCCGTTGCGCAGTGTGCCAGCGGTATCTTTTGGGGTAAAGCAAGCTGATGTCGAACACGATGAAGTATATCCTCATAGGCTTGACCCTCATTGCCATAATCGCCCTTGCCTTCGGCTCCGGTTACAACATGGGAAGGGTTCCCGCAGGAGACGGAGAGGGACTGGAACTGGTGGAGGAGGCGTGGGATGTCATCTTTCGGGATTATGTAGACCTGGATAATCTGGAACCACATGAAATCAGCCAGGGTGCCATCGAAGGCATGATGGAGGCGCTGGATGACCCCTACAGTTCTTATCTCGATGCGGAGACTTACGAGCTCGGTTTGAGTGGTCTGGAAGGGGAAATCGAAGGCATTGGTGCTCAGGTGGGGATTAGAGAGGAGAAACTGACGGTTATCTCACCTATTCCTGACTCACCGGCGGCTCAGGCCGGTATGAAAGCGGACGACGTCATTATGGAAATAGACGGCGAGGCAACGACCGATATGAGCCTTGTCGAGGCGGTGCTGAAAATCCGCGGCCCCAAAGGCACCACTGTCAGTTTGCTCATTCAGCACAAGGATGAAACCGAACCGGTGGAAATCGAAATAGTGCGCACCACCATTGAATTACCCAGCGTCGAGTTGCAAATGATGGCTGACATTGCCCACCTGAAGATCAGCCACTTTTCCCGTCGCACTGCTACCGAATTACTGACCGCACTGAATGAAATGGACCAGGCAAAGGCAAAAGGTATAATCCTGGACCTGCGGGGCAATCCGGGCGGGATACTGGATACTGTTATCGACGTCGCTTCACATTTCTTGAAGAGCGGTGTGGTGTTGAAGGTGGTGGACAACCAAGGCGAGCAAGCGGTTCTCGAAGTGAGGACCAAAGAGATGGTTAACGAGCTGCCAATGGTGGTGCTGGTGAACGAGTTTAGCGCCAGCGGCAGCGAGGTACTGGCAGGCGCGCTACAAGACCACGGGCGAGCCACCGTTGCCGGGAACGTGACCTTTGGCAAGGGCAGTGTTAACGTACCGCGCGAGCTCCGGGACGGCTCCGGGATTTATATAACCACCGCGCGCTGGCTCACGCCGAATGGCCGACGTATTGAGGGTGAAGGAATCAAGCCGGATATTGAGCTGGAACTGGAAGGCGAGGAAGCCGTCCAGTGGGCAATCGATTATCTGGAAAGCCAGGAATAGCCGACAGGAGGTGCCGGTATGGAGAATGAGCCAGTGCAGATGAAAGTAAATGGGTCAAGATTATTCATCATACAGGGGGACATTACCCGACAGACCACCGATGCCATCGTCAATGCCGCCAACTCCAGCTTGATGGGTGGTGGTGGTGTGGACGGCGCCATTCATCGGGCCGGAGGTCCTGCTATTCTGGAAGATTGCAAAAAGATTGTGGCCAGGCAGGGACGGCTGCCCACCGGCCAGGCAGTGATAACCACCGGCGGTAACCTTCCAGCAAAGCACGTTATCCACACCGTTGGCCCCGTCTGGCATGGCGGTGACAGGGGTGAGGCTGAGCTTCTGGAAAGCGCCTACCGGGAAAGCCTGAAAATTGCTGCCGAGAGCAACTTGGCCAGCGTTTCCTTTCCTTCTATCAGTACCGGAGCCTACGGGTATCCGGTGGAGCAGGCGGCAGGAGTGGCAATCAGGGCAGTGGCCGCGTTTTTACGTGAAAGGGAAACCTCGGTCAGTGAGGTGGTCTTCGTGCTCTTTGATACAGGGACTTATGACGCGTATTCGGCAGTTCTCCGGGAAGTAGCCAGCAAATAACGGAGAAGACATTGGCTGGTCATACACATCATCACCACATAACAGTGGGCAACAAGCTGAAGTATGGCCTTATGCTCACTGGTTTGATTCTGGCAGTTGAGCTTGTCGGCGGCTTTCTGTCCCACAGTCTGGCGCTGCTCAGCGATGCCGGTCATGTCTTTGCCGATGTTATCGCTCTGTCGCTGAGCTGGTACGGTGTGAGGCAGGCCGAGCGCCCGGCGAGTAGCCGTATGACCTACGGTTACCACAGAGTGGGGGTACTCGTGGCCCTGTTCAATGCCGTCAGCATCTTCGCCATTGCCGTGGTCATCTTCTACGAAGCGTACCGCCGCTGGCTGCAGCCTCCAGAAGTTAACAGTCCCCTTATGCTGGCAGCAGCACTGGTCGGGCTGGTGGTCAATGTCTTTATCGCTTTCTGGCTGCGCGGAGAACAACAGAGCAACCTCAACGTACGCAGTGCCTTCTGGCACGTGTTGGGCGATGCGCTGGCTTCAGTCGGTGTTATTATCGGCGCCATCATCATTATGCTGACCGGGTGGTTTATCGTTGACCCTATTATCAGTGTGCTCATCGGGTTCATCATCACCTTTGCCGCCTGGCGTATCCTGAAAGAGGGGTTTAAAGTGCTGCTAGAAGCGGTGCCGCACCAGATAGATGTTGAAAGGATGGCACAGGACTTGCAGAAAATACCCGGCGTGAAGGGCGTCCATGATGTGCATGTCTGGAGCATATCTCCGGAGCTGCACGCCATGAGCTGTCACGTGCTGGTTGATGATATGCGCATGAGCCAGGCACAGGAAATTCGTGAGCAGGTGGAAACGGTGCTGCGTCAGCGGTTCGATATCGAGCACAGTGCGCTACAGATGGAGTGCCAGGAATGCGCCGAGAATGACCTTTTCTGCTCGTTAAAGCCGTGTTCGCCGGATGAAGACCACGAACACCACGACTAGCCAGATATTTCTCTTGTCAAACCGCGCCAGATATTCTAAGATTAATACTCAATATGGAATGGTTGGTAAGCCTTTTTGTCCTGTTCGTCCTCCTGGTCAGCCTGTTTGCCGGTCTGAAAGAGGGTGCAGTCAGACATTTTTTTAATCTGGTGGCGGTGCTCATTGCCATTTACATAGCCGGATTGTCCTATTATTTAATTGCGGGACTGCTCTCATTTCTTCCCGGTGAGAACTGGGAAAACTTCATCGGCTTCTTCGTTGCCTTCGCCATCATCGTCGCTTTACTCCACCTCGCTTTTTTCCTGCCGCGGAGACTGATCAATAAAATCTGGAAGCGAGGGCTGATATACCGACTGCTCGGCGGTGCTCTGAACGCGGTCGATGCTGGTATAGGCCTGGTAGTATTTGCCCTGGTGCTAAATGCTTTCCCCATCTTCGATTGGCTGGCGCGCTGGGTGGCCGGCTCCAGTATCATGACTTCCCTGGTAAATATCTTCGGTTTTGTTCAGGTACTGCTGCCTGAAATATTCCGGGCCGCGGCTACCGTGGTTTAATAAATAGGATAAGGAGGTTGAAATTATATGACGGATAAATCATATCCCGTAACACTCATCGGTGAACTCGCTGTACCGCCGGCTAGGGGATGGTGGCTCATCAAATGGCTGCTGGCGATTCCGCACTACATTGTCCTGTTTTTTCTATATTTGGCCTTTATATTCGTGTGGATTATCGCCTTTTTCGCCATTCTCTTCACCGGCCGGTTCCCCAGAGGTTTATTCGATTTTAATGTTGGCGTGATAAGGTGGTCTTGGCGGGTGGGCTTTTATAGCTACGAGGCGCTGGGGACGGATAAATACCCTCCGTTTACGCTGAAATCAGTCGACTATCCGGCTGACCTGCAGGTGGAATACCCGGAGAAGCTATCGCGGGGACTGGTGCTGGTAAAGTGGTGGCTGCTGGCCATCCCGCATTACATCGTTGTCGCTTTCTTCCAGGGCTGGGGTGGGGAAAACGGTAGCCCTGGCTTGGCGCCTGTTCTTGCCATCTTTGCCGCAGTGGCATTGCTCTTTACCGGCAAGTATCCCGAAAGCATCTTCAAGCTGGTTATTGGCCTGAACCGTTGGTCATACCGGGTCTGCGCCTATGCAGCGCTGATGACTGACCAGTACCCGCCCTTTCGGCTCTGGGATGACTAAGAAGCTGGCTGGCAGTGGGGGCAGAAATACGTGCCGCGATTGCGCACCGGGATGCGCTGAATGGGGCGGTCGCAGTTAGGGCAGTTCTTATTGCGGCCGTGGGCAACCTTGAACTCAAAGTGGGCGGTTCCGGTCTCACCGCTGGGTCGATAGTAGCTCACGATGCTCGCGCCCTTATTGCCGATGGCGGCGCACAGCGTTTGCCGGATGGCACGGTGCAAACTTTCGATTTCTTCCAGCGTTAGGCTGGCCCCGGGCCTTAAAGGGTTGATTCTGGCGGCAAACAGGGCCTCATCGGCGTACATATTGCCGATGCCGGCAATGACGGACTGGTCGCAGAGGAGCGCCTTGATGGGCGCTTTTCGATTTCTCAGCCGCTGTGCCAGGACCTGCGGCGTGAAGTTCGCTTCCAGAGGCTCCGGCCCTAGATTCTTGGTGACCGTCCTCCAGTCCTTGACCAGCCAGACTCTGCCAAGCTTGCGTGGGTCGCGGAAAAAGATGTTTGTGCCTCCGTCCAGATGAAAGACAGCACGGGTGTATTGTGGCGGCGCAGAGGAATCATGGCTCAGCAGCAGTGAGCCGCTCATCTTCAGGTGAATGACCAGCAAGTCATCATCGGTCAGGTTAAAAACAAGGTATTTGCCGCGCCGGAAAAGGCCGGTGATTTGCTTTCCGTTCAGGCGGTGGCGGAATTCCTCTATCGATGGCGATTTTACTATGCCTTTCCAGAGTAGGGTAGCATCAGTGAATTTACGTCCCAGAATATGTGGGGCAAGCTCGTTTTTTATCGTTTCCACCTCGGGCAGTTCGGGCATGTTATTCCATTTCCCCCCAGTTCGGGCCCTGCTTGGTGTCCACCTTCAGCGGCACACTGAGCTGAATCGCTGAGGACATTAACTGCGGAACGAGCTTTTGCACCGTCTTCATCTCTTCATCCGGAACCTCGAGGACAAGCTCATCGTGTACCTGCAGCAGCATCCTGCTCTTCAAATGCTGTTTGTCCATCTCGCGGTCGAGGTTTATCATGGCCACTTTGATGATATCGGCCGAGGTTCCCTGCACCGGCATATTGATAGCCATGCGTTCTGCGGCTTCACGCACCTGGCGGTTGGACGAGTTGATTTCCGGGATGAAACGCCTTCTGCCCATAATGGTCTGAACGTAGCCGCTATCCCGGGCCTGCTTCTTGGTCGACTCAAGGTACTCCTTTACTTTAGGGTATTTGGCGAAGTAGGCGGCGATGAACTGGGCCGCTTCCTCTCGCGATAGTTCGGTGGCCTGCTCCAGCCCGTACTCGCTCATGCCGTAGATGACGCCGAAATTCACCGTCTTGGCCAGCCGGCGCATATCCGCGGTCACCTGTAACTTGTCCACATTGAAAAGCTGGGCGGCGGTGGCGGCATGAATGTCCTCGTCCTGCTGGAAAGCGCGTATGAGGTTCGGGTCATGGGAGAGGTGGGCCAGCGCCCGGAGGTCTATCTGCGAGTAGTCCCCGGAGAACAGGCAGCTTCCCTGCGGCGCGATGAAGGCACAGCGTATCTGCCTGCCCATCTCACCGCGGACGGGGATGTTCTGCAAATTTGGCTCGCTGGAGGAGAGCCGGCCGGTCGTCGTGCGGGTCTGGTTAAAGCTGGTATGCACCCGTCCGGTCTTGGCGTTGATCAGGCTGGGCAAGGCATCGATGTAGGTCGATTTCAGTTTCGATAGCTGCCGGTACTCCTGTATCAGTCCAATTATCTCATATTCTTTTAGCTCCTCCAGGACCGACGCCTCCGTGGAATATTTAGATTTGCCCCTCCGTGTGGTGGGAATCTGAAGCTCTTCGAACAGCACCTTGCCCAGCTGTTGCGGCGAGTTGATGTTGAACTCGTGGCCGGCAAGGGTGAATATCCGCTCCTCAAGGCTGGCAATCTGCTCACCGAGTTCCTGGGACATTGCCTGCAGCCGTTCCTTGTCGAGAACAATGCCGCTTCTCTCCATGCGGAGAAGCACCGGCACAAGAGGCATCTCAACCTCGGAAAAAAGCTGCCAAAGTCCCTGCCCTTTAAGTTCCTTGCCGAAGAAGTCCACCAGGCGACGGGTCATATCGGCATCGGCACAGGCGTAATCGGACACCTTCTCTATCTCAACATGAGACATGGGCAGCTGCTTGGCGCCGGTGCCGATAAGGTCGGTGATTGGGGTCATATCGATATTCAGCTTGCTGAAGGCGAGGGTTTTCAGACCGAGCGATTTCTCGCCCATCAGGTAAGCGGCGACCATGGTGTCGAAGGTAAGGTTGTTCACACTCACTCCAAGCTCGGCCAGCACGGTCATATCGTATTTGCTATTGTGGGCCAGCTTGGCCAGTTTTTTATCTTCCAGAACGGGCTTTAATCGGTCAATGACCTGCGGCCGGGGAAGCTGTGCCACCGATTGCAGGCTGGTATGCCCTACGGGTATGTAGAAGGCCTCGGCCGGTGCCGGGGAGAACGAAAGGCCGACCAGCTCGGCCTGCATCGGGTTCAGGCTGGTTGTCTCCGTATCAAAGGCAAATGACTTGGCCTCGGCCAGACGGTTTACCAAATCATCAAGGTCAGAAGGAGTATTGACGATACGGTAATTTCCGTGCGGCGGCCCGGTTTTCACTTCGGCTGGTACCTCAGAGGCCTTTTCCCCGGCTTCAATCTCAGGCAGTCTGTCGCGCAGCCTGACGAACTCAAGCTCGCGGAAAAGCTCGTTGACCGTCTCACGGTCATACTGGCCTGCCCGGCATTCGTCAAGGTTCAACGCCACCGGTGCCTCGGTAACAATACTGGCGAGTTTTTTGCTCTGGCGCGCTGATTCTTCGTGCTGACGCAATGTTTCCTGGAGCTTGGGGGGTGTTACCTCGTCGATATGTTGGTAAATATTTTCCACCGTACCGAACTGCTGAAGCAGCTTGACTCCCGTTTTTTCCCCCACGCCGGGGACGCCGGGGATATTATCCGTTGGGTCGCCCACCAGACCCTTGAGGTCGGCAATCTGCTCCGGTTTTACTCCGTACCGGTTGCTGACCGTCGGCTCGTCATAAAGGATGGTGTCGCTGAAAGACCGGCCCGGCTTCGGATAGAGCACCTTTACGTGAGGGGAAACCAGCTGCATGGTATCGGCATCACCGGTGACGATGATGGTGTCAATATCCCGCTGGCTGGCCTGGTGGCTCAATGTTCCCAGTATGTCGTCCGCTTCATAGCCGTCAAGCTCGAAGATGGGAATACTGAAGGCGTCGACTAACTGCTTTACCCGGTCTATCTGGCTGATAAGTTCGGGGGGGGCGGGGGGACGGTGTGCCTTGTACCGGTCGAAAAGCTGATGGCGGAAGGTGGGGCCTTTTTTATCAAAGGCGATGGCGTAATGCGTGGGCTTGAGCTCGTTAAGGGTCTTGAGCAGCATCTGGGTGAAGCCGTATACGGCGCTGACAATCTCACCGGTCTTGCTCACGGTCAATCGCACCGGAGACCGGCTTGTCTGGAAGGCGTGGTAGGCGCGGTGGACGATGGCATTGCCATCGAATAGAATCAAGAGGGGCTTTTTCATAATTAAATTATAGCAGAGCAAGGGATGGGAAAGAAGGGAAAAGCAAAAAACTCAGCCCTCCTCGGTTGGCTTTGGTATCTCCTCGCCCTGATAGTGACGGCGGACGTAGCGGTAGATTTCAACGCCGGTGGCCGTCAACGGCCCGGCCAGCAAAAGTCCCCAGAAGCCGGCAATATAGGTACCCAGGACGAGCATGAAAATCATAGCGGCGGGGTGTATGCGCAGATAGCCTCCCTGAATTCGCGGCACCAGCAGGCTGTTCTCCAGTAGCTGGACCGCCAGAAAAAGAACGATAACCCAGATTACCTTATCCGGAGCCAGGGCCAGAGCTATTATGGCTACCACGGCACCGCTAATCCATGGGCCGAGCGTCGGGATGAGTTCCCCAATGCCGGCCAGAATCGCCAGCACCGGCGCAAACGGGATTTCCAGTATCAGCAGGCCGATAAAAGTGAGGTAAGCCACGATCATGCCGAGCATTAACTGGGCGCGGATATAGCGCCCGATGACCCTTTCTATCAGGCTGACCAGATTCCTGACGTGCTCTGAGACTCCGGGAGTAAAGGCGGAGTAAACGTGGATTTTCAATTTATCAGAATCCTTCAGGGCATAGAAGAGGAACAGCGGCAGTGCTGCCAAGCCAAGCACGAGGTTGAAAGTCTCCGGTACAAAGGAGACACCTTTGATCAGGGCATCTCGAATGGCGTTGCCCAGTGCTATGCCGGCTTCCAGAAGCGCTCTGTCTACCTCGCTGCGGACCTCCGGTGGAAACTGCTCCTTTAAGACTTCAAGCCAGTTGGTAATTTGATAAAGGCTTTTGCTGATGAAGTAGGGGGCACCCGTAGCCAGGTTCACCGAAGCATCGATAACGGCGGTAGCGATGACATATGAGAAAACGGCCAGAAGCACAAGGAGAATGAAGAAGACGATGAAGATGGACAGGATGCGTTTGAATCCCGGCCATTTTCCTGGTTTTGGGAATTTTAATTCCAGCCAGTTAATAATGGGAGCCAGCAGGTAGGCAAGCACCAGCCCGAGAGCAAACGGCAGGATAACCGTTCTCAGAAGGTAAAGGATCCAGAGAAATATGGCCATGCCGACCAACAGAACGACAAGTCGCCAGTGCCGGCTGAAGAAGTGAGTCATTACAGATACAGTTCTCCTACTAACTTACCCGAGATAAATTAAGGAAGCAGACAAATGTGAAGGCTGTGGAATCTGCTGGCTACTTGCTTGGTTTACCTCGGCCCAGCTTTTCTTCAACACGGTGTTCGGCGGCTGCAGCAGCTTCCTTGGCCTTTTCTGCGGTTTCTTTCGCCTTTTCTGCAGCAGTTTCAGCCTTTTCTTTCAGCATAGCCCGGGTTTCCCGCCCCGGTTTGGGTGCGTATAGAAAGCCAATTGCCACACCAACAACGGCACCCAGAAGAAATCCAAAAGCGAAACTGGCGCCAGTATCTTTTTCAGCCATCTCTACCTCCTTGTCTTCTTTTGGCGAAGCCACTGAACAAGCTAGCTGCTTGTCGCACACCCTGAACGAAAGCGGCCAGCTGTGCCAGCGGTCTTGATACCTCTTCCTCAACAGTAGCGGAAATATTTTCAACCCGTTTGACGGTTGACTTTGCTGAGTCCAGTATCGGCTTCAGCTTGCGGTACAGCATAATAGCCAGAATGCCAATGCAAATGGCCACGATGGTGACACCGAAGCCTAGGATTACTATCGCCAGGTCACGGAACCATTCCATACCCACCGGTTCTTACCTCCGTTGAAAACAGATTACCATAAATAGTGTAGCTGTATTGCCAAGCAATGTAAAGGGGTGTTCGGTCAAAAGTCGCGCAGCGGCGCGCTGGCAATGGGTTTGAGGAAGGAAGTATCGTTGTGCCGGGTGAGGATAAACTGCTCGTTCTGGTAGATAAAAATGGAAATGCCACAGGTATCCTGCCTTATCTTCCAGAAATGGCTGTTGTCCAAGCCCAGCAACGCGCAGATGATGACTTTATTCACCACGCGGTGGCTTACAATTGCCGTAGTGCCCGGGTGTTCTTTGATAACCTTATCGATAAATCGAATAACCCTTTTTCTGACATCATCTAAAGTCTCGCCGTCGAGCATGCTGACCTGCTCGGGATGCGTTACCCATGTGGCGTATAGCTCTCCGTATTTCTCTTTTACTTCTTCATGCGATAGTCCCTGCCACCTGCCGAAATTGAAGTCGATGAGGTCAGCTGCAACGTTTACCTTGAGCTCATGAAGCCTGGCTATCGCCCCGGCAGTCTGCCGCGCCCGCTGCAGTGGACTGGAGTAAATGGCTTCTATCGCTGCTGTGCTCAGGTATTCTGCCAGCAGTTCCGCCTGTTTTACGCCGGTTTTACTTAAGCCGATGTCAATCTGCCCCCGGAATACCTCGGCCACATTCCATTCCGTTTCACCGTGTCTGACGAGGATAATCTCGGTCATTTTTCCCCTGTCCTTGTTTTCCAGAGTTCCGGTTTGATGCCAGCTGATTCGAATGCATGCCGGATAGCGGCTGCCAGCTGTTTATCATCAGGTGACAGAAAGAGGTGGCTGGAGCAGCGGCAGTCACTGGAGCCAAAGCCGGGAATGGCCTCAAGCTGTGTGCCAAGTGTTCGGGCGACAGCGCATTCCGCCCTTGTTTCCGTTTCTCCAGCAGTGACTTCGATAACGGGCGTTTCTGCTAACAGGTAATCTATGTGCCAGTGTAATTTCTTGACCTTTCTGAAGTGCCGGTTAACTCTGGCTTCGATCCCGCCCAGAGCTGAGCCCACATAAACGTAGTAGCCAGCGGGGAAGTGAGTTGGAGGGTGATTGCCGATGGAAATCATCCGCGGTTCGGGAAGGCGCATGATGAGTGCGTAGGTACCTTTCACTTATGGCTTTTCCACCTTCTCAACTTCTATGGTGCATTCGGTTACCAGTGCGGCGAAAGCGCCGATGGCGGCCAGCAATGGAGCTACCATAATGCCCAATGCTGCGGCTGGAGCACCGATGGATAGAGGAATCTCGATGACGGTCTTGCCTTCGTGAAGAAGGCGCACCCTTCTGATATTGCCTTGATGGAGCAGCTGCTTCACCTTCTCCACGAGCTCGCTTCCGGAAACATGGAATCTCTCCGTATCTACCATGGTCCGCCCCCTGAACCTACTGCATATTAGATAAGATGTGCGAAATGTGTCAAGGGAGCGGCTGAAAAAACCTTTCGATGAAACATTTTTCGTGATATACTTTAGGGCAAAGTGAGGGGGATATATTGAAAGGTAAGGACCTGCTTTCTATAGCTGACCTGAACAGCGAGGACATACCGTTGCTTATCTCCCGCGCCGTGGAGATGAAGAATGAAGGCTGGACCACTTCCCTCAGCGAGAAAGTGCTGGCGCTGGTGTTTGAAAAGCCATCGTTGCGGACACGGGTGAGCTTTGAAATAGCCATGAGGCAGCTGGGCGGGTATGCCATCTACCTGTCTCCCGCTGAGGTCGGCCTGGGGAAACGGGAGTCAGTAGCGGACGTGGCCCGGGTTCTATCCCGCTACGTGAATGCCATTGCCGCCCGCACCTTTTCACATCAAACTCTGGAGGTGCTGGCGCGGTATGCGGACGTGCCGGTAATCAATGCCCTGTCCGACATCGAGCATCCCTGCCAGGCCCTGGCCGACCTGCTCACCATTTATGAGAAGAAGGGCGAACTTGAAGGGTTGACTCTGGCCTACGTGGGCGATGGCAACAACGTGGCGCACAGCCTCATGCTGGCCTCGGCAAGGGTCGGCATCCGTTTCCGGATTGCCTCACCGATTGGCTATAAAGTCCGTGATGACTTGCTGGAACTGGCGCGGAGCTATGCCATGGATAGTGGCGCTGAAATAATGTGCACCGAGGACCCGCGTCAGGCGGTGCGTGAAGCGGACGTCGTTTATACCGATGTCTGGACCAGTATGGGACAGGAAGCGGAAAGCGAAAAGCGGCGTAAGGCGTTCGCCAGATACCAGATAAATGGCGAGCTTTTATCGCTGGCAGAGGAAGATGCCATACTGATGCACCCGCTGCCTGCCCATCACGGGGAAGAGGTGGCAGAGGGCATTCTCAACAGTCCTCAGTCAGTAGCCTTTGACCAGGCCGAGAACCGGATGCATCTGCAGAAAGCGTTGCTTGCCGATATGCTTGGTGGCCTTGAGATACCACTGATGAATTACGAGTAAGGGGGATGGAATGCATACGATGAAGATAATCGTTAATCGTGGCTGGTATCCGACACTGATAACCGTGCTGGCGGTGCTTGGCGTTATCTATAAGTGGCCGGTTGAGTGGGTGGCGCCAGCGCTTATCTTTATTCTGGCCCTCGGACTCGTGGTAACAGGGATCAAGGCCAGGGAGCGGCAACTGGAACGCGCCGCGTTCAGGCTGCGGCAGCTGGCCGAATACTTTCATCGCCGTTTTATGGGAGACTCAACGCTGTCCATCTTTATCATTATCGACAGCCTTTTCAATATCGATAATCCGAAACTATGGGACTGGGCAAGAGCCTGTGATATGTCACAGCGCATTTTCAATAGCTGGTGTACCAGCTTCATCGACCGCATGGAAAGCGATATTGGCGTTACCAAACTGGCCGATTATCTGTCTACGTACCTCAATGAGCTGTGGCAGATAACCAGTCATTATTCCGACTTCGTGGAGCAGTTTTATGAAATTGCCGCGAAGGTGGAAATCCCTAAGGAGACGATTGACCAGTACCACAAATTCGTTATGGAATATAATGCCTTTGCCCAGAACTTTCGCGAACATATCACCGAATTGAAGAGCATCGCCCGAACTGGCATTGAACCTCCGAGTGTGAAAATGGCCAAGGAAGTCGTCAAGGTGGGGTAAAGAGCGTGGCGGCAGCAAAGCCAATCGTGGCCATTGTGGGTCGGCAGAATGTGGGCAAGTCCACGCTGCTCAACAAGGCAGTGGGAAGGCGTCTGGCGATTGTTGAGAACCTGCCGGGCACAACCCGGGACCGGGTCATCGCTTCCGTATCCTGGCGTGATGTTGAATTTACCGTTGTCGATACCGGTGGTCTGGAATTTGACGTTCGTTCTACCGTTGCCCGTGGTGTCCAGGAGCAGATAGAGGCGGCGATTGCCGGAGCGGACGTGATCCTCTTTCTGGTGGATGTAAAGAGCGGGGCGATTGCTGACGATATGGAGATGGCAGATAAATTGCGCCGGGTGAAAAAGCCGGTGCTGCTGGTGGCCAACAAGGCGGACAACGATAAACTGGAATCCGGGGCCGCCGAGTTTTACCAGCTGGGATTGGGGGAGCCTCTCGCCATCAGCGCCTACCACGGACGTGGCATTGCTGAACTTCTTGACCGAATAATCAATCTGCTACCGACGCCGGTGCCGACTGTAGCGAAGCCGGAGCTCATGAAGGTAGCCATTGTCGGTCGACCCAACGTGGGCAAGTCAATGCTGCTCAATGCTCTTGTCGGCGAAAAGAGGGCTATAGTCGATGATGCCCCGGGAACAACCCGTGATGCCACTGATACGGTAGTTGACTTTGAAGGGCAAAATGTGTTACTTATTGATACAGCCGGTATACGGAAACGGGGGCGGATCGGGAGGGGAGTGGAACGGTATAGTGTGATCCGTGCTCTGCGGGCTATTGACCGGGCGGATATAGTCTTGCTGGTGCTGGATGCTATGGAGATGGTAACCGCTCAGGATATGCATGTCGCGGGCTATATACAGCAGGCGACCAAAGGGGTGGTGGTGGTGGTCAACAAATGGGACCTGGTGGAAAAGGGCAACGCGGGAGAGTGGGACCGGCATCTTAAAAGTCAGCTGAAGTTTATAGCCTATGCGCCAGTCGTCTATGCCTCGGCGAAGTACGGAGAAGGCGTGGACCGGGTAATACCGGAAGCGCGTCAGGTCTATCAGCAGAGATTGCAGAGATTGGCAACGGCCGAGGTCAACGATGTCATTCAGCAGGCGGTAGCAGCCCACGTGTTGCCGCGCAAAGGCCGCAAGCGGCTGAAAATTTTCTACGCTACTCAGGCGGAGATAAATCCACCAACCTTCGTTTTCTTCGTCAACGATGCCAGACTGGTGCACTTCTCGTATCACCGTTATCTGGAGAGCAAACTGCGCCAGGCCTTTGGTTTTACCGGGACACCGCTTCGTTTGATCTTCAGGACAAGGGGGAAAGAGCCATGATTGCTGCTAAATTCGTTACCGTAGCTCTCGTCGGTTATTTTTTTGGTGCAATTCCCTTCGGCGTAATGATAGCGCGGCGAAGCGCCAAAGTGGATGTTACCAGTTTTGGTAGCGGTAAGACCGGTGCTACCAACGTATTACGGGTAGCCGGGAAGAAAGCTGCGAGTGCGGTGGTCGTTCTTGATGTGCTAAAGGGATTTCTCCCGGTGGTGTTTGCGGCTCTGATTTTCGATGGCGAATACGTGCTGGCCGGTGGCTCGAGTCCGTGGTGGCTTTCTCGAAGCGCCCAGGTGCTGGCGGCGCTGGCAGCGGTTTCCGGTCACAAGTGGTCGATTTTTCTTCGCTTCAGGGGGGGCAGAGGTGTGGCGCCCTTTTTTGGCGGCTTGTTCGGTCTCTGTCCGGCGGCAGCACTTTTCGGCGGAGAGATATTATTTCTGGGCGCATGCCTGACCAGATACGCATCGCTCGGTTCAATATCAGGGGCGGTGGCTGCTTATGCCATACTGATTCCCCTTACCATACTTAACGGGTTTCCCGTGGAATACCTGGTTTATGCACTGGTCGGCGCCGTATTCATTATCGTCGTTCATCGCGATAATATCGGCCGGCTGCTGGCGGGCACGGAGCGCCGCATCGGGGAACGGGTCAATCTGTGAAATCCGTTAATTTCGGACTCTTAAAGCAAGGCCTTCCTAAATATCCGAAATTGAGTTAAAATAAGATATGCTCAAAGTAAGCATCATCGGCACCACTATCTGGGGCATTACTTTGGCGGTCATTCTGGCGGAAAAAGGGATAGACGTCAGTTTATGGGCTCGCACCAAAAGGGAAGCCGATGAGCTACAGAATGTTGGCCCCGAACCGGACGAAACACTAGAAGTTACTTTCCCGGCCAATGTTATCATCACCCACGAGATGGAGGCAGCCCTTGACGAGGCCAAGGCGGTAATTCTGGTGGTGCCATCCCAGTCAATGCGGCAGAATACCAAGCTGATAGCCAGTCATGTTAAGAAGTCAATGCTAGTGGTCAGTGCTGCCAAGGGACTGGAGATTGGCTCCGGCAAGCGTATGTCACAGGTAATTGCCGAAGAGATAAACCCCCGTTTTCACGCCAATATCTGCGTAATCTCGGGTCCTAACCTGGCCAGAGAGATTTTACGCGGTCTGCCGGCAGCTACAGTGGCTGCGGCCGAAGACGCTGCCGTGGCAAGGCAGGCGCAGAGAATACTCACTACTCCGAATCTCTGCGTTTTCACCAATACGGACGTTGTCGGAGTGGAGCTGGGGGGCTCGCTCAAGAATATTATCGCCCTCGGTGCCGGTATTGCCGACGGACTGGGTTACGGCGATAATGCCAAGGCCGCTTTTATGACGCGGGGTCTGACGGAGATTACAGCGCTTGGTGTTGCCATGGGGGCGAACCCACTTACTTTCTCCGGACTTGCCGGGCTGGGCGATGTTATCACCACCTGCGCCAGCCCGTTGAGCCGCAACCACTATGTTGGCGTGGAATTGACCAAAGGTCGCTCGGTGACAGAAATCGTGAGCACCATGAGCGGCGTTGCCGAAGGAGTGACGACAACACTGGTGGCCCGAAATCTGGCCCATAACCTCGGGCTGGAAATGCCGATTACGGAAAAAATATATCGGGTGCTTTACGAAAACGCTGACACGCGTGATGTGGCGGCGGAAATGATGGGTGGCAACGTGCGCCACGAGTTATCCGGGAGACGCTGGCGGCTGTTTTCTCTATTCAAACGTAGTAAACAACCGCAGAAAAGCAGGTAAACACATCACTGCAAATGCCTGGCTCTGGGTCAGGAATCACGCCTTTTCTTATCTTTATTTGCCTGTTTCAGGCTATTCGCCAGTTCCTCGAAAAGCTTGCGCTGCTCCATGGTCAGCGATTCCGGAGTAACCACCAGCAACCTTACAATCTGGTCGCCGCGTCCGTTCCGTCGCAGGTGAGCGGTGCCTTTGTTCTTCAGGTGGAACTCCCTTCCTGTCTGGCTTCCGGAAGGGATGTTGATTTTTTCCTTGCCGTAAAGAGTGGGTATTTCGACTTCGCTGCCGAGTGCCGCCTGGGCGAAGTTTATCGGCAGCTCGTAGATGATATCATCGCCATCTCTGACAAAAAGTTCGTGCTCCAGTACATTGATGGTTACATAAAGGTCGCCGGAAGAGCCGCCTCTCCATCCCACATCTCCATCGCCGCTGAGGCGTATCTGGGTGCCGTCCGGTATGCCGGCCGGAATCCTGACTGAGATGCGTCTTTTCTGCTTTTCCCGAGCGTTTCCCTTGCACTGCGGACAGGGCTCGGATATGACCTGTCCCTCGCCCTGGCACCGGTTGCAGACGGTGGT
>DUFF01000051.1 GCA_011174815.1 Dehalococcoidia bacterium | reverse complement strand
TTAGGAAACCGCTGCTCTATCCTCTGAGCTACAGGGGCACCCATCACGTTCAATTATACTGAACAATGGTGAGAAAGAGCAAAGGTTCAGATGGTATGTTAGGCGTTTATGATGAGTCATGCAAGGTTGCCTAAAATCTTTTTTTATTTTGCTGATGGTTTTTTGCGAATTAAAATCATTTAGAGTATAATGGTAGACAGGTTTAGTACTGGTTATCGCAAACTGAGGTGGATACTACAGGTTTCCTTTACCCAAGTATTGGATGACCAAAGCTCGACCAAATAAGAAAAGGAGGAGGTCATCTAATGAGCTTCACGGACAAGACGCTGGAATGTTCTGACTGCGGGGCCACTTTCGTCTTCAGCGCTCAAGAACAAGAATTTTTCCAGTCAAAAGGCTATACCAACGAGCCCAAGCGTTGTCCCGAATGTCGTCAGGCCAGAAAGCAGGAACGAAACCGAAGCAGCGGCTACGACTACAGGCCAAACCGTCAGATGTTCCCGGTGATATGCGCCGAATGCGGCAAAGAAACCGAAGTACCATTCCAGCCGCGCGAAGATAGACCTGTATATTGCAGTGATTGCTTCCGCAAAGTAAGAGCGAACCGGTAAGATTGATTTAAGATACGGAATGAAGATGGGCTGGGGATATCCCCAGCCCATCTTTTTTGGGCCACTTATTAATAGCTAATCGTTGCTTGACTTCAAAAGGCTCTGCCCACTAAAATCAATCGTTACCTTGTATGATAAGTAAAGGAGGAAGTATGGCCGAAAGTGAAGTCAAGGTCGTTGCCTGTGAACCGCTGAAAGAGTTTGCTGCGGAAGTCTTCGTTCGGGCTGGTATGCCGCCGGAAGATGCTGCCGCCGAGGCTGGGGCGCTGATCTGGGCCAACCTGCGCGCTGTTGACTCCCACGGGGTGCTGCGTATCCCCTGGTACCTGGATAACATTGAAAAGGGCGTAATGAACCCAAGGCCCGATATACAGGTTCTTAAGGAAACTCCGGCTACAATACTGCTTGATGCTGACCGTGCCCTTGGTCCGGTGGTCACCATCAAAGTGGTGAATATGGTGGTGGAAAAGGCAAAGAAGGTGGGCATATGCTGGGCGCTGATACGCAACCTGACACATCAGGGTGCCCTGGGGTATTATTCGCAGATGATGGCGGAGAGGGGAATGGCGGGGATTGTATTCGTCAGCAACCCGCCAAACATGGCACCGTTCGGTGCCAAGGCCCCCGGGGTACACAACAGTCCCATTGCCATCTCCGTGCCGGCAAAGCGCCATCGTCCGCTCAACTTGGACATGGCCACCAGCGTGGTCGCCGGAGGGAAAATCTGGCTGGCGGTGGATAAGAATATGCCCATACCCGAGGGCTGGGCACTGGACAAGGAAGGCAACCCGACCACTGATCCCAGAAACGTCGGTGCGCTGCTGCCCTTTGGTGGGCCCAAGGGTTCGGGACTGGCGATGATGTTCGAATGTCTGGCCAGCGTGATGTCAGGAAACCCGGTGGTGGCGCCAGTATTGTTTGGACGTGAGGTCGGGCCGCCGGCTGAAGGCAAGAAAGAACAGGCCGTGGGGGAGCGCCTGGGCTATGTCCCCAAACACATTCAGAATAGCGCGGTCGCGGCCATAGACATCAGTACCTTTACTGACTTGGAGAGCTATAAGGAGCATATTGACGAGCTTATTGAGGGCGTAAAAGCGCTGCCCAAGGCGGAGGGTTTCGACGAGATATTTGTCCCCGGTGAACCGGAGGAGAGGACCTTCATCGAGCGTTCCAAGAACGGGATTCCTTTGCCTGAGGGAACCGTCCGCAACCTGATGGCAGTCTCCGAAAAGCTCGGGGTGAAATTACCGCCTGGCCTGTGAGCGGACGGCGTTCATAATCACGATTGGCTCTCAGGAACTGAGATATATATTTTCTCGGCGGAATAACCGGTGCAGCTCGCGGCGAGCCAGCCTGGTCGGCTCGCCGCCCTTTTTCTCCCAGCGTTGCACGGTGGAAAGGCTGACGTCAATCTCCCGCGCCATATCCTCTTGTGTCCAGCCCTTCTTTCTACGCAGTTCCTTCAGTCTCTCAGAAAGCCCTTCCATAATCAGCATCTACAATGGAACGTTTTACGTTAAGTGATACGTGAGAGTATAGCACTCATTATGCTCAAATGTCAATAGATATGATAGAAATATTGACAAATGTCAGTATATCCATACCAGAGATGGTTCAGCAAGTAAAGTGTCTGCGCCAGACTTGTCATTGGCGTTGCTGAATGGTATGCTAGTCCGAAAATAGCAAAGTCTTAAAGTGGAGGTAGTTATGACTTCAGGTAGCGAGGCACGCGCATTATGCTTTACCCCTGCTTATAAGCTCGTGGAGATGATCCGTAGTAAGAAATTATCGCCGGTGGAGCTGATGGAAGCCGTTCTGAAAAGAATCAGCGAGATAAACCCCAAATTGAACGCTTATCTTACTCTGGCTGAGGATGGGGCGGTGAAATCAGCCCGAGAGGCAGAAAAGGCGCTTAATACTGGCGCGGCCCTGGGCCTTCTTCACGGCATACCGGTCTCCATCAAGGACCTGATTATGACCAGAGGCCTCCGCACCACGCAGGGCTCGCTTATCTATAAGGATTTCGTCCCCGACAAAGAGGGAACCATGGTGCAGCGTCTCAGATCGGCCGGAGCTATCATTTTAGGCAAGACCAATACGCCCGAGTTCGGGCTGTGCTGTTGTACGGAGAACAGGCTGGCCGGTGCTTGCTATAACCCCTGGAATACGGAGAGGAACTCCGGCGGCTCAAGCGGTGGAGCGGCTGCGGGTGTGGCGGCTGGCATATCGCCGTTGGCGCAGGGCACTGACGGTGGTGGTTCAACACGTATTCCGGCGAGCTGGTGCGGGGTCTACGGGCTGAAGGCCAGTTACGGCCGGGTGCCCAAGGATGTCCAGCCGTGGGGCGTCTCCCATGTCAGCTGCCTTGACCCAATGACACGGAACGTGAGGGATGCGGCCTTGATGCTGAACGTGATGGCTGGCCCGGACGGGCTTGACTACACCTGTATCAGGACGGCGCCGCCTGATTTCCTTAAGGCTGTGGACGGCAGGCTTGAGAAGCTCAAAATTGCTTGGAGTCCGGACCTGGGGTATAGCGTGATGGTTGCTCCTGAAGTTAAGGCGGCGGTTGAGGCAGCGGTGCGCATCTTTGCCGAAATGGGATATGACGTGGCGGAAGCGGCGCCGGATACCGGAGAACCGTTTGACCTCTGGGACGTGCTGCTTGCAGCCCAGTATGACTTATACCTGGATTCTGCTCTTGATGAGCATCGTGACGAGCTTATGGACTATACCCGACTGGCTCTGGAATGTGCCCGGGGTCTGAGCGGTATGGAGGTCGCCCGCACCTGGACGCAGATAGAAAGAATCCGCGGCATGATGCGGAGTTTCTTTGAGAAATATGATCTGCTTATGACGCCGGCCACAGCGATTACCGCGCCGCCGGTAGGGAAGCGGGGACGGGGGCGCGGCCGCGGGTTCATAGACTGGGATTTTATCCCGTTTACCAGCGTCTTCAACCTCACCGGCAATCCCGCGGCATCGGTACCTTGTGGGTTCTCTGCGGAAGGGCTGCCCATCGGCCTCCAGATAGTCGGCCGATTGGGGGATGAGGTTACCGTGCTGCGTGCTTCGGCGGCCTTTGAGGAGGCACAGCCCTGGGCGGATAAATATCCGCCCGTGTCATGAGCGCTGGTTTGGCCCCGGTCAGACTTCCGGCGCCGGTCCAATTAGCTCAGGCCACAGTTCCTCAATGGTTGGCTTGAGCCCGGTCATAACGTCGTCAATTGCCTTGACTGCAGCCTCTATTTCCCTCTGGGTCATAGGAGTTGACATAACATAAAGACCTCGGGACGCAGAGAAGCAGCCTCTCTCCAGCATGGCCAGATAGAACAGATGCAGCAGGTCTTTGTTGGCTTCCCTGGCCGCTTTGCCGTTGATTACCGGCTTGTCATGAAAGTGGATGTTCTGCAGCGAGCCTATGCCGGTCACCTGCCCCTTGACGTTCAGCCGTTTGAAGACCGCCCGGACGCCGTCGGCGAAAGACTCGCCCAGCTTATTGATGCGGTCGATGACCTCTGCGTTGAGCTGCTCCATGGTGGCCACACCGGCAGTAGCAGTCATCGGATTGGCATTCAGTGTACCGGCGTGGTAGACCTTTCTTATCTCAGGGGAGAACATCTGCATCAGGTCTTCACGCCCGCCGACGGCACCCACCGGGTAGCCACCACCGATTATTTTGGCCATGGTGGTGAGGTCGGGCTTGATTTTATAGATGCTCTGGGTACCTCCCCAGGCCAGCCTCAGGCTGATGATCTCATCGAGGATGAACATGATGCCATTATCCTGGGTGACCTTGCGTAGGAACTCCAGATAGCCGTCGCGGGGCGGAATCATGCCCGCGGCGCCCATCGCCCCCTCCACAATGACCGCCGCCAGTCTGTCTCTGTTCTCCACGATGGCTTTCTCTGCGGCTTCCTTATCATTGTAGGGAACGATTATAGACTCGCCCCGGTTTCCTTTCGATATGCCGGTAGAGTCGGAGGGAAAGACCACGGGGTCGTAGCTCCCGTGGTAGCAGCCGTCCGTTTTCAGCAGCATGTCCTTGCCGGAAAGCCCCCGGGCCAAGCGTATGGCCATCATCACCGCTTCCGTTCCCGAGTTGCCAAACCTGACCTTGTCCACGGAGTCGACCATATTGCAGACCAGCTCTGACCAGCGTACCACGGTGGGGATAAGCGCGCCCAGCGCAGTGCCCCTCGCTGCCTGTTCCCGCACCGCCGCCACCACCTTGGGATTGGCATGTCCCAGTATCATGGTGGTGTAGCAGTTGTGGAAATCAATGTATTCGTTTCCGTCAACGTCGGTGAATCGGCAGCCCTCCGCCTTATCAATCCAGAACGGGTAGGGCTCGAACCAGATTGAGGTGCGGGTATCACCGCCCGGCATATATTTTCGCGCTTTTTCCAGCGTCTCCGCTGACTTTTTCGTTCTCCTGCGATAAGTATCTTCATACTTTTTGGTGACTTCTGCCAGCAGCTGTTCTCGGGACATTTGCTTTTCTCCTTTCCCATTATTCAATTCAAGCTTTGCTTGGTCTTTAAGGATAACATAGCGTGATAACAAATATCTTATAACAAATAAAAGGGTATGACAAACAGGTTAAACCAGTAAAAGCAATCCTTGACAAAATATGCCTGACTGCCTAAAGTGTCTTCGGAATATTTAATATTTTAAATCAACAAGGAGGAACCAATGGCTGAATTCGAGATAATCGACGCCCACATTCACCTGGCAAGGACCCTGGAGGAGGAGAGCAATTACTGGTTATTTGCCGGGAGAAGGGCGTGTGACCGTTACGGTACTCCAGAGAAGGCCGTTGAATATATGAAACGAGAGGGCATCTCGAAAATGGTTATCATGACCCTGATTGCGCGACAGTACCGCGGCCCTCTGGGTGAGAAGGCGAAACTGGCTTCGCTGCCGGAAAAGGAGCGGCGGGAGGCAGAGAGAAAAATTGGCGAGCAGGTCGGCCCCAAAATACGTGAGGTCAATGAATGGAGCTGCGGAGTGGCCAAGCGTTTCCCGCAGCTGGTCTCTTTTAGCTGCTTGGCACCGGAGCTGGGTGGTGCCGAGGGTATGGTAAAGGAGGTGGAAGTAAGGGCCAGCCAGGGGGCAAAAGGAATCAAACTCCACCCCGGCATGTTCTCCTTCTTCCCCGATGATGAGGTGATGTTCCCGGCCTATGAAAAATGCCAGGAACTGGGGCTGCCAATATTGGCTGACTCGGGAACTTGGCCAACGCCCCACGTCCTGGTTGAATACCCGTCGCCGGTAGCTGTGGTGGTGCAACAGGATGTGATTGATTATGCCGAGCCCAAGAATTGGGCCAGGGTCTTGGAGGCCTTCCCCAAGCTAACCATCGTCCTCGCCCACCTTGGTTCAGCCTGGTGGGATGAGAGAGTGGAACTGGCACAGAAGTACCCTAACATTTATTTTGATACGTCTCAGGGTTTCGCTGCCCCGGACCGTATCCCTTACAGTACGCATCGGGGTCTGGCTGAAGCGGATGTGCCACGGATATTCCGCAAGATAGGCATGGACAGAATACTGTTCGGCACCGACTTCCCGGCACTCGCCCCGCAGCTGCAGATAGAGCAGATAATGCGCCTACCGCTTACCAATGAGGAAAAACAGAAGGTTCTGGCAGATAACGCCAAGCGCGTTTACCAGATTTAGATAATTTATGTCCAGAAAAAGGAGGCAAGGAAGCCCTCTACAACAGGAAATCCCTTGCCTCCTCATTTTTTATAGCCCCAGCAGGGATTTCATCTCGTCAATGTTTGACTTGAGTCTCTCGTAGTTATTATCCATGACATTGCCAAGCATGAAGAGCTGGTAACCTTCCTTGGCCCATTTGGCCAGGCCCTTGGGGGCAAAGCCGCCGATGCCGGCCACCTTCTTGGCCTTCTGGCTTATCCGGCCGATCTCCCGCAGTTTCTCCTCTACCGGTGGTGCGCTCGCCGTCTCGGAGCGCAGCATCTTGGGCGGGGTGCCGTAGATATCAAGCACCAGGTCATTGGTGCCTACGATGGTGCCGGCTACCCCTTCCAGGCTCAGTATGCGGTGCAGATTGTTGATGCACTGCAGATTCTCTGTCATCGGGAAAAGCACCACGTTGTTATTGACGTATTCGCAGATGTCGGAGAGCAGCATCTCCGCCGGGTTCTGTCCGTCCATGAGGTAAGGGCTCAGGCCAACTCCCGTTCCCCGGTGCCCCATGGGCGGGAAGTAACACTGCTCCACGGCGAAGAGGGCGTCTTCCACAGTATTAATCCCGGGCAGCATAAGCCCGTTGACGCCGGCATCCATAAAGCACCGGTAGTTGGCGTCTTTTTCTTCTGGGCGCATCAGGATGGGCAGCTCCAGCTTCCTGGAAACGCGAATGTACTCGTATACCGTTTCCTTGTTTACCAGGCTGTGCTCGTTCTCTATCATGATGAAGTCGAAGCCGTAGTCTTTCAGCGCCTGAGCAGTCTTTTCCGGGTCGTTCCCCGGCCCGATGGTCTGCCCGAAGACGATCTTGCCTGCCTGCATTTTCTTTTTCAGATTCACTGTGGCATTCAGTGCCATATTAAACCTCCCTTTTCCTAAATACAGACTAGAGTATGGACACAGGCGGCGATGATACCGGCGGTGCCGCCCTGACATATACCAGTGTATTGGCTGTCGGATTAATTTTCAAGTTGTCGGCAAGTTGATATCAAAGCGCGCACCGACCTTGCGCAGATTCTCGGCCGTCTTTGCCGGAAGAGGGATGCCGTTCCTGGTGCGCTCTTCATAGGTTCTCCACTCCGGTTCGCCGGGAACAAATATTTCATCGAACCCCTCGGCCTTGGGCAGGGATTTCAGGCCGTCAATCATATTATCGATGTGTTCTTTATACCGGTCCACTTCGGTGAAGGCGCTGATATCGATGGCAACGACCACGCTGTTCTGTATATGCTGGCGGATGCGGTCCGGGTTGCCAATCATAGTTCCCATGCCAAACGGCGGCTGTTTGCCTAGGACCACCGGCTCGACCTTGGGAAAGTCGACGATAACGCTGCCCAGACATTCCAGCATGATGGACAGGCCGGAACCTTTTGGCCCGCCGATAGGCAGCAGAATTCTAGCTTTCCAGGGATCGGTTGTGGGGTTGCCCTCTTCGTCCAATGCCCAGCCCTCGGGTACGGAAATACCTTTATCCTTGGCTAGGAGCAGTTTGGCCCCGGCGGCGATGCTCGTTGCCATATCCAGAACCAGAGGACGATGACGTTTTGCCGGCACCGAAATGGCTATTGGGTTGTTAGCCAGACCGGGAAATTTAGAGCCGAAGGGCGTCATACTGGTATTGCCGCAGACCCAGGTGATGCCAGCCATATCGTTCTTAGCCGCCATCAGCGGGTAGTACCCCATGGCTCCTTGGTGATTTGTCTGGCGAATGAACGCCCAGCCGATGCCTGTTGCCCTGGCCTTTTCCATCACTTTTTTCATGGCATAGACGGTAACCACGGCACCAAAGGCATGGTCGGCGTCAATGAAAAGCGCTGCCGGGGTCTCCTTGACAATCTGTATATTCGGTTTCACTTTCATGTGACCGATATCCGCAGCTTCAACATACCAGGGCAGAAGCTGGACACCGTGAGAGTCCACTCCGCGAAGGTTGGCCCAGACAATAACCTCGGCCTCGGTGGCAGCATCCTCTGCCGACATGCCTATCTGCATGAGTACTCCCCTAGTGAATTCCTGCAATGGTTCCCAGGAAATCATTTCAACATCGCTCTGTGTCACGGCACCTCCTTTATCGCAAATAAATTACGAACAAAACTATATTATAGCATATGTCATAGCATTGCTATCCAGTGAAAAGGGGAGCACTCCCGTTCCCCCTTTAAGTATTTATACGGTATGCCTCAGCAAGCCCTCTTCAACTTTCCTTTACTTTACAGCGCTCGGCCAATTCTGGGTCCATCTTCAGCCCGAAACCGGGTGCCTTGGGCAGGTCCAGCATCCCGTCCCGGTGCTGGAGCGCCTCTTTGGGCTCAGGGAACAGGCGGAGCAGGAAGTTCATCAGCTCATTGTCCACCATGAAGAACTCAACCCACATTGTCTCCAGGAAAGAAGCCACGAGGTGCAAGTGCATGTGCTGGAGGACGTGGGGCGAGACCATTACCGAGTAAGACCGGGCCAGGTCTATGATCCGCAGGAACTCGGTGATGCCGCCACAGTAAGCGCCATCAGGTTCGATGATGTCAACCGCGTCCGCCTCTATAAGCTCACGGAAATCATATAGCGTCCCGTGCTGTTCACCGGTGGCGACAAAGTTGCCGAGCTCCCGGGCGACTTTGTGTACCTGTACGAAGCCATAGGTATCATCAGGAGGCACCGGCTCTTCCAGCCAGTAGATATGGTAGGGTTCCCACAGCTTGAGCATGCGAATCGCGGTCTCTACATCCCAGGTGCCATTAACGTCCACCATCAGTTTGATGTCGGGGCCGACGGCCTCACGGACGGTTTTGACACGGGCCGTGGCCTCTTCGGTGGTGGTGAGGAGGGTGTTGCCTCTGATTTTAACTGCGGTGAAGCCCTGCTTCACGTAGTTTATGGCCCGCTGGGCCAGCTCATCCGGACTCAGGTGATGGGCGGTGTTCGCATAACAGGGAATGCGGTCCCTGATGGGCCCGCCGAGCAACTTGTATACCGGCACGCCCAATGCCTTGGCCTTGAGGTCCCAGAGAGCCATATCTATCAGAGATATGCACTCCAGCGGGATGCCGCGTCTTCCCCAGCGGGTACTGTGTTTGTACAGCCGGTCCCAGATTTTCAGATTGGCGAAGGCATCCTCGCCTTTAATTAGGTTGTTGAAGTTGCGGTTGATGAGCAAAGCGTAGGCATCACCGATTCCCCCGTTTGGCGGTATGGACCTCGGTGACTACAATCTCATATCCTGTCCCAATATCTACCCAATCAGATGCTTCAGTATAGCGGGTAGCTTTGACATCGGTAATTTTCACTTTAGTAACTCCTGTAAAGTATTATTGCCGCCAGCATAGATAGCGAGCTCAGTTTTTCCCGATATATGTCGGGGAAAGGGCCCGTTTCACCTATTTGGGTTTGCTAACCGACGTGCCAACGCCAAATAGCGGATTGCTAGCGCCATAAGCATCGATGGCGGTGCCGGTAATGCTCTTACTTTCATCTGAAGCCAGGAATACGGCCACGGCGGCTATATCTTCCGGCGGCATAAGATATTCCGGCATTTTACCGCCGGTAATTTCGCGCATCATGTCTGTTTCCACTGCCCCCGGGCAGATGGCGTTCACGTCTATATTGTACGGTTTTACCTCAGCGGCGAGACATTCGGTAAAACTGATGACAGCCGCTTTGGTGGGTCGGTACGGCACCCTGCCTGCGGCACCGCGCCGGCCGCCACTTGATGACATGTTGATTATTTTTCCCCGGCGCTGCGCCATCATCTCTGGAAGTACGGCGCGGGAGCAGAGAAACGTGCCCGTCAGATTAACTCCAACTACCCAATTCCATTCGTCCAGCGTTAGCTCAATCACCGATCGGTAAGGCAGGTTTACCGCGGCATTATTTACTAGGATGTCAATGCGCTGGAACTTGTCTTTGGTTGTTTTTATTATTCTGACAGCATCTGCCTCTTTGCTGACATCAGCCTGAATACCGATGGCTACACCACCGTTTTTACAAATCTCGTCGGCCGCTTTATCACAGCGGGCCTTATCCCGGCTAACAATAGCTACTTTAGCCCCTTCCTGTGCAAATGCCGAGGCAATGGCTCGGCCGATACCTCTGCTTCCCCCGGTGATGATAGCGACCCTGTCTTTCAGCCTCATCTGTTCCCCCCTTTCACAAAATAGCACTCACCTGCATTGACTCGATTATATGAGCAACATCACTAATCAAAATATTGTATGCCGTCAGGTGGACACCGGTCTCTGCTTATTTGGCTAGAGCCGCCAGCAACTTGGCCGTTCGAGATGGATTGAATACGCCGCAGTCGCACTGGGAAGCCAGTTCCTTGGCGGCATCTTCCGCGCTCTTTCTGCCGGCTCTGACTTCATCGGCCATAGCATTTACCCGGCCTGCCGATACCATGCCGTGACCGCACATGGTGATGACATCGAGGACCTCATCAGGGGGCAGTTTCTCCGTTTTGCCCCATATCCCCAGCGAGTAGGTGGCAGCATGGCGATGGATGCCGTTCTTCTGGCACATGCCCTTTACGCAGTCGAAAATGCCGCTGACCACCAGCGATAGCCCCAGGTCGGATTCTTTAATGTCTTTGAGCATCCCGGCAGCATCTTCCTCCCCCGCCTGTTCAGTGGTGAGGTACCGTTGGATTGGAAAACTCGGCGCGTATCTGTCTCGGCCAGGGATGTTTCTCATCGATGAAGGCATCCACAGAGCAGGACCATGACCTGAGGCAGATGCCGCACTCCACACATTCATCCTGGTTGATAGCAGCGACATCATCGCCCATGCTGATGGCGCCCATAGGGCAGTACTCAATGCATGCCTCACAGGCAATGCAGAGTTCTGGGTCTATTTTAATTAATTAACCTCCTTTGGAATCTTTTAAATCACCTGATACCGATAATAAGGTCGGGAAGCCACAGGACCAGCCTAGGGAAAATGGTGATTAAAGCTAATCCGATAATTATCAGTCCAATAAATGGCCAGACCCCCTTTATTATATCTCCGACGGTTACTTCGGGTGGGGCCACGCCTTTAAGGTAGAAGATAGCATGGGCATTGGGCGGGCTCAAGAAACCGGTCTGGTACATAACGCACACGGCGATGGCGAACCACACCGGGTCAAAGCCGAGCTCGGCGGCAATCGGGGTGAAAAGCGGGACCACGATGAATATCGAGCCAATCCACTCTATCAGCATGCCGAAGATGAAGATGATGAACATCATAACGGCGAAGGAGCCCCACTTGCCTCCCGGCACTGCCGTCAGGACAGCCGTGGCGAACTCACTGCCTCCCAGATAGGTGAAGACGCTGGTGAAAACGCCCGCCCCGACGGTCAGCAGCATCAGGAAGCCAGTGATGTACAAAGTGCCATACAGCGTGTCCTTGAGCACTGTCATGTTGAATCGCCGGTAGGCTATGGCGAGCATGGTGGCGATGAAAGCACCGGCACCGGAAGCCTCGGTGGGTGTGGCGATGCCGGCGAAGATGCTGCCCAGCACTCCCAGAATGAGGATGAGGGGAGGGATGAGCTGGGTGGACATGGCCGTAATTTTCTGCATGGTGGTCAAAACCCGCCTCTCCTCTATGGGCAGGGAAGGCCCCAGCTCCGGCTTGAGCCAGCACCTGATGCCGATGTATGCCATATACAGGCCGGAGAGGATGAAGCCGGGGACAAAGGCGCCGGCAAATAATTGTCCCACGGATATGCCTGCCATCGGCCCATAGATGACTATCATAATGCTGGGTGGTATGAGTATGCCCAGCGTGCCGCCGGCGCAGACCGTGCCGCAGGCCAGGGCTTTATCATAGCCGCGCTTAAGCATGGGGGGGAGGGCCAGTATCCCCATGGTGGTCACGGAAGCGGCGATGACGCCGGTGCAGGCGGCGAAGATAGTGGCCACGAAGATGGTCGCCATGGCCAGCCCGCCTCTCAGTCCCCCCATGATGATGTGCATGGTGCCGAATAGCTTTTCCGTTACCCCGGAGTGGCCCAGCATATTTCCCATAAAGACAAAGAGGGGGGCGGCCAGAAGGATATAGTTCAGCAACAGGTGGCCGCTCTTGGCAATTAACAAACCGTATACCCGGTCGCCCATAAAGAGAATCCCGAAGATGAACCCGGTGCCGGCCAGGATAAATCCCAGGGGGAAGCCGGAGAAAATGCCAACTACGAGCGTCGCGAGCATCAGGATGGCTATCACGGCAGGACTTACATCTACGTCTAACATGGCTAGCGCTCCCCCTTTATGCAAGTTTTAATGTCCCGGATAAAGGAAACCAGGATTGCCAGATTCAGCAGGATGATACCTATAAAACCCATTGTTTTAATGGGGTACACGGGGACACGCCAGACGCTTTCCGAGCTTCTTTCACCTATTCTCCAGGCATCGCTAACCCAATCGAAAAAATAATGAACAGCTATAAACCAAAGCGGGAAGACCAGAATCAGCGTGAAGATAATGTCGATTATAGCCTGCGTTCTTGCCGAGAACCTATCATATATAATATCTACCCTGATGTGGCGCCTCAGGACCATAATGTAGGCCGATGTCCAGAAAAAAATAACGCCGGCAATCTCCCGAGAGACCTCAAAATGCCAGATGGTGGGCCGGTCAAAGCCATACCGGGAGATGACCTCATAAATGACCGTCAATATGAGAGGCACTATCAGCCAGATAGCGAATTTTGCCGCCCACTCGGTGAGCTTATCGACGCCGCTCATAACACGTTCTAAAACAGCCACGGTGTGCTTCCTCTCTGCCGCTTGCCCCCCACCCCGGTGGGCTGGGAGTGGGGTGGGGGCAAGCGACCTTTGAGAATCGACTAGAACTGGGGTATCTGGTACTTCTGGTGCAGCTTGAAATCTGCCATGAAATCAAGCTGGCTCTGGTAGACCTCGTCGAAGAACGGGTCTTCCTCACGGTACTTCTTGTACAGGTCATCGGCTACCACGAAGAAATGCTCCTGCAGTGCCTTCGGAATAACCAGCATCGTCAGCTCTCCACTCTCTTCAAGCTCTTCAAAGAATTTGAGCGCCTCGATATCCTTCAAAACCTGATCATTGAATGCCTGTGGCGCAAGGGCGTGCATGACTGCGATATATATTTCCTTGAGGTCATCAGGCAGATTTGCCCAGGATTCATCGTTGATTACCTCCATTTGAGTAGTGGAGGGCTGGTGAATGCCCGGGTTCATGAGGTAATCGCAGATTTCGTAGAAGCCCAACTGCTTATCGGTTACCGGGGTTGAATACTCGGTGGCGTCCAGGATACCCCTCTCCAGGGCGTTGTAGAGCTCGGAGCCGGCGAGGGTGACCACGGAAGCGCCTATCCTGGGGTCCTGCAGCGTCTCGGCCCAGAAGCCCTTGGTGCGGAACTTGACCCCTTTCCAGGACTCCACGGTATCCAGCGGGACCCTGGACCAGCACAGGTCTTCCGGGGTCGATACAAGGTAGTACTCGGCGTGGCCGAAGTTGAAGGGCTCCACGGCTTGCATAAAGTAATCCAGGCCAACCTTGTCCAGCCATATCATCATCGGCTGGGCTATCATCCCCAGCGGTCGCGCCGAAAAGAGCGGTGCCGGGGGTATCTGGCCGATGAAGCTGTGCGGGGTAAAATCGGCTGCATCGATGGTGCCGCTGTTGCAGGCGTCAAAAATCTCTGCCATGGGCATAAGAGCGCCGTCCGGGTGGGACTCGATGATGAAGCGGCCATTGCTCACGTTCTTGATCATCTCGTCGCGCTTGCGTAGGACTTCCTGACCATACTCGGCCTCGGCGTGCATGGTTGATGCCACCCATTTGACCGTTTCTGCGGGCTGAGCTGGAGCCGGAGCTGGGGCTGGGGACGGAGCTGGAGCTGGGGCCGGAGCTGGTGAAGGGGCTGGAGCAGGTGCCGGGGCTGGTGCTGGAGCCGGCGCTGGGGCTGGAGTAGGCGCTGGAGCAGCACAAGCGCCTATCATGGCACCTACAATGGCTAATAACGTGATAAGAGCAACTATTTTTCTGCTACTCAATGATTTTCACCTCCATAATATTTAGTGAGAACTCTGTTCACAAATTCTCCTTTTTGAAAGCGATCACCCCCTTTATTCAGTATTAGAACCCTATGTTTACTTTTTTTCTCTTATTTACTTTAATATATTCCTTGAGCAATATCATGGGCTTAAGGCGCTGGATTTTGCCTGGCTCTTTTCCCACCAGGAACGTAAATCGTCGATACTTCTAATAGAGGTATCGGCATCTTGATAGCCAAGCCGGTAACTGATTAATCTGGCGCCAAGTTTAGCCAGGTCACCTAACAATTTGAGTTTAGCCGGATTAATCATGAATATGGGTACAAGTAAAGCCATTGCCGCCACGGCAGAACCGTTGCTGTCTCTAATCGCGGCCGCAATACCATAGACGCCTTCATGCATACCTTCTGGATTGTAGGATATGCCTGTCTTTCTTACCTGTTCCAAAAGTCGTTTTAACTCCTTTTTGGTAGAGACCGTCTTGCTGGTTACCGGCTTTAGTTCTTCCTCGGGGAACAGCTTGTCGATTTCCTCATCACTTAAATCACTCAGCATGGCGCGCCCCATCGCTGAAGCGTAAGCTGGTCTCATATGCCCAATGGGGACAACATATCTGAAATAGTACTCTGGCTGCTCGTGCGTTATTATTCTGACATACT
>DUFF01000050.1 GCA_011174815.1 Dehalococcoidia bacterium | reverse complement strand
GCTTTGCCTGCCTGGTGCATTTTTATGTGTTCCTGCATCATGTCCCTGATGGGCAGGTCATAGGGACAACGTTCCTCGCACTCGCCGCAGTCGGTACACTCCAGAGCTTTGGTGAAGGACTCGGCGAACTTGCCGGTGTACAGGCGGACCAGCGGCAGACGTTTGCGCAGGTTGGGGAACGACATTACATCCGAGATGGGTATGCCCGCCTGGCATGGCTGGCAGTAATCGCAGCGACGGCAGAATCTGGTGCCGAGGTCCTGCTTTATGCGCTCCATCTCCTGTTTTTCCCCGGCCGTCATCTCCTTTGGCCTCTGGAATACCCGGGCGATCTCCTCTATTTCTGGAACCCGCTCAATACCGGGGATGAGTACTATGTTGGGAATCTGGAGCAGGTATTTGATGGCAATGGTGGCATTATCTATCATCCCGCCGGCCAGCGGTTTCATGGCGATGAAGCCGACATCATGCTGCTTGCATAAAGAGAGAAGCTCGTCTCTGCCCTCGTAGGACATGAAGTTCGTGGGGAACATAATGGTCTCAAAGAGCCCTGTCTTCACCGCATCCTTGGCGATGTCAATCTGGTGCGAGGTTACGCCTATGTGCTTCACCACGCCGGCTTTTTTAGCATCTTCGACCACGGCGCGTGGTCCGTTCGGGTCGAGCATGGTTTCCAATGTCTTGGCGTCGCTGATATTGTGCAGCTGGTAAAGATCTATATAGTCTGTGCCGAGCCTCTCCAGGCTTAATTTGAGGTGCTTCTCTACATCTTCCCGGGTGCGGGCCTGCGATTTTGTGGCCAGAAGGATATCTTCTCGCTTTCCCTTGATTGCCTTGCCGATTCTCTCCTCGCTGGTAGTGTAGCCGTTGGCCGTATCCAGAAAATTGATGCCCAGTTCCAGGCACTTATGGACCACAGCAATCGCTTCCTCTTCGGAGACCCTCTGTATGGGGATGCCCCCGAAGCCGAGCTTGGTAGCCAGCATCTCAGTTCTGCCCAGTCTAATCTTTTCCATGACCTTCTAACCTTTCTATTGTAACCTCAATTCAAGAGTCCTTGGCTGCCGACTTGTTTATAATATCAACCATAGCCTGGTAAAACTCTTCCGGACCTTTGCCCAGGGATAGCTTCTCCATAGGACACATGCCCTCGCCATCGGCTCTCTGGATGGTGGGGACAGTTCTAGTGAAATGGTAAGCGATGCCGTATTCTGCCAGCGTCTGCGCGGCAAGCTCGCTGCCCAGCGGGCTGAATGCTTCCCGACACCTCGCCTTGACGGCAAGCAGAGCCGCCGCATTGCCGATGATTTTGTCGAAGATGACCACCTCGGTATGCTCCGGGGCAAAGCGGCCCAGATATTCCATCAGCGGCAGCAGGCGGTCTTTCCGGGAAGAGAAGACGAGATTTTCACCTGCATATATCCGCAGCGTGTCATCGCTGGCAACGAATTCTTGGAACAGATGATTATAGGCCATTACTCATATTGTAGAACGATGAGCCCGGTGCCTGCAAATGGCCGGCGTTAAGCTAACGGCTGATGCGCAGGCCGCCGCCTTTGAGCAGGTTTTCCACCTCGGCCAGCGTCGCCCAGTTGGTATCGCTGGGGATGGAGTGTTTCAGGGCCGAGTAGGCATTCCCGTATTTAACTCCCTTCTCCACGTCGCCGGTGAGGTAGCCATAAATAAATCCGGCGGTGTAGGAATCACCGGCGCCGACCCGGTCCACTATCTCCACATCGTAAGTCCGGTCATCGTATATCTTGCCCGCTGCGTAAGCAATAGCTGTCCAGCGGTTTCTCAACACCGATATGTCCTCCCGCAGGGTGATGCAGACCACCTCGAACTTGAACCTATCTGACAGCTTCTGAGCCACCTCTCGGTAGTCCTTACCGGTGATGCCGAGCACCTTTCTGGTGTCCTCCTCCGTGGAGAAGAGGACATCTATATGCTCCATCAGCGGTTCCTGGCATTTGCGGGCCTCTTCCTCCGTCCAGAGCCGGGCGCGGTAATTGAGGTCGTAGCTCACTTTGCAGCCCGCTTTTTTGGCGGCTTGCAGTGCCTCGGCAACGACCTGGGCGGCGCTGGAACTGAGCGCCGGCGTGATGCCGCTGGTATGGAACCATTTTGCTCCCTTGAAGACTTCCTCCCAGTTTATCTCGCCGGGCTTTACCTGGCTGATGGCGGTGTGGGCGCGGTCATAGAGGACGCTGCTCGGCCGGGGCGTAGCGCCGAACTCAACGAAGTAAATCCCGTTGCGGTCGCCCTTGGTCCAGATAATGTGCGAGGTATCCACACCATGCTCGCGGGCCTTGTTGTGAATCATCCGGCCCAGAGCGTTGTCTGTCAGCCGTGAGACCCAGCCGGTACTGATGCCCAGTCGGCTCAGGTCAACGGCCACGTTCCACTCCGCGCCGCCGATATTTACGTCGAGCACATGGGTCTGCTCCAGCCGCCGGTAGTTCGGCGGGGAAAGCCGCACCATGGTCTCGCCGAAAGTTATAACTTCAGCCATTTATCTCCCCCTTTATCTTTATTTACTTTCCCCTCGCCTGCCTCACCGCTTCACAGAATTTCTGCGCTGTCTCGGTGATGAAATCCCAGTTCTTCTCGCTTACCGCCTTCTTGTCCACCAGCGATGTCCCGGCGGCCACTGCCACCGCGCCGGCCTTGATGAATTCTGGCGTGGTCTCCAGGTTTACCCCGCCGGTGGGCACCAGCTTCACCTGCGGCAGCGGGCCCAGTATATCCTTCAGGTATCCGGGGCCTCCCACCGAGGCCGGGAACACCTTGACGATGTCCGCGCCCGCCTCCCAGGCGGCCAGTATCTCGGTGGGGGTGAAGGTGCCTGGGATGACGATTTTGCTGTAGCGGCGGCAGACCTTGATGACCTCAAGATTCAGGGTGGGGCTGACGATGAACTCGGCTCCGGCCAGGATACAGGCGCGGGCCGTCTCCGGGTCGAGCACGGTGCCAGCCCCGACCAGTACCTGCTCCTTTACCGCGCTCTTGAATTCCTTGATGGCATCGATGGCGCCGGGTACGGTCATGGTTACTTCAATGGGCTTAACACCACCCTTGGCAATGGCCATACAAACGTCCACCGCTTGCTGGGCGCTGCTGACTCTGACAATAGCCACCACCCCACAGTCTATAATGGTCTGTAAGTTTTTCTCCTTCTCACTCATGGGTTTCCTCCATTGTGGTTAATCTGGATAGTCAAATCGCAGCCATATCTTGTACCATCAACGAGACTTTGTCAATCGTTCCAGTTTGCCGAGCATTGCCTGCCAGTGCGTGCCCCGCCAGTAGATCCGGTGGCAGACAGGGCACTCCATGTACTGCTGCTGTGTTTTGAAAACATAGGGTGGCACTCGGTCCTTGATTTCCTCTTTGCTTCTCTCTTCCAGGGGATTATTGCATTCCAAACAGATGGTGAATGGTCTCGACTGGTAATCGAGGTGCAGGGCCTCAATAACCTGCTTTATCTGTGGCTCCGGACGGTCGCTGTCGATGAGAATTGCTTTGAGCCGGCCGCTGGTGATGACGCCGCGTTTCATTATCTGGGTGTCCCGGGTCAGTATCACCCGGTTTTCTTTGAGCGCCCGGTCTATCATGTAGGCGTCATCATCGCCCTCGAAGAAGACGGCGTCGTAGCCCAGCATTCTCAGCCATTTAGCGAGCTTGCCCACATTGCTGTCCACGATGAATTTTGGCGCATCTTCGGCCACGGTTTTCTCACCCACATTTTATCTGATATGCGTATGGCAGTCAGGACAGGCACGGGCAAACCAGTAAAGCCGTTTCCCGCACTGCGGGCATCGCCCCTCCCGGTCCACTTTCTCCAGCCAAGCTTCCAGGCTATGGTCCTTGATGTACTGCAGTTCTTCTATGAGATGTTCATGGTGGGAAATGCCGTCAACGATATGGACATGTTTGAAATCCTCCAAACGCTGGCAGGGGAAGTCAGGGCACTCAAAACACCAGGTTACCCCGTGCTCGCGGGCGCACTTTCGGAAGCCGGGCCGGCACTCTACACACGTTGGCATTACGTTGTCCGAGTGACAGCCGTCACAACGCACTTCATCGATGGTGAAGTTCATCTCCATGGCCCGCTTCTCCAGCTCAGCAATATCATTCTCCTGCTGGGCCAGATAGCTGGGACACGTTCCGCAGTAGATGCCGCAGATACCAGCCAGTTTCCAGGCCTCTTCTTCCATTGATGCCTCCTTTATAACTGGACTACCAGCCCTTCCTGCGCCAGCGTCATCGGCGTGCCAAGCTCACGTGCTAATTGTTCAACCTCCGCCTCTATTTCCTTTTCCTGTCTGGGATTCATGTGCACCAGAAACAACGCCGGTAAATAGCCTTTGGCTTTCTGGAAAGCGAGCAGTTCCTCTTTGAGCAGGTTCGGGGTGAGGTGCAGCATGCGGCGGCCAAACTCTTCGTAACGGTTCGGGGCGGTGACCTCGGTAATCAGAAGCTGTGGTGATACGTAGGGCCATGCTTCGGCCAGCCCCGGCCCGGTATCCCCGGTGTAGAAGAGCGTTTTGCCATCGGAGGAAGTGATTTGGTAACCCACGGCGGGCACCGAATGTTTCACCGGGACGGGCAGAATCTCATAGCCGGCAATGATAAATTTTTGATTCGGCTCGATGATGGTGAGTTTAATTCTCGGGCTTTCCGGTGGCCTTTCCAGGAAGCTGGCATAGATGGCACCGTTGAGCCAGTGGGACGCCAGGGCGTCTTTGACCGTCTGCGTGGCATAGACCGGAACGCTGGTCTCGTAGAAGAGTGCGTTCATGCCCAGCGCCGGAACGTCTCTCATATGGTCGTAATGGTGATGGGTGAGCAGAACCGCCTTCAGGTTGAGCTGGGCTTCAATGGATAAGCTGGAGGTGAGCCCGCCGGCGTCAAGCGCCAGGACGTCATCAATCAATATGCTGACCAGCTTAGTGGCGGCCGTTTCGCAGTTGTGCGCCCCCAGAAATTGAATCTTCACCTTCTTTTTCTCTCCTGTCTAGTTGGCAATAAGGAATGGATTGAACTTGGTATCGTAATCATAAGTGTCAACGGCCTCTCTTTGCTTCACCCAGTTGACCGTGGCGTAGGTGAGGGGGGTGGCCAGGGCTTCGATAATGGTTTTGGCCAGCCAGTGGTAAAGAATCATGATGGGGACAAAGGACGCCGTGCCGATGAAAGCTACGGTGATGAATATGGAGGTATCCAGCCCCTGCCCCACGATGGTCGAGCCGATGGTGCGGCTCCACAGCCAGCGCCCCTGCGTCGCAATCTTCATTTTGGACAGTATGAAGGAGTTGGCGAACTCGCCGGCCAGATAGCCTAGAAATGAGGCCGCCAGCAACCTCGGTGTATAGCCCAGGATGCTTTTATAGGCTTCCTGTCCTTCCCAGAAAGGCGCGGCGGGGAGCAGCTGCCCCAGCCAGACGAAAAAGACGAAAATCAGGTTGCAGAGGAAGCCGAGCCAGATAACTCGGCGTGCCAGCCGGTAGCCATAAACCTCGGTGAGCACGTCACCAAAGATGTAGCTCAACGGAAAAATGAAGATGGCCGCGGGCAGCAGGAAGGGGCCAAGGTTGATTATCTTGACGGCGATGACATTGGCGGTGATGAGACAGGTTATAAATAAAGCGATAAATATCACTAATCGGTGCGAGACATTCATATCAGATCCAGCGGTGCCGGCGGAAAAAGTAAAGCATGCCGCCGATGATGGCTAGGCAGATGAGAAATACGTAGACCGCGGAGTAAGTGGACTCGCTGAAAGGCCCCAGGGGGATGTTCATGCCGAAGATGCTGGCAACTACCGTAATCGGCAACAGGATAGTGGCGATGACGGTCAGCATGCGTATGACCTCGTTGGTGCGGTTGGTGGCTAGGGAATCATGGGTATCATTGAGGCCCTCAATGATTTCCTTGTATTCATCCAGACCGTCCCATATCTTATCGACGTGGTCCACCATGTCGCCAAAGTAAACCGCGAGGTCCATCTTGGTGAACCGCCGGATCTTCGGTTCCAGCGTGGCGATGACCGCTCTCATCGGCCAGATGGTGCGGCGGAAGGAGATCACATCGCGCCGCAGAATAGAGATATCCTCAATGGCTCGTGGTATCCGTTTGCTGGCGAAAATGTTGTCCTCGGTCTCTTCGATGTTGGCACTGATGCGATTCAGAATCGGGATACAATAGTCGACGAGCCGGTCAATTATGCGGTAGAGCAGGTACCCTGAACCCTGGCTGAAGTTCTCCTGTCGTGTCTCCTCCTCAAGCTGACATTCCCGGAAAAGTTTGACCAGCGGCTTGAGGTCGCCTTTATGCAGCGTGATCAGGTAATCGGCGCCGATAAACACGGACACCTGGCTGGGTGTGGTTATCCTAGACTCTTTATTGAACACCGGGAAGTGCAGCACCAGAAACAGGTAGTCCCGGTACTCATCGATTTTGGGCCGCTGGATCCGGCTGAGGCAGTCATCAAGGTCAAGAGGGTGAAAGGGATAATTTTGCGCTAGGTATTCCGTCTCCCGTTCGGTCGGCTTTTCAATATCGAGCCAGGTCAGACCATTCCATTCGACCGATTCGATTTTTAAGCCTTTGTTCTTTTCCTTGACCTCGGCCTCTCGAATTGCCATGGCGATACCCTCTGCGGCGTTTTTAGGAGCACAGACGCTTCCGCACTATTCTACCATAATTTATTTAGAAGGTGAACAGGTTGGCACCACCGCTTACTTCGATTGTCTCCCCGGTAATGAAGGTCGACTCTTCCGAAACCAGAAAGGCAAGCACGTTGCTGACTTCCTGCGGGTCACCCATCCGACGCATCGCCATGCGTTTGATAATGCGCTCTTTGAACTCTGGAGTCACCTTAAGGAAGCCGCCGGCGTCAAAAACGCCGAGCACCAAGGCATTGCAGGTGATACCCTTTCTGGCGCCCTCCAGTGCCGCTGTCCTGGTCAGGCCGATGAGACCCGCTTTGGTGGCGGCATAGCTGCACTGCCCCATACCCCCCTGAGTGCCAGTGATGGAAGAGATGTTGATGATGCGGCCCCAGCCGCGTTCGGCCATGCCCGGCATGCAGCATTTGATGGTGTTGAAAGCGCCGGTGAGGTTAACTGACAGGTCGCGGTCCCAGTCTTTTTTCTCCGTATTGACGATGGTGGCCGCCCGCACGATGCCGGAGGCAGCGTTGTTAACCAGAATCTCGACGGGACCGAGCGTTTCTTCTATCTGCGTTATCCCTCGTTGCACGTCATCCAGTTCGGCCACGTCCATCTTTACCGCAAGAGCTTTTCTCCCCAGCTCCTGTATTTGTTTCGCGACCGCCTCGGCCCTGTCCATGTGAGTGTACCCGCCAACAGCTACCTGGCAACCGGCCCTGGCCAGGGTCAAACAGTGCACGCTGCCCAGCCCGCCGGAGCCACCGGTTACCAGGGCTACTTTACCATCAACGCTCATCTCTTTCGTTCTTCCTTTCTCGGCCCGCTCAGCGTCAATCCTTCTTATAATCGTAAAAACCTTTGCCTGTCTTGCGCCCGAGCCAGCCTGCAGTGACCATCTTCTCCAGCAGGACCGGCGGGGCGAACTGGGGGTCCTTGAATTCATCATACATGGCGTCGGCAACGAAATACATCGTGTCCAGGCCGATCAGGTCCGCCAGTGCCAGAGACCCTATGGGATGATTCAAACCGAGTGTCATACCGTTATCTATATCCTCCCTGGTGGCCACTCCGGCTTCCAGCATGCGGATGGCGTTCAGTACCTGGGGAACCATCAGGCGGTTGACGATAAAGCCTGGCGAGTCTGGGGCGGTGATGACGGTCTTGCCCAGTGACTGCCCGAATTTCCGGCCGATTTCCAGAGTCTCCTCGCTGGTGGCCACCGTCCGGACTGCTTCCAGCAGCTTCATCAGGGGCGGCGGGTTGAAGAAGTGCAGCCCGAGCACTTTATCCGGCCTTTTGGTGGTCATGGCCATTTCGATGATGGAAAGGCACGATGTATTGGTGGCCAGGATGGCATGTTCGGGGCAGACCGAGTCCAGCTCGGCGAATATTTTCTTTTTCAATTCCAGGTTTTCGATTGCTGCCTCGATGACGAGATCGCAGCTGCCGAAATCTTTCATACTGGTGGTGCCTCTGATACGGGATAGGATGGCCTCTTTGTCCTGCGGAGTGATTTTCTCCCTCTCCACTGCTTTGCTCAGCGACGCATTGATTCTGGTCAGACCTTTGTTTAACAGTTCCTCATTTACCTCGGAAACAAGAACTTGGTAACCGGACTGGGCACTCACCTGAGCGATGCCGCCCCCCATCTGCCCACAACCGACGACACCTACCTGTTTGATTTCCATAGCTCTCTCTTCCTCCAGCGTTATCTGGCTTTGAAGTCAGGTTTTCTCTTTTCTACGAAGGCGGTCGTCCCTTCGGCGAAATCCTCAGTGCTCATTACATAGGCCTCCAGAGCGTTCTCCAGTCGCAAACCGTCTTCAAGCGTTAGGCTGCTGCCTCTTATCATCGCCTCCTTGGCTGCCCTGACCGCCAGAGGTCCAGCCTGGCATATCGTCTCCGCCCATTCCCGGGCGGTGGACATTACGGCTTCGGGCGGGACCACCGTGTTGACCAGGCCGATACGGTATGCTTCCTGAGCGTCAATCAGTTTCCCCATAAGCAGCAGTTCGGCAGCCTTGCAGGATGGTATCATCCGGGGCAGTCTCTGGGTAGCTCCCCAGCCCGGGATCAGCCCCAGGGCTACTTCAGGCGAGCCAAAGCGGGCTTTTTCCGATGCGATCCGCAGGTCGCAGGCCAGCGCGATTTCCAGTCCGCCACCGAGTGCCGCACCGTTGATGGCGGCGATGAGCGGCTTCCATAGGTCAAGACCGCGCATGGGGGTAGCCGGCATTGCCCAGGGATGCTGCGGGAGGTTTTCCTTCAGGAAGGGCAGCATATCTTTGATATCGGCACCAGCGCAGAACGCCCGGTCCCCGGCGCCGGTGATGATGCCGGCCCATAGCCCGTTGTCATCCCGAAAATCGGCCATTGCCTGGTGCAGCTCTCTGGCCGTCGGCACGTTGATCGAGTTCAGTGCATCCGGACGGTTGATGGTGAAGATAGCGATTTTACCTTCCTTCTGATAGTCAATAGCCACCTTAAATCTCCTTACCTATATTCAGGGGAAACCTTTCGCGCGCAAGTCCCGTTTGAGTTGGTAACTGGATTAAAATATCACCTCCCTCAGGCGAGCGCTCTTTTATCTGGAGGCTGTTATTACCTCGGGCGTTTTTATTTCGTGCCGATTTTAACAGAAGCACGGTGTAGCGTCAAGGTTGCCTCCTTGAGTGGTGGTTGCATTTATCCCTGACGTTATGCTATAATGGCCGCTGAAAAAAATATAGGTTTTCTTTCTCCGAGCCCGTTCTCCTAAGGGCGTCAGCCTACGGAGGCGGGCCGATAGGGTATCGCGGGAAACGGCGGTGCCTCCCGTATTTGGAAAGGAGAGTCTGCGATGTCACGTAAACTGTGCAGAGCACCTCCTTACGAGGTGCTTTCTATTTGGTGAAACAGTGCTTAAATGAAAATCTAGAGAGGTAAAAAATGCGCAAGTTAACTTCCTGCTTATTAGTGATACTTATCCTGGTTCTGACTGCTGGCGTTTTTGCTTGCAGCCAGCCGGCACCTGCGCCTGCTCCCGCCCCAGCGCCCGCTCCTGCTCCAGCCCCAGCAGCACAGCAATACCCGCTACACGACCCCCTGGTAAGGTTTAAAATCGCTACCACCACCAGCCTTTACGATACCGGCCTCTGGTACCATCTGGAGCCGATATTTGAGGAACTGGCAAATGTAGAGATGGATATCGTATATGCCGGCACCGGTATAGCTCTTGAGTATGGTAGAAGAGGTGATGTTGATGCTATCATTGTACATGATAGAGCCAGAGAGGATCAGTTCATCGCTGAGGGTTATGGCATAAATCGCAGGAACTTCGCTTACAATTTCTTTCTTATTGCCGGACCTAGCGACGACCCAGCAGGTATTGCGGGTTTAACCGCGGCTGAAGCATTCAAGAAGTTATACGATGAAGGTATGAATGATCCCGCTACTGTTAAGTTCGTTTCCAGAGGTGATGACTCTGGCACCCATGCCAAGGAAAAACTCATCTGGGGCGAGGCTGGCTTCGACTATGAGGATGTCCGAAATTCGGGTGAATGGTACGTGGAAGCGGGGAAGGGGATGGGGCCCACCCTGCTTATGGCTAATGAAATGCAGTCATACGTCCTGGCAGATATATCAACATTTCTGGCCTATAACCTGAAGAGTGGCCTGGATATAGAATCACTTGTGGAGAAAGACCCGATATTCCTCAATGTATATGCAGCTATCGCTATCAACCCGGAAACGCATCCCCAGGCAAAGATTGAAATCGCTAATAAATTCATTAACTGGTTGATTTCCCAGGAAGTTCAGGAAATCATCGGTACGTACGGGACAGCAGAATATGGAAGGTCGCTATTCTACCCCATTGCTACCTGCGATATGCCGGGCTGTCCCCCGGAGGAGGACTATACCAAACCAGTCCCTTAGTATTCTTTAACAGTGAGACACTATGCCATGTTTAATACCCAGTTCTGGTGATTGCGGTAGCCGGGGGATGAATTATTGATAGAGCTGTGGAATGGCCTGCTTAAAGCTGTAGAACTTATCGTCACGCTTGACCCTGAGGTGATGGAGATAGCGGGAAGGTCGCTGAGAATCTCGGTGACCTCCGCTATCCTCGCCTCTCTTATCTGCGTGCCTCTGGCCAGCATCATTCATTTCCGTCAGTTCCGCGGCAAAAGATTCCTCATCAACCTGATACAGACGTTCTACAGCGTCCCCACCGTCGCCATCGGTCTATTTGTTTTCGTATTCATTTCACGGGCAGGGCCGCTGGGCTGGCTGGGGCTGCTCTTTTCCCCAGCTGCCATCGTAATCGGGCAGATGTTGCTGGTGACGCCGATATTGCTCGGTCTGGTCATCTCCGCTCTCCGCGGAGTGGACATCACCCTCATAGATACCGCTCGTTCTCTCGGCGCCAGCAGCTTCCAGACGACACTGGTGGTACTGCGGGAAGCCAGGTTTGCCGTGATGGTAGCCATCATCATGGCCTTTGGTCGGGCAATCTCTGAAGTGGGCATATCCCTCATGATCGGCGGCAATATCAGGGGCTACACGCGTGTCATCACCACCGCTATTTCACTGGAAACATCCAAGGGTGATCTGGAACTTTCCATAGCGCTGGGGATTATCCTGATATCGATTGCCCTGGTGGTAAACATCGTCCTGAACCGGATACAGCAGAGGTGAAAATGGCACTTATCGAGACCATTGATATGTGGCAGAGGCGCGATGGCAGGGACATATTGCGTAACATCAACCTGCGCATTGAGAGAGGGGAGGTCTTTGCCTTGATCGGCCCTACCGGCGCCGGTAAGACGACGCTTTTGCGTCTGATAGACCTGCTCGATGAGCCCACGTCCGGTAAAATATACTTCAATGGTGTGGATACTGCGGAGTCGCCTGCGGTACGACTCGGGGTGAGACGTCGCATGGCATTCGTGCTGCAGAAGCCGGTGGTCTTCAATCTGAGCGTTTACGATAATATTGCCTATGCATTGAGGTGGCGGGGAATGAGGGGAAGCAAGCTAAGGGAAAAGGTAGAGCATATTATAGACGTTGTGGGTCTGTCTGATTATCATGGCCGTAATGCCCGGAACCTGTCCGGTGGCGAAGTGCAGCGCGTGGCCATCGCCCGGGCGATAGCTCTTGAGCCAGAGGTTTTGCTGCTGGACGAGCCAACGGCCAACTTAGACCCGCTCTCGGCAGCCCGCATCGAGGAGCTTATCAGCAGTATTATCCGGCAGTATGCCACCACCATCATCATGGCGACGCATGACCTGCTGCAGGGGCAGCGCCTTGCCGACCGGGTGGGGGTGCTGATGGACGGGGAGCTCCTGCAGGCCGGGAGCGCCAGAGATGTCTTTGCCTCGCCGCGAAACAAAGAGGTGGCCGAGTTCGTCGGCGTGGAGAATATCATTGACGGTGTAATTACGTCCAGTGAAGATAAAATCGTCACCATCGAAAGCCAGGGTAGGTCTATCGAAGCGATTTCCGATTATTTAATTGGCGAAAAGGTGTGTGCCTGTATCCGGCCGGAGGATATCACCCTGTCCCTTACCCGTATCTCCAGCAGTGCCCGGAACTTCTTTGAGGGGGAGATTACTTGGCTGGTGGATGTGGGGCCACTGACTCGTGTTGAAATTCAATGCGGCTTCCCCCTAGTGGCGCTGGTGACCAAGAGGTCGGCGGAGGAGATGAAGCTCGCGCGGGGGCAGAGCATTTTTGTCAGCTTCAAGGCGACCGCTGTCCACGTAACCAAGCTACAAAAGCACAAAATAAAGAACATGGAAAGGAGAATCATATGAAGATAAGCGCTCGCAATGTTATCAGAGGAAAGGTGAAAAAGGTCGTTCACGGCGCGGTCAATTCGGAAGTTATTATCTCCCTGTCCGGAGGAGACGAGATAACCTCCATCATTACCAAAATATCTGCCCAGAATCTGGGGCTCACCGAGGGGAAGGACGTGTATGCGGTAATAAAGGCGAGCAATGTCATGATTGCCATTGACTGAGACATATCTAACGTACTGCGCAGTAGTAAATTAAATTGACAGCTTCCGCTGCATGATGCTATAGTTTTTTTGTTGGCAGCGTAGCTCAGAGGAAGAGCAGGGGACTCATAAGCCCTTGGTCGGCGGTTCGAATCCACCCGCTGCCACTTTTTGTCTTTAGCTTCAATCAAAATATCAACCTAATTAAGAAAACTACAACGCCGGCTACAAATACCACTCCGCCTGCAGCGATGGAAATAATTCTTGTTTTTCTTTCTCCGGCAGTTAATTCAGACCATGGTTTGTGCTTCTTTCCTATGGAAATGCCAATAGCAATACCAGCACCAAGACCTACGGCTAAACCAATTGCATATCCTTCCATTACAGTAACTCCCGTTTCGATTTGCTCCTATTATAACTGATGCATTTCATCTTTTACCTATTCGAATCCACCCGCTGTCAGTTTTAACTTTTAGAGGATTTCCTATAATGTTAAGTGCCTAACTTAGTATAAATCAAAGTATCTTGACTATTCTTTTTTCTTGCTGAAACCCAATATGTATATTATTGGAAGAATGCCCAAGGTATTAAAGATGAACAAGCATATAAACCAAGCTAGCTGCCGATTTCTTCCTGCTCTCCACAAAGCTACGCCTTTCCAGACCATCTCCCATATTATTAAGATGGGAAGCACCAGACTGAAAAGAACCCAGTTTGGTAATACCGGACATACCCAACCAACAGATTCCATGTTGTGCTCCTTTCCTGTTTTGACTCTCTTTTCTGGCCGAATGACTCTCTATATCAAAGTTGTGTTCTTTAATTCGGCTGAGATGAAATCCGTGTATTTCGCTTCTTGAAATCCAGATGCTGCCACTCTTTTACTTTCTTCGCTTAGCGATTGCTAATAATACAATACCTATTACGAGAACTGCTATAGCCGGTGCAGGGTTTTCGCTAAGTTCACCGGATAGAAACATCCATATCGCTATAGCAATGCAGATGATTCCAATAATTAGTCTGACTTTTACCACTGCTTAGCTCCAATATGTGTAACTAGCGAATAATATGCTATATCAAATCATATGTGCAAATCCACCCGGTGTCAGTTATTGTCTTTTTCTACCTGAACGCATACTGAATAATAGCACCTTGGGGTGCTGCTGCGCCTAGCACAGTAATCATAATACCACCACTTATCCCAACGATTGCCATGATTACACCAACTATGAAGACAATTGCCACCATCCTGTTTGATTTCCGGCTGTACGAATTTTTCGTTCTAAATTAGCAATAAAGGCAATAATTCTCTCTGAGAATCCCCCCAAAATACCGCGGCCGATTGTCAATTAGTCCAGTTAACAGACATAATAATGAGTAATGGCAAAGAAGTACTATTCTATCACGTGTATTGTGATAATAAAATTATAGTAACTAATATCGCAATCTTACGTTTTATATAGTGTGATACTAAATAGGGAGTATCCAACAGAGATAGGTAAAGGAGGACCAAAATGAAGAAACTATCTATTATTTTAATTCCTCTCACACTTGTAATGTTGCTTGCGGCTGGATGTATGCCAGCTGCACCAGAGGTATCTTCACCAACACCAAAACCTGCAGTCACGGCACCAACGCCCACACCGCAACCTCCTGCAACATCATCTTCACCCACACCAAAACCTATTCCGACAGGTGAGCTATTGCCGGGGACTGGTATGCTCGAAGTTTATGTTACCGACCCACCTCCTCCG
>DUFF01000005.1 GCA_011174815.1 Dehalococcoidia bacterium | reverse complement strand
TGTCGAATTCATCCAGCAAAACAATCAGCTGTCCGCCATGTCCCGCCGCGTAGTCGAAATGATGATCGCCTACGCTTGCAGACCACCACTGATAGCCATATCCGATGTCGCGGAAGGAAAGGCCCCAGTTTACCGGAAATCCCCCAGTCAAATTGATGTCCTCAGAGTACCTCTGTAGGGAATCGTGCACCCAGTCGGCTGGAACGATCTGGTTTTCCTCGTGTTTACCATCGTTCAGATACAACAAGCCGAACCTGGCTGCATCGCGTGCTGTCATGTGTAGATCCCCACAGCCGTTGTTGTGGCCCTCAGCGTCAGTGCCCCATTCGCCCGCCTCTACCCCAATCGGTAAGAAAAGATTCTCCTCAGCGTAGGTCTTGAGATTCATACCAGTCGCCCGGTCCACGATAATCCCGAGCCAGTTGGACGATAGATTGCTGTAATTGAACTCCGTTCCCGGATCGGCGATCAGAGGGAATTCGTCCATGAGAGGCGGATAGTGACCTGATAAAAGGCCGTTCCAGAGAGCAGGATCGCTTTCCTCCCAGGGATATCCAGCGCGCATCTGAAGCAAATGCCGAATCGTTATCTGCTCCTTCCTCGGGTCCGTTATTTGGTCGGCGACTTCCGGGAAGAAATCCAGCATCTTTTGATCCACGCTTGACAGATAGCCTTGCTCCAGCGCAATCCCGACCAGTGCCGAGGTATAGCTCTTCGTCACAGATTGCAGCCGGTCTTTCTGATCAACCGACCCATCATTGAAGTAGTCTTCAGCTATCAGATAGCCGTTCTTAACAACCAGCAGGCTGTAAATGGTTTCCAATTCAGCCGCATTGTAATACAGCTCCGCCACCAGCATCGGATCCAGTCCCTGCTCTGCGGGTGTCGATACTTTCCAATCATCCCCGGGCAGCGGTGTGTAGTCAACCGCTAAGAGGTCCTCAATCGAAGGGCCAGAACTAGGTAGCGCTGACATGACCAGGAACACGATGGCGACTATCAGAAGAGAATACTGGCGCCAGTTGAAGTAGGATTGGGTCTTCTTAGCCATTGGATGCCTCCAATCAGCCCCGTCTGCCGTGGCCAAGTAAGGGGCCAAGTTATTCTACCATAGAAACCTGTCCGCACCCGCGGTTTAACACAGGAAATCCAGATTAGAGGGTTCAGTCACTGTAGGAAAGGATTTGCCCGGCGCTCATCGCCGATAGTGGTGGTTGGTCCGTGGCCGGGATAGACAATCGTTTCGTCAGGCAAAACCATAAGCTTTTCACGGATGCTCTTTATCAGACGTTCGTGGCTGCAACCCGGAAAATCGGTCCTGCCAATACCAAGGTTAAAGAGAGTATCGCCGCTGAAGACCACTCCATGCCCTGAAAGACAGATTCCACCAGAACTGTGCCCCGGCGTGTGAAGTACTTCAAACTGTAAGTCGCCTACTTCTATGCACTCGCCGTCTTTGAGTAACCTGTCCGGCCGCGGAGGTGATTTGACAGGAGAGATGCCCAGTGATGTTAGCATGCGCATGGGCGCGCTAAGCAGTAGTCCCTTCTCAGACTCGTGGATGGCAAACTGGGCATGGGTCTTTTCTTGGACCTCGCGAAGGGCACCCACATGGTCTATATGGGCATGGGTTATCACGATCATAGATACGGATAATCCCGTCTGCTGCACAGTTCCTAAAATGGCGTCAGCTTCAGCGCCGGGGTCAATAATCATTCCCTCGTTGGTCGCGGACGAACCAACGATATAGCAGTTGGCGGCAAAAGCACCGACCGCCAGCATCTTTACAATCATTGCTCTTCTGTCCAGCAATCTTATGGTCGAGTTCGTGAAGTATAGCACAGGCCTACACTGTGCGGAAAAACACTGGTAAACGAAGCAGATAAACACGGATGGAGAGGACAGTAGCGGTCTACAGAGGATGAAAGCAGGCAACGTAGTGGTCGTCGCCAACAAGCTTGAGCTCTGGTCCAAATTCACGGCACTGTTCGCTGGCTCGAGAACACCTGGGATGAAAAGCACAGCCGGGCGGCGGATTGGCTGGACTGGGTACCTCGCCAGGAAGCACGATGCGACCTACCCTTCTCTTGGGATCAGGGACCGGCGTTGCCGAGACTAGCGACTGAGAATAGGGATGACGCGGCGTGTGAAATACCTCCTCCGGCCTTCCCATCTCCACTACCTTACCCAGGTACATCACAGCGATATAGTCGCAGACACTCTCGGCGATCAGAAGCTCATGGGTAATGTAGAGATAGGTAAGGCCGAAGTCTTTTTTCAGATCCTTCAGAAGGTTGAGGATCTGGGCCTGCACAGAGACGTCGAGCGCAGAGGTCGGTTCGTCGAAAGCGATAAATTCCGGTTTTGTAGCCAGGGCACGAGCGATGGCAATGCGCTGCCGTTGACCGCCGCTGAATTGGTGGGGATAACGCTCCAACTGGCCTGCGCTCAACCCAACCGTGCCCAGAAGTTCCTTGACGGCCGTTTCCTGTGCGTCCCCCGAAAGGACCTTGTGTATGGTCAGCGGCTCGGCCACTATATTCTTCAACTTCATGCGCGGATCGAGCGAGGTGAAGGGGTCTTGGTGGACAAGCTGGGCACGGCGACGGAACAAGCGAACCCTGGCACCGGAGAAAGTTCCCAGGTCATTCTCCTTCAAAAGAGAAGCCAGCTTACCGCTGTTGTTTCCGGACGCCTCTGATGCTTCTATCTCTGCCTTGACCGCATCAGGGACATCAAAATAGATGTGGCCGCTGGTCGGTTTCCAGAGACGGACGACTGTCTTGGCCAGTGTCGTCTTGCCACAGCCCGATTCGCCGACAAGCCCCAGCCATTGCCCGCGCTCAACGGCCAGGCTGACGCCATCAACCGCCTTGACCATTCCCACCGGTCTTCCAAAAACACCGCCACGGATTGGGAAGTACTTCTTCAATCCTCTGATATCAACTAAGATGTTCATGTGGTAACTCACAAATCAGAAAAGATAGCAGGCCACCATGTGGTCCTTGCCGATCTCTTTAAGTTTGGGCCTCTCTCGCTGACACATCGGCATGGCGCTGGGGCAGCGCGGGTGAAAGCGACAGCCTGGCGGCGGGTTCAACGCGTCAGCCAGAGCACCGGGGATGGTCTGCAGCTCCTTGCCTGGGATAGGAACAGCATCCAGCAAGGCCTTGGTATAAGGATGCGAGGGATGAAGGAACATATCTTCGACACTGGCTACCTCGCAGAGCCTGCCGGCATACATAACCGTCAGCCGGTCGCAGACCTCAGATGCCACTCCCAGGTTATGAGTGACAAAAACAACAGAAGCCCCTCTGTCTGCCTTGATGCGCCGGAACAGTTCCAGCATCTGCGCCTGGATCGTGACATCAAGCGAAGTAGTTGGCTCATCGGCGATGAGAAGCTCTGGAGAGCAGGCCAGTGCCATGGCAATCACGGCCCGCTGTTTCATTCCCCCTGAGATCTGATGAGGATACTGCGCAGCCACACGAGCTGGGTCGGGAATCTCTACATTTTTCAGCATATCAACCGTGAGCAACTTAGCCTCATCTCTTAATCGCCGGAGAAGCCGCCTAAACAGCGGGACATGACTTAAGAAGCGAGGCTCAACGGAATGAGAGTCCTGGGCTATCTTATCGTAAAGCCTGCTCTGCCAGCGCCAGAAAGGCCTCCTTAGGGCAGAGGCAAATCCGCTTCCGTCGCTGAGCAAGCTATCCACTCGTTGCTTCGCCCGGTGGCCCAGCTCTTGGCGCCGGTGGAGCAAGTACACTTCGGAGATCTGGTCACCGATGGTATAGACCGGGTTTAAGGCAGCCCCCGGCTCCTGGAACACCATGGATATCTTGTTGCCTCGAATGGATCTCATCTTATCTTCGCTCAATTTCAGCAGGTCGAGTTCACCACCCCCATCTCTGTCAAAAAAGACGATGCTCCCCGATTCTATCTTGCCGGGGTAGGGGATGAGGCGAAGGATGGCCAGTGCGGTCATCGTCTTGCCCGACCCGGTTTCACCCACTATCCCCAGAGTTTCTCCCTGCCTGATGTCCAGGTCCAGGTCATCGATCGCGTGGACAACACCCTCATAGGTGTAGAATCTGACGGAAAGGTCTCTTATCCTGATAAGGTCTTGCTGCATCTTAACGCCTCGCCAATCTCGGGTCAAGAATGTCCCTGAATGCATCGCCGAGAAGATTCCAGCCCAGCACGAAAAAGAGGATGAACAGGCCGGGAATGGTCACGGCGTACCAGTACTTCAACGGGTTACCCGGTGGTCCTACGATCCAGTTACGGGCAAATGAAGTCAGCTGCCCCCAGTCGGCGTAGCCTTCGGGGGCGCCCAGGCCCAGAAAGCTCAGTGCTGACGCTGCCAGGACTATTGCCCCTATGTCCAGCGAAGCCATGACAAGGGTGGGGTAGATAGCGTTGGGCAGCGCATGGCGAATTATGACCCTCCCGCTTGAGGCACCTAACCCACGGGAAGCCTCGATGAAGTCCTCCTCACGCACCTGGAGTATGTCGCCGCGGATCAGCCGGGCATAGGAAGGCCACGCAACCACGGTAAGAGCTATCATAACGCTCCTGAGGCTGGGCCCCAGGACAGCGACGATTGCCATGGCCAGAATCAGGCCCGGGAAGGCCATGAAGATATCTGTGATGCGCATGATAACCTCGTCGAGAACGCCGCCGAAGTAGCCGGCCACACTGCCCAATAGGATTCCGATTGCAAGTACAACGCCTATCACTACGAGGCCGACGTGAAAGGCAGAGCGCGTGCCCCAGATAACGCCGTAGAAGATATCGTACTGCCCTTGAGTGGTGCCGAACCGATGCTCTTCGGAGGGAGGCTGCGGTGTGGCCGAGTAACCATCCCTCGGTATCATATAGGCATCTCGATGACCTTCGGGTGTTGGAGCAATAAGAGGAGCGAAGATGGCGATGATGACGAAGAAGACAATGATTATGATTCCCATGAGCGAAAGCGGGTTCCTGGTAAGCTGACGCGCCATAAATTTCCAGTCGCTCACTGTATTGCTCCTCCCAACCTAACTCGCGGGTCGACGCGGGTGTAGAGTATATCCACCACCAGGTTGACCAGCACAAAGAGGCCGGCATTAAACAGCGCAAAGCCCAGCACCGACGCTATGTCCAGGTTAACCGCTGCCTGCCAGGCCCACCAGCCAATGCCTTTATAGGTGAAGATCGTCTCCGTAATGACGACACCATTCGCCAGGGCGGCAAAGAGGTAACCCGACACGGTTATCACCGGGATCATGGCATTGCGGCGTGCGTGCTTATTGATAACCACGCTTTCAGCAAGCCCCTTGGCCCTGGCGGTCAGAACGTATCCCTTGCCCAGAGCTTCCAGCATACTGGAGCGCATCAGCCTCATAATAAAGGCCACCTGGACCACCGCAAGGGTGATTACTGGTAAGATAATGTGTTTTAGGGCGTCCAGAAGGACCGGCCCATTAAGATTGAGGATGGCATCAATAGTGTTGATATGAGTGTAACGGATGAAATCGGCGGAGTTGACCACCAGGTCCATCTGGATACTCAGCCGGCCCGGCGGCAGCAGGCCGCGGAAGAAGCCGTAGAATATCATCAGCAGTATCAGCCCGAACCAAAAGGTCGGCAGCGACCATCCGAAAATGGCCAGCACCCGTGTCCCATGGTCAACTGGCTTGTCCTTGTGGGCGGCAGCCTTAGTACCGAGGAAAATACCCATCAAGATGATAAGCGGCGTGGCGAATATAGCCAGCTCCAGGGTAGGCGGCAGGAAATACCAGATGGAATCCCATACAGACATCCCCACCACCACTGACCAGCCCAGATTGCCGCTGAACACCTGGCGAATCCAGGTGCCGTACTGTACAAAGAATGGCTCATCAAGACCATACTGTTCGATGACAGCCGGTAGGTCCGACATCTGCCTCGGGCTACTGACATAAAGAGATGCACGTTCTATCGGAGAGAAGAGCATAGTAATGCCGAAGATGAACAGGGTTACCCCGAAAAGGACCGGGATAAGAAGAAGCAGGCGGCGGATGATATAAGACCTTAGTTCCAAAGC
>DUFF01000049.1 GCA_011174815.1 Dehalococcoidia bacterium | reverse complement strand
GGCACCGGCCAGCCCATTTCCTTGATGTGATCCATGTAGTTCCGCCCGCAGGCAACGCCATTTCTGGGTTCACAGGGTGCCAGCAGCCTTACATCTGGTAGCTGGCACAGCTTCTTACCCTGGCTGAACTTACCATACAGGTCACCATCGAGAGCATAAATTGTTTCACCCTCGACGATGCCCCACTGCACCCCACTCCGCCACTCAAAACGCGCTATCTTCATACTACCTCCTGAAAAGCAATTTATGATTGCCCACGTCAGGATACATCGTATTTGATAACTCGTCAACACATAAGACTTGGAAAAGTGATGGCGGGAAGATAGCTCTCTGGACTATATCTTACCGAAGAAATAACGGGGCACTTTTTTCATATAATCCAGATACTCCTGCCCAAATCTTTCTACGTTTAATTTCTCTTCATTCAATACGCCAAAATGGCTCAGCATCACGTATAAGGCAAAGTACACCCACAGGAGGATATAGGCCACTGAAGTTGAGCCCCATCCCATGATGACCATACCAAGTACACAAATGATGCCCGCCAGGACGTGAGAATGCCGGCTGACTCCATATATACCCCAGTCAACCACAGCCTGCTTTTTCTCCGGGTGCTCTCTCATGGCTGAATAGCCCAGAGCGAAGACCACCTCGCTAATAATGACAATACATAGCCCGACCCAGAAAGCCAGGTCGATACTATAGTGAATAAACCAGGTTAATACAAAGCCTGTAATAAAACTAGCCCAGAAGGCCGTCACCCACGACCGACTCGGGCCCGGACCGCTCATCCTCTTCGCTTTTATGATAAAGTAGAGAAGCCAGCTGATGATAAACCATCCGAGATAAACAAAGAAAAGCCTGAAATACCACGCCGTTTCCATCTATACCTCCCTCACGCACTTGAATTCAGGTAACCGGTTGCTTCAATTATACTTTCGTTCCCATCGGTGTCAATACCTTGAGCCTCTATTCTCATTCCGGCTTTCATTTATTATTTATTGAGCTATAATGTTAAAATATGATATTACGTGGTTAAGATCACTTACGGGAGTTCATAAATGAAACGAATGGCTGTTTTAATAATCGTTTTTATAGCTCTATTAGTTAGCTGTGCGGCGCCCCCACAAACGCCGCCAACACCGCCAACGCAGCAACCACCCCCACCAGCGCCGCTCCCGATGCCGACGCCGAAACCGGCCCCATCGCCTGCGCCTGCACCACCAACACAGGTCTATCCTGAAGTGAAAGGAACTTTCATTGAAGGGGTGTCCGGGGGTGATGCCGAGACCCTTAACTGGCTGCTGGCCGCGGATGCAACGTCATTTTCCTACGCCGGTATGTGTTTCGATAGCCTCGCCACCTATGACAACGACTGGCAGGTCCACCTGCGCCATCTGGCCAAGCCGGTGGAGGTATCCGATGATGGCCTGACCTACACCGTGACCATCCGTGATGATCTCAAATGGAGCAATGGCACTCCCGTCACCGCCGAGGACTACGTCTACACCCTGAAGAACCTCATGTTCTCCGACTGGCTCAACTACGCTTACCAGACCGAGTGGCAGGAGGAGGTCGAGGGGGAAACGGTATTCGTCGAAGTGGAGCTGGTAGATGAGACCACCTTCGTCATCCGGCGGCAGACCGTTGACCCGGAGTTCGTCGATAACGCTATCTATTCCCTGACGCCGTACCCCAAGCACATTGCCCAGAAGTATGAGGGTGACCTTGAGGCGTTCACCGAGGCCGAGGAGTTCAACAACCTGACCTATACCGGCAACCTCGGTCCCTACCGCTTCAAAGAGTGGATACGCAACGATAAATACGTCGTGGAGCGCAACCCGGACTTCTATCTGGGTCAGGAAACGGGCGCTCCCTACTTTGAGGAATATGAAACCAAGCTCTTCGGCACCTCGGCGGCCGTCCTGGCCGCCCTGGAGGCCGGAGATATCCAGCATTGCGGCATCGAGCCGGAGCAGGTGGCCAAGTTCAAGCAGATGGAGGGAATCAAGGTCTACACCGTGCCCACCCGGGCTTATGACCTGATCGTCTACAACCTGAGAAACAATGGCTGGGAGGGGTTACAAGACAGGTCGGTCAGGCAGGCCCTGTCCATGTCCATTGACAAGCAGACGTTCATCGACCAGATACGCTATGGCTTTGCCGACCCCGCCTTCAGCTTCATCCCCGGGCCTTCCCCCTGGTATACCGAGGAGGGGGTGCTCAAGTTCGGCATTGGCGACCTGTACGACAAGGAAAAGGCCAAGGAAATACTGCTTGAGGCCGGCTACGGAACCCGAGAGGCTGACGGCAGCATATCAATCCATGATAAGGACGGCCAGCCGATAAAGTTGACGCTGGTCACCACCACCGGCAGCAAGCTCACTGAGGATATCACCCTCTTTGTGAAGCAGGAACTGGGCGACATCGGCATCGAGGTGGACTTCAAGCTTGTTCCCTGGCCCACCCAGCTCCGCCAGTACATGATGAACAAGGTGCCCGGCTCGGAGCAGGAGCTGAATTACAACAACGGCCCCGATGCTGTCAGCGAAGAGCCGTGGGACATGATGGTCCTCGCTTTCAATACCCACCCCATTGCCCCGTCGGGTTCCCGGGTCTTCTTCATCACCGACGGCGGCCTCAACTTCTGGGGGTACTCCAACGAGAGGGTGGACGAGCTCTTCGTCAGGGTCAGGTCAGAAGAGGCGCTCGACCCGGAGGTACGCAAGCAGATGTACGCCAAGATAAGCCGGCTCATCGCCGAGGACCAGCCGGCCGATTTTCTCTCCTTCCCCAGTAGCAATCAGGGCTTCCAGGAGAACGTGGAGGGGATTGACCCGGGCATGAGGCTGGGCTGGAACCACCATGAGTGGTATTTTGCTGAACTCGAGTGACCTTCCAGGGAGGCGGATTTGTGAAACGGGGAGGTTTGCAGAATTACATCATCAGAAGGCTTATATATGCGTTTCTCATCGCATTTGGCGTGGTGACCATCACCTTCATTCTGCTGCGCATTGGCCCCAGCTCCCCGGCCGACAAGTATCTGGCCAACATTTCCGCCCGTACCCAGAACCCGGCCAGAGTCATTGAAGCGGTTGAAGCTCGCTATGGGCTGGATAAACCGGTTATCCAGCAGTATTTTGATTATCTGGTCAATCTGGCCCGCGGCGACTGGGGATGGTCGTTCAGCACCTCACTGCCGGTTATCGAGCTCATCAGGCGCCACTGGATTTACTCTTTCCAGCTCATCCTGCTCAGCATGCTCTTCGCCTCCTCCCTGGGCATTCTCATCGGCATTTACTCGGCGGTGAAGCAGTACACCCGTACCGATTACATCGCCACCTTCTTCTCCTTCATCGGCATCTCCATCCCCAATTTCTGGCTCGGCATCATGCTCATCCTGGTCTTCTCCGTGCAGCTGGGCTGGTTCAAGACCTACTACGATACCGGCCTGCCCATGTTCTCCCTGGCCAACCTGAAGGCGCTCATCCTGCCCGTCATCACCCTCGGCACCGGCATGATGGCCGGCTACACCAGATATGCCCGGTCGTCAACACTGGACAATCTGAGAAAGGATTTTGTAAAAACGGCCCGGGCCAAGGGGCTACCGGAAAGGGTGGTCATCGGCAAGCACGTGTTTCGCAACGCCATCCTGCCCATCATCACCATCATCATGTTTGACCTGGCCGGTGTCGTCTTCGGCGGGGCTTACCTGACGGAAATTATCTTCGGCATTCCCGGACTGGGACGGGTGTCCTTCAACGCCATCTTCGCCAACGACTACCCGGTGGTGATTACGATTACCCTTATCGGGGCCATGGTGGTCCTGCTCACCAATCTGACCACGGACATCGTTTACACCTGGCTTGACCCCAGGATAAGGTACGATTGAGGACATGGCAATAAGGCGAATAAGCGATATCTTCGGCGGACGGCGCCACCTGCTCTTCAGCGGGCTGCTGCTGGTTCTGCTTTTTGTTTTTCTCCTCGATTTACTGGTCATCGACCACATCTTCGGGCCTTTCGTTTACTTTTACCTGTTCTTCACCCTGCTCATCATCTTTTACGGCATATATCCGCTCTACGTTAACCGCCGCCTGACCCGTTACTACTGGGAACGGACCAAGAGGCATAGACTCGCCGTTATCGGGCTGTCATTCATCATTTTTCTGGTCGCCGTCGCCATCCTCGGCCCTTTCCTGACCCAGGACCCGACCGAAGTGGACTTCCCCAACAAGAACCTGCCCCCCGTTGGTTTTTCCGCGGAACAGGCCATCTATGACCGCAACACGGGGAATTTCATCACCACGGAGACGCCCGGCACTTGGCATCATCCCCTCGGCACCGATGACAAGGGCAGAGATATGCTCGCTATGCTCGTCTCCGGTACCAGGATATCGCTGCAGGTCGGGCTGATGGCCACCCTTATCGCCATATTCATCGGCCTGATAATGGGCGTGGTCTCCGCCTACCTGGGGGGCTGGGCGGATAACGCCCTCATGCGCTTCACCGATATCATGATGACCTTTCCCTTCTTCCTGCTGCTGGTCTTCATCGTCTTCATCTTCGGCCCGTCACTCTGGTTTATCATCCTGGCCATCGGCCTCACCGGCTGGACGGGAACCGCCCGTCTGGTCAGAAGCGAGGCCTTATCCCTCCGCACCCGGGACTTCATCATGGCGTCAAAGTCGCTGGGGGCCAGCGACCGCCGCATTGTTTTCCGCCACCTCATACCCAATGTCTTGAGCTCGGTCATCGTCATCGCCACGCTCTCCATCCCCGGCGTTATCCTGGCCGAGGCCGCCCTGAGCTTCATCGGCCTCGGTGACCCGACGGTGACCAGCTGGGGTCTGGTGTTACACGCCGGCCAGCGCAGCCTAGACACCGCCTGGTGGATTGCTGTTGAGCCCGGCATCATGCTCTTTCTGACTGTGCTGGCCTTTAATTTCCTGGGGGACGGCATCAGGGATGCCTTCGACCCGAGAAGTCAGGTTTAGAAACAGAAATGAACAACGCGATTTTGCAGATAAATGAATTGAAGACGTACTTCTTCACCCGTCTCGGTGTGGTCAAAGCGGTGGATGGCGTGAGCTTTGACCTGAGGAAGGGAGAGTGTCTGTGCCTGGTGGGGGAATCGGGCTGCGGCAAGACCGCCACCGCCCTCTCCATTCTGCGCCTCGTCGATAGCCCGCCGGGCAGGATAATGGGCGGCGCGGTAATGTATCACGGTGAAGACCTGCTGCAGAGCACCGGGGCCCGGCTGCGGCAGATACGCGGCAACCGCATCGCCATGATTTTCCAGGACCCCCAGTCCTCGCTCAACCCGGTATTCACCGTGGGCGACCAGATAATGGAGCCGATACGCCTCCACCTCAAGCTGGGACAGCGGCCGGCCCGTGAGCGCGCGCTGAGCCTGATGGCACAGGTCGGCATTCCCCAGGCTAAAGAGCGGATGAAGTACTATCCCCATCAGTTTTCCGGTGGCATGAAGCAGCGGGCCATGATTGCGGCGGCGCTTTCCTGCGACCCCGAGATTCTGATTGCCGATGAGCCCACCACCGCCCTCGATACCACCATCAAGGCCCAGATTCTGGATATCTTCCGCGACCTGAAACAGCAGAAGGATATGTCCATTCTGTTCATCACCCATGACCTTGGCACCGTGGCCGGGATTGCCGACCGCATCATCGTGATGTACGGCGGCCGCATCGCCGAAGCCGGCAGCGTCCTCGATATCTTCGACCGACCGAAGCACCCCTACACCTGGGGCCTGCTCAACTGCCTGCCCACCATCTCCGAACGCCGGGAGAAGATGACACCTATTCCGGGGGTTATCCCCAGCCTCATTGACCCGCCCCAGGGCTGCATCTTCTACCCCCGCTGCCAGTGGCACATGCCGGTCTGCCAGGAAAAGAGGCCCGAGGAATTTGTCATATCAGGCGAGCATATCGTCGCATGCTATCTGCATAAATAGTTGCGCGGTTAGGTTTTGAAAAATGGTAAGTAAATTACTGGAAGTCGAAAATCTGAGAAAATACTATCCGGTAACGGCCGGCCTGCTCGCCAGACACGTTGCCGATGTGAAAGCGGTGGATGGCGTCTCCTTTTTCATTGCGGAGGGGGAAACGCTGGGGCTGGTCGGCGAATCTGGCTGCGGCAAATCAAGCCTAGGCCGGGCGCTGCTCCGGCTGGAAGAGCCAACCTCGGGGCAGATAATCTATCGGGAAAACGACATCACCTCTTGGAGCAAGCAGCAGCTGAAGGAGCTCAGGAGAGAGGCACAGATGATTTTCCAGGACCCGCAGTCCTCGCTTGACCCGCGGATGACCATCGGGGATTCCATCGGGGAGGCCTTGCTCATCCACGGCGTGGGCACTGAGAAAGAGAGGCTGGAGCGAGTGGCCGAGCTGCTGCAGCGCGTGGGGCTGGAGCAGGGCCACGCCACCCGCTACCCCCACGAACTTAGCGGCGGCCAGAAGCAGCGCACCGGCATCGCCCGCGCCCTGGCGGTAAATCCAAAGCTCATCGTCGCCGATGAGCCGGTGAGCGCGCTGGATGTATCCGTTCAGGCGCAGATTCTGAACCTGATAACGGATTTGCAGCGCGAGCTCTCCCTCGCTTATCTGTTCATCGCCCATGATCTCGCCGTCATCGGGCAGGTCTCGAACCGGATCGCCGTAATGTACCTCGGCCAGATAGTGGAGCTTGCGGGAAGAGATGATTTATTCCATCAGCCGCTCCATCCCTATACTCAGGCCCTGCTCTCGGCGGTTCTCCTCCCCGACCCGCACCAGCCGTGGAAAAGAACCCCGCTGCCCGGTGAAGTTCCCTCGCCCATTGACCCGCCGACAGGATGTCGCTTTCACACCCGCTGCCCCAGGGTCATGCCCGTCTGCCGCCAGGAGATGCCGGAATTAAGACAGCTTGATGGAAACCACCTGGTGGCCTGTCATCTCTATGACTGAGCGAGATGGATTTGACCGTAGAAATGTATGGCAGCCGACGGCAATGACAGGTATAATGATGACGGATAAAGTCAACCCAAGGAGGTATATATGGTAGTATCTGCCACACAGGTCAAAAAGGTGGGCGTTATTGGCGCCGGAACGATGGGCCATGGCATCGCTCAGGCCTATGCTCAGGAAGGCTATCCGGTCACCATCACCGATGCTGCCAAACCGGCACTGGCTGGCGTCAAAGACAGGATAAAGTCCAATCTAAAGACGCTGGCCCGGGAGAAATTAGTCCCGGAGAGCGCGATAGAAGAAACCGTGGCCAGAATCACCGTGGTCGACCGTCTGGAAGACGCGGTCAGGGATACAGACTTGGTCACCGAGGCTGTCTTTGAGGACCTGTCCACCAAAACAAAGATTTTCCACGAGATGGAGAAATTCTGCTCCCCAGAGTGCCTTCTGGCCAGCAATACCTCGTCGTTCCCGATGACCGAGATATCAGCACAGATGGTCAGGCCGGAGCGTGCCATCGTCACCCACTGGATGAACCCGCCCTATCTGGTACCGCTGGTGGAATTAGTGCCTGGCGAAAAGACATCGGAAGAGACCTATAAAACGGCCCACGAGATTCTGGTAAAGATAAAAAAGGTGCCGGTCAAAGTGCAGAAGGAGGTTCTCGGCTTCCTCATCAATCGTATTCAGACGGCTATGAACCGCGAGGTATATCATCTGCTGGAAATCGGCGCCGCCAGCGCCGAGGATATCGACCGTGCCGTGGTTACCAGCCTTGGTTTCCGTCTGGCCTTCCTGGGGCCGCTGCTGGTGAGAGACCTCGCCGGCCTTGACGTTACCTGCAAGGTGGACGAAACGATACTCCCTGAGCTGGACTCCTCGATAAAGGCCAACAGACTGCTCAAGGAGATGGTGGACCGCGGCGAGCACGGCGCCAAGACCGGAAAAGGCTTCTTCTCCTACACACCGGAATCAATCGCCGAGCTCATACAGGAGCGCGACCGGAGGTTCATTCATCTGCTGCAAGAGCTGTATTACTAGCAGTAGAGCGCTTTTTTCCCGCGGTGGCATCAACATTCCGGCGCAGAATGCCTTTGTAATATAGCCTGATGACGCCTTTATCGAGTGCTTCCTTGTAGGCGCTGGGAAAGAGCAAAACCCCGGTCGGCACGATGTCCACACCGACCAGATGATAGGCATGCCAGTATACCTCAGTACAGAGAAAGGCGGTATCCGGCTTGTACCGGAAGTCCTGAGCACGCAATTTGCGGATACGCCGTTCCTTTAGCAGGTTGCGCAAGATAATCCACGGTATCTGGGACAGCACGGATATTATCAGGAAGAAATCATAAGGGCTTTTGCCAAACCGGATCAGTTCCAGAGGTGCCCGCTTCGCCGTTGTCGGGTCTACAGAACTGACCGTATAGATTTCCACATCGACGCCTTCATACTCGGCAAAAAGATAGCCGTGCCGGATTCCCTTGCCAAACAGGCCGATATGGATGCTTTCGATGAATTCGTAATCATCGATTTCCGGCACGTAGCCTCTGATCAGGACGTGGTGCACACGGTCAGTGCGCGGACTGAAAAAGTTCTCCAGAAACCAGCCCGGAATCCCTTTTTTCTTGGTCGCCACGCAGGCCCCCGGAGGAATCTCAAACATAAGCCAGCTCTACACCTTTTTCCCTCAGTTACCATTGAATTATATATTCCAACTGTATTTTGTCAAGGAAGCGAGACAGGCACAGGTCTGCCTTGAGATAAATACTAAGTCGCCAAAAAGCCAGGTGCTACCATCAGCTGATACCACCCGTTCCGTTTTTAGATTTTTGGCAAACAGTTGATTTATATTTATTTTCCCTTGCGGGCGGCCGCTGCCGCCAACGGTGCCACGGCCAGCCATAGGGTGATGGTCACCAGCATGGAAAGCACATAATTGATGCTGACCAGGCCGATTTTGGGAGCGATAACCCCCCAGAGAAGCATCAGAAAAAAGGAACTGAGAAAAAAGCCCGGTATCGCCGCCAGTATGGCAAAGTAGCCCATATTATGCCTCCATTCTTTATTGCTTTATTAGATTGCAGACTCGGCCTTCTTTTCCAGCAAACTGGAAAAGCCCATCGCTGTGCATCTTTTGCAATGCTCGATTGGAAAAAGTCTCTACCGCCATAATTCCTCCGGGTTTCAGCACGCGGTACATCTCAGGTATTACTTCGTCCATGGGTAGGGCATGAGCCACACCGAAAAGGAAAGCCACATCGATGCTTTCCGCGGGCAGTCCGGTATCGTTAGCGCTAGCAAGCGTCAGTTTAACGTTGTTCAAGCTGGTCCTGCTCAGCTTACGTTCCACGGTCTTGATAGCCATAGGGTGAATATCGATGGCAAAAACGCAGCCATCCGATCCCACCAGCTCCGCTGCTGGCACAGTGAAAAAACCGGGACCGCAGCCAACCTCAAGCACTCTCTGTCCCTGTTTGATACCGGCAGCGCGCAATTGCTTAAACGGGTCATCCAGAGCACGGCGCAAGCGGTTGTCGTGAATCAGCGCCATTATCCGGAACGACAGGAAACTCTTATGACTTTGTCTATTCATCTTAACTAACTCCTCTCGCAATATCCTTAAGTTTTAAATCAATAAATGTATCGACACCTAAATGAGCCGCCTCTCTCAAGTCCTCCAATGCCCCTTCTTTCGTCCTGCCCAGACTGATGACCAGCGGTTCCCAGATGATGAAGTAATTCCCAGTCTCCGGGTCAAATTCGATTTCAATATCCTGTCGTCTGGACACCGCTCTCCCTCACTCCTCTTCTTCCATTATGGCTTCGATTTCACTGTAGGCGCGGGAGATAACCTCGCGGACGCGCTTCATTTTCTCGGGGTCTGCATGGTGAAAGCGGCCCATCAGCTTTCCCAGGCGTGCCCACTTCTGGCGGACCTGGCCCATATCGCCGATGCTCTCCGGATTCCAGCGATGCCTCATATGGCTTTTGACTTCCTCAGCAAAATCCTTCCTTTCTTCAAGGAACCGGCGACCTTCCTCGGTTATGGTATAGACTTTCTTTCCGTCCTGCTCGGTGGCGCTGGCGTACCTCATTTCCTCCAGCATTTGCAATGTCGGGTAGACGGTCCCGGGGCTCGGTGTGTAGAAGCCAAAGGACCGCTCTTCAAGTTCCCGGATAATCTCATATCCGTAACGCGGTTTGTCCTTAAGCAGGTCCAGAATGACGTATTTCAGGTCACCCTTCTGGAAGTGACTTTCACGCTCTCCAAAAAAGCGTTCTCCCTTTAGAACTCGATGCCGGAAAAACATATTTCCCTCCCCATAAACATGATATATCTAGTATTATCACGATATATCTTGATATATTTTAATGACAAAGGGCCCTTTTGTCAAGAGGTTTTATAAAATTTTTTGGGCAGGATTTTAGTTATTGACTGCCGGTTTCATACTTCTTCCCGCCATTGGGTGACGCGGGACGACCAGATGCGGCCAACGGCTTTCTCCAGCGTTTCCTGCCGCGGGTCCGTCACATCGAGGGTTTGTAAGACACGGTCAGCAAAGGAACTGAGCAAAGGACAGCGCTTTTGCAGTTGCATTATTGTCTGGTGTGGCCCTCCATAGACGATATAATCGATAGTTTTAGCCTGGGCTTCGAATTGCTCCCGCGCGTGCAGGCAGACCCGGTCCAGGAATTCGTCGACCTGCTTTTCCCTTCTGCGCTGGAAGCGCTGCTGTGAGGAGCCACCTTTCTTATGCCGGCCATGGACAAGTCCCGTCCCGACCTTGCTGGTCACGAGCTGCTCACCCTGACACAGCCCCACCGCATAGGCGCCGAGGTGCACCAGAACCAGGCCAATCATGTAATCAACTCTGAGCAACTTTGCCAGCGGCTCGGTGACAAATCCGGCGTATATGACCTGCTCCCGAAGCAGGAAAGGCGGGCAAATCAGATACTTTTGCATGCTGCTCCAGAACAGCACCCCGCCGGTTCGGGAGCGGGTAATCAATCCGGTCAGCTCTTCGGCAAAAGCAGCCTCGCCGGCAACGCTTTTCAGCACATCGTCAATATGAGATACGGGCAGTCCTGCGGGCAGGTATACGGTGCGGGCTGTCGAATCGTCCGTCTTCTCCAGCCCGTCCAGAAATTCGAGCGTTCGGGTGCGACGCAGATAGTATGTGTTGGCTACTAATACCAATGCTGACAATCCTCCCCACGGTATATGCATAGATTTTCGGAATTACAGGCTGACCACGGTAGCGCCGTCGCCGCCTTCATCCTGTCTTCCGGTACGGAAAGACTTGACCAGCGGGTGGGCGGCCAGAAAATCCCGGACAATCTGGCGCACCGTGCCAGTGCCTTTCCCGTGAATGACCCGGACTTCGCTCAGGTTGGCCAGCGCAGCATCATTGAGATAAATATCAAGCGCTACCTCCACCTCATCGGCCCGCTTGCCGCGGAGGTCAAGCTCCGTGGATATCACCTTCGTTGCCGCCCGTGTTGTTGTACCCCGCGTACTCGCTGGTTTCTGCTCGGTCACCTTCTCGACATTCTCCAGCCCTGTTTTCAGCTTGAGCTGTCCCGCCTGAACCTCAACCTCCTGCGTTTCTTCAAAAACGGCCAGCACCGTGGCCTGCAGTCCTATATCTTTGAGGTAGACTGTATCACCGGTAGAAAGGCGTTGCTCCAGTTCCGGCTCGCCGGTTTTTGGCGACCAGGCCTCGCTGTGCAACCGCTCCTGAACGCCTTGCAGCGCTTTCTTTGCCTGCTCCAGCCTCTCCCTGGTCATCTCCCGGCGCATTTCGGAGCTTGCCTGACGTATCTGGCGATGAAGTTCGGCCGCTTCCCGCACCACGCCGTCTCTCGCTTCCTGCAACGCCCTCTGTTCTTCTTCCCTCAAGTGTTGCAATCGTTCTCTTATCTCCGCGTTCTGCCGCTGTGCTTCATCTCTTTCCCTTTCCAGAACGACACGGACTTCCCCCGTTTTCTGCTTTTCGGCCATCAGACCGCTCAGCAGCGATTCCAACTCCAGAGCTCCCTTGGAAAGCATACTCCTGGCCTCATCGATTATCTCCGACGGGAGGCCGAGCCGGGTGGCCGTGGCCAAGGCGTTGCTGCCGCCCGGTATGCCCACCGTCAGGTGATAGGTCGGCGTAAACGTGGCCGGGTCAAAGTCAAAGGAGGCGTTCTCTATCCCCGGGGTGGTGTGGGCAAACGCCTTCAGGTCGCCGTAGTGAGTGGTAGCGACGGTCAGGATTTTCTTCTCCCGGAAATAAAGCAGTACGGAGCGAGCCAAAGCAGAGCCTTCCGCAGGGTCGGTGCTTGTCCCCAACTCGTCAAGGAGCACCAGGCTGCGCGGGGTGGCGTTCCGTATGATACGCACGATATTGCCCACATGCCAGCTGAAGCTGGAAAGGGTCTGCTCGATGCTCTGCTCGTCGCCGATATCGGCGAAAATGCTATCAAAGACGGGCAGGCATGTTTTCGAAGATGCGGGAACAGGTATGCCGGCCTGCGTCATCAGGCTGAACAGCCCGATGGTCTTTAGGGCCACCGTTTTGCCGCCGGTATTGGGGCCGGTGATGACCAGAGTGGAGAAATCGCGGCCGATTTCCACGGAAAGCGGCACCGCCTTCTCCCCGAGCAACGGGTGCCTAGCTTCGACCAGTTTAACCACCGCCGCTTCTATTTCTTCATCTTTTAAGCCATCGATATTTTTGAGAACCGGCTCACATGCTTGGCAACTGCGGGCGTACCTGGCCTTGGCCAGCGTCAGGTCCAGCTCCGCCATCTTTTCGATACTTGTGGAAAGTTCCGCCGCGTAGCTGCCCACCTCTGCACTGAGCTTGCGCAGTATCCTCTCCACCTCTCGCTTTTCTTCATTCACCAGCTCACGGACGGTATTCCCCAGCTCCATGGTCGACCAGGGTTCCACGAATACCGTGGCCCCGGTGTTGGATACATCGTGCGTTATGCCTCTTATCTCCCTCCTGAGTTCTATCTTGACCGGGATGACGTACCGCCCCTCTCGCTCGGTGATTATCGGTTCCTGGATTATCCTATGCCCCCGCGGCGACCTGATAATCGCTTCCAGACGACTCCATAGATGCTCGCGCTCCTCCCTGAGCTGCCTTCTTATGGCCGCCACATTTGGAGACGCCCGGTCGAGCACGTCGCCATTAAGGGAAATACAGCGCGCGATCTCCTTTTCCACCTGACGCAGCTCCGTTATATCTTTGGCTATATCCCACAGCCGGGGCAGCTCCTCTGACATGGTACGCAGGCGGCTGCGTGTCTGACGCATGGCAGCCAGCGTCTGCTGAATTTCGACTAGCCTCATCGGCTCCAGGATGCCTTCCAGCGACGCTATCCGTACCGCTTCACGTATATCCATAACACCGCCGATGGAAAAACCCGGTTCCATAGCCAGAAGGTGACGCGCTTCAGCGGATTGCTCGAGCCGCAGCGCAATCTGGTCATAATCAGTCAGCGGCTTCAGCGCGAAGGCCAGCTCACGGCTGGCCGAGAACGAAGTGTAGCCTGCCAGAATAGCTATTATCTGCGGAAACTCCAGTATTTCCCAGCTTTTTTCGTCCATACGCATTCCCCACACGCAATATTAAATTATAACACGTCAGAGTTGATAACAGACCCCTTGCCCGCTTTTGCCAAAGCAATTTCATAACATATATAATTTTATTATAACGATGTTGTTACGGATGAGAGAATGATATGAAAAACAGAGTGTCCATTATCAGCGCAGAAAAAATCGGCGTCGAGGTTGCCGTGCGTAAGGCCATAGACCTGGCCGGTGGCCTGCCGGAACTGATTGCGCCCCACTCCAGAGTTTTGATCAAACCCAACCTTTGCCGCCCCGAAGCATCAGGTACAGGGGTTACCACTGATTGTCGCGTTATCGAGGCGGTCACCAGGCTGGTGCTGGAACTTAATCCAAAGTCAGTGATAATCGGCGAGGGTGCCGGTGCCGGCTATGATTTCAGCGGCAGTACCAGCACGGAGGAAGCATTCCGGGTCTCCGGCACGGCTGATGTTGCCGCGCGGCTTGGCGTGGAGCTGTGCAACTTCAACGACGACGAATGGGAGGAAGTATCTGTAAAAAACCCTTACATTATGGACCGGGTGAAAATTGCCCGCACCGCACTGCACAGCGATGTTATCATCAGCCTGCCCGTGCTCAAAACGCATTTGAGGACACTGATTACGCTGAGCCTGAAGAACACCAAAGGTATCCTGCCCGGTGCCGAAAAGAGGAAAACACATGCCCTGGGCCTGGACAAGGCAATTGCCGACCTCAATTCGGTGGTGAAGCCAAGCTACGTGGTGGTCGATGCCCTGGCCGGAATGCAGGGGCTGTGGGCATACCCCCAGGACAGAGTCGAACCTGGCCTTATCCTGGCCGGCAGAGAGCCCTGTGCCGTGGATACGGTCGGGACTCATCTGATGGGGTTCAACTCTTCTCAGGTAATGCACCTGCAGTATTTTGCCGCCCGACAAAGGCAAAAGGCAGACCTCCAACATATCGATGTGGTTGGGGAACCTCTGGATGAGCACATAATGAATTTCAAGTCCGGCTGGGACGTCTTCCGGGCGCGCTATCCGGGCGTTCACATCATCGAGGGAGAATCGGCCTGCAGCGGCTGCATGGGGGAACTGATGGGCGCCCTGACGGCGGTCAGAGAGTTCAGCGGCGGTGAGGCCCTGTCTGAGCTGACTGTTATCTTGGGCAACGCCAGACGGGATGAGGTCCCCAAGACGGAAAAGACGGTTGTCCTGGGCAAATGTGCTCGCAGACTCGCCCATCTTGGCCTCTTTGCCCGGGGCTGTCCGCCGATGTGCGAGGACATCATCCGAATTATCTGCAGCGCTACCGGCTCAGACGCGGATATGGTTATCGCTTCCCTCAACCAGGAACGCAACCGCCGCTGGGAAGATACGAAACATCTGCTCGCCCGATAACGCTGCCTCAAAGAAAGGTCAGCACGGTGACCGCACCAATCACCTCTTGAGCAGGTCGGAACAGTCTACCTCTTTGTACTCACTCTGGCAGGGGTAGCCTCTGGCGACGTACATTGAAGGCTCGCTCAGGTCCATAATGGCGGAATGCAGGGTAACCCACTGCTTGATACCATCAACCCGCTCATCCAGATGGCGGCAGATGGAATTGGGCTGGCTGAAGTGGTCCCGAAAGACCCGCTGAAAGCTGCTGACGTCGATATTTCCTTTCTCCGGCTCCAGCAGATGTCGTGCCCGCTGGTGGCGAAAGAGCGTATCGGGATACATCAATTTGAGGATATCGGTAAAGTTTTCCCGATTTTTCAGGGCGATAAAGTGATTGCTGTGGGTGAGAATGCCATCCTCGGGATACAGAAAGCCCACATCCAGAGGCGATACTTCCAGATCTATCGCTTCGCCATCTCTGTGGGCAAGGAAAAAGTTGCCTGATACCGTGTGCTTGGTCTGCAGAACCGCCCCCAAAGCCTGGCTGAAGCTCTCCGCATTCAGTATCCGCCGCAAAACCAGGAGCAACGGCACCGTATCGCCGAATTTATCCTGACTTGAGGCCAGGCCATTGAAACAGACACCGATGCCGGCTGAGTTCATGCCACGGTGGGCCAGAACCCCCGCCTCCGGCTGGGTTATCACCGCCGGTTTTCCATGCTGGTCCTCTTTCAGAATGACGTTGAATTCCTGAAACCGGGGCAGCCAGTCCCAGGTCTGGCCGATCAGCGTATGGCTATCCCTGGTTACCTGAGGCAGTGCAGATACCGAGGTGCAGCCGCCACCGTGATACAGGGAGGGGATTCCCAGAGCAAAGTTTATCTCGTAGCGGGCATTTACGGCGATTATTTCATCGAGTGAAAGCCCGGCACCCCTGGCCAAGCCCTCCAGCTCCTCGAGCAAATCAGCAGCATAGTCACCGATAACCGTTGTTAAAGCGCGGCTCTTTTCCAGAATTTCTTGCCGTTCGGCTCCCCACAGAGTGCGCCACATATCGAAATAAACGGCAACGTTCTGCTGAATTATTTTTTGCGCCTGAGTACCGTATTGCTGACCACACTCAAAAGGTTTGCCCTTCACCGAAATTACCGGTGGTAGCATCGCTTTCACCCCTTTACCCGCTGGAACAGCCTCAGGCCATCCGCCGGTTATCCGCTTTCTTGATAACCCGGCTGGCAAACGAATTCTCTATCGACGTGCTGATATATTTATCGACAACCTTGCGGAAATGATACCCGTAGACACTCAGGCTTACCGATATAGGCAATTTTTGCGGATACTTCATTAACGTCAGCAGGAAAAACCTCCAGTAGTATTTCCGGCCCTTCTCCTTGAAGCCCAAGACCCACATGGACTTGAGGAAGGCCATAATCTGATAGAAATGGAGCTTTTTCCTTTTCCTGATATTTGGCCGGTACTCCCTCAGAAATGCCTTGACCCGCTCGTAGTATTGCTTTGGCGAGTAAATTGTGTCCAGGATATGTTTGTAGCCCTTGATGAGAGTGGCGTGGTTCATCCGGGGAATGAAATTGAGGGAAAGGTCAGTATTGTCACCACTGAACGCTCTGGTTAATCGGTTTTCCTTCTTGAGCCTCTTGTACAGCCGGGTGCCGGGCGGGGCATTGAGCAGGCCCACCATCGCCGTGACTATGCCGCTCTTCTGAATGAAACTTATCTGGCTCTTGAAGATGGAAAGCGGGTCGCTGTCGAAGCCCACGATAAAGCCCCCCTGCACCTCCAGGCCGCAATTCTGTATCTTTTTCACCGAAGCAACGAGGTCACGATTCCGGTTCTGCACTTTATTGCACTCCAGCAGGCTTTCCTCATTCGGCGTCTCAATGCCGATGAAGACGCGGTTGAACCCGCCTTCCACCATCATCCGCATCAGCGTCTCATCATCCGCCAGATTGATTGAGGCCTCCGTGGAGAGCTCAAAGGGATATTTCTTCGCCTTCTGCCATTCCATAACCGCGGGCAGTATCTCCTCCTTCAGCCTTTTCCTGTTCCCGATGAAATTATCATCGACGATGAACACTCCGGAACGCCAGCCGTGACTATACAGCGCCTCCAGCTCCGCAATCACCTGCTCCCTGCCCTTGGTCCTCGGCCGGTGTCCGTTCAAAATGATAATATCGCAGAACTCGCAGTTGAACGGGCATCCTCTGGAATACTGGAGGCTCATTGCCGAATACTGCTTCTGGTTGATGAGCGACCAGAGCGGGACTGGAGTTTCCCAGATTTCCGGTCGAGCCTTCGACAGGTAAATACGCTGTGGACTTCCTTTTGCCACGTCCTGGATAAACTGCGGCAGGGTTACCTCAGCCTCGCCGAGCACCAAGTGGTCCACTTCCCTGAATTCCCGGTGGCCGGTGGTAAAGAGAGGGCCACCAGCCACGGTCTTGGTTCCCAGACGCTGGCACCGATTGATCACTTCCTTTGCCGAATCGCGCTGCACCACCATGGCACTGATGAAGGCATAGTCGGCCCACCGGATATCTTCATCGGTGAGGTGGCTCACGTTCATGTCGACCAGTTTCTTCTCCCAGTCACCGGGGAGCATTGCCGCCACCGTTAGCAGGCCCAGCGGCGGGAAGGACGCCTTTTTGGAGACGAACTTCAGAGCGTAGCGGAAGCTCCAAAAAGTGTCCGGATATCGCGGATAGACAAAAAGGATTCTCATATTAATTTAATTAGCCTATACCTTCAGGATACCGTTTTAAATTAATTATACCAGCTTATTTCCACTTTCGCTAGAGTCTAATCTATGTTTACTCTATTTTTGCATATATTTCCGTCAGGAATTCCTCTTCGGAAACTGCAACCGCAGTCACAGTCCCTAGTAATCCACCTGGACACCTCTATCTTCCAGTTGACGAATAACATCGATATCTTCAGAGTTCTGGGAAAGGTCAGGGTTGTTGTTTTTCAAATCCAGATGGTCACCGTCGCCCAGGCCACCATTTTCCAGTAGCGGCGTGATATCGCTGATTTGATTTCGACCCAAGCTTAAGCGCTCCAAGTTCACCAGCGGGGTCAGCGCCGAGAGGTCCTTTATTTCATTGTTGGAAAGATAGAGAATTTTCAATCTGGCAAGCGGCACCAGAGGTGTGATGTCGCTGATTTTATTTGTGCCAAGTCTGAGTTCTTCCAGATTAATCAAGCCTGACAGGCTGGATATCTCGGCTATATTATAATTACTGGAAAGGTCCAGCATTTTAAGGATTGTGAACGGAGCCAGCGGAGAGATATCGCTGAACCCGTTATTACTGATATCGAGTATACTCAGCTTGGTCAGCGTAGCAAGGGCAGCAATATCACCTATCCGGTTACTGGAAAGGTACAACTCGACCAGCCCTGACAGCCCGGACAGCGGTGATAGCTCGCTTATTCTATTGGCCGAAAGGTAGAGAACGCTCAGTTCGGTCAGTGAGGCCAGTGGAGCAATATTACTTACCCGGTTGCCGCCTAGGTTCAGCACTTCCAGACTCTTGAGCGATGACAGTGGCTCGATGTCGCTTATTTCATTTCCGTCGAGTTCCAGTTCTCTTAGGGCTGCCAGCGATGATAATGCCGAAATATCCTCGATTGCGTTCGTGGACAGGAAGAGAAAAGTCATTTCCGTCAACGACCCCAGCGGCGAGATATCGCTTATCTCATTGAAAGACAGGTCCAGCCAGGCCAGATTGACCAGCGATTTCAGTGGAGATATATCTCCGATTTGATTGTAGGCAAGGTTCAGGGCGGTCACGTTGACCAGTGCGGCAAGCGGTGAGACATCAACAATCAGATTGCTGGAGAGGTCAAGTGAAGTCAGATTAGCCAGCGAAGCCAGCGGCGAGAGGTCAGCCAGGTGATTATAGCCAAGGTCAAGCGTATTCAGGTTTGAACATTGCTCGATGCCGGACAGGTCGGAGATATTGGCATAATTGGCCTTTAGTTCGGCGAGTCCTGCCAGTTCCGGCGCCGATACAGGTAGGCCCGGCGTCTTGCCCAATGCGGCGCTTATCGCCGCTTCCAGGTTCGGGTCGGCAAAGGATACCGGTTCCGGTTCCTCAACCGGCGGTGGCGTCGTGCACGCCGAGACGAAAACAAAAGCGAGCGCAAAAAAGACCAGATAATGCCATTTTGACCTGAGCACCGGAGCCCTCCATTCAAGCCATCAGAAATTGATACCTGATATGCATTATATCACGAGATTGGACTGGTAATAATTTGATAAATTATAATATCTCGGAATCCATCTCGTGCCGCGAACTTCGCTGAGAGATGAAGGGTTCCCCCCCTTTCCTTACATGAAATAATTGTTTTTATATCCTGTTTAAGGGTAAATTATTAGCAGAAGCATCATCTCAAAAGCTTCCCTATTGTAAGGAGGATGACATGGCGCCGGAAGAGAATGCGGATAAAAAGGGTTCTGCGGAAAGCTTTGGCGAGATGTTCCGCGCCTTTGGCGAAGCCGTCAGCAAAATCTTCAACGACCCCCAGCTCAAGGAAAAGGCCAGGGAATTCGGCGATAGCGCCGCCAGTGCCGCCAGGACCTTCGGCAGCCGCTTTCAGGACGAGGAAGTCAGGGCCCGCTTCAGAGAGGTGGGCAAAGCAGCGCAGGACTTCGGCAAAAGCATCGCCGACCGCTTCAAATAAATTTTGATAAAATCACCATATAGGCTCGAATGAGGTGAAACATGTGGAATTGGGTAACATTCACCGGACTGAACTCATTCTGGGGCCTGGCAATATACGTCTGGCTGGCGCTCACTCTCTACATCATCGCCAACAAGACCAGCACCAGAAATGCCTGGCTGGCCTGGATACCTATTGCCAACCTGTACCTGACGTGCAAAGTGGCGGGGTATTCCGGCTGGTGGACCATCCTGTTCTTCATCCCGCTGGCCAATATCGTTATCTGGATCATCATGTGGATGGAAATTGCCCGGGCCAGAAACCAGCCCTCCTGGCTGGGCATACTGATGATTATTCCCATCGTGAACCTGATAATACCGGGGATACTGGCCTTCTCGGAATGAGCCAATTTGGGACTTTTTCCCGGTCCCACTTGACAAAACTATACCTTTTATCTATATACTTAATTAACATATAGCTAAAGGCTGCGAACAGGACTAGTAGGCTCCGCAACGGGGCGCAGAGAGTCGGGTAAGGTGCGAGCCGATGCCAGCGCCGGAGCGGAATGGACCTGGGAGCCGCAACCCGAAAGCCTGGATGGCGAGTAGGCTTTGACGCAGGGGAAGCGTTAACAGACCCCGGGGTATCGCCCGCTAGAAACGGGCCGTACCTGAAAGAGGTGGTCATATATTTTTCTCTATTTCATGACCAAGAAGGGTGGCACCGCGAAAGCAGCCCTCGCCCCTTCCCGGGCGAGGGTTTTTTATTTCCCGGAAAAGGCGGGGAGTATGTACTATCCGAAATTAGAAGAGGTCGAAAAACTGAAGCAGCAGGGCAACCTAGTGCCGGTGTACTGCGAGATGATGGCGGACCTGGAGACGCCGGTGTCAGCCTATCTCAAGATAGCCAGGGGCAATTACTCATTCCTCCTGGAGAGTGTGGAGGGCGGGGAAAGGCTGGCCCGCTACAGCTTCATCGGCACGGAGCCATCCCTAATTATCAGGACCGGCCGGGAAAACCCCGTCGACCCGCTGACGCTGATAGAAAAGGAGTTCCAGCACTACCGGCCGGTGCCGGTGTCTGGTCTGCCCCGCTTCCACGGCGGCATCGTCGGCTACCTCAGCTATGAGGTGGCGCGGTACTTTGAAGAACTGCCCGCGCCGGACAACGACCCTCTCGGCCTGCCGGAGTCCATACTTATGCTAGCGGATACGCTGCTGGTCTTCGACCACCTGACCCACAAGATAAAGATAGTCGCCCATGCCCACCTCGACGGTGATGTTGCCGCGGCCTACTGCGAGGCCACGGCAAAAATCGACCGTATGATGGCTAGGCTGAGGCAGCCAATCGGCACCGCACCTTCACCATCAGCCATACTGGAGTCGCCGGTGACCTCGAACCTTTCTCAGGCCGATTACGAGAAAATTGTCAACAAAGCCAAAGACCACATCTACGCTGGAGATATCATTCAGGCAGTCCTGTCCCAGCGGCTTTCCAAGCGCACCGGTGCCAGCCCGTTTGCCATCTACCGCGCCCTGCGCTCGATTAATCCCTCCCCCTACATGTACTTCCTGCACCTTGATGACTGCCACATCATCGGGGCTTCTCCCGAGCTGCTGGTCAGGGTGGAGGACGGCATCGTTTCCAACCACCCCATCGCCGGCACCCGTCCCCGCAGCCATGACCCCGAACGCGACCTGCTACTAGCCCGGGAACTGCTCAACGACGAAAAGGAACGCGCCGAACACCTGATGCTGGTGGACCTCGGCCGCAACGACATCGGCCGCATCAGCCAGCCGGGCACCGTTTCCGTGACCCAGTTCATGGATATCGAGAGATATTCACACGTAATGCACCTGGTGTCCCACGTTCAGGGAAAATTGAGAGGAGGAATGACCCAGTTCGATGCTTTACGGGCCTGCTTCCCCGCCGGCACCGTCTCCGGGGCACCGAAGATTCGGGCCATGGAGATAATCGCCGAGCTGGAGCCGGACAAAAGAGGCCCCTACGCCGGAGCCGTCGGCTACTTTGATTTCTCCGGCAATCTGGATACCGCCATCGCCATCCGTACCATCGTACTCAAGGATGGCATTGCCTACGTGCAGGCGGGCGGGGGCATTGTTGCCGACAGCGTTCCCGGGAACGAATATCAGGAAAGCCTGAATAAAGCCCAGGCATTGCTTGCTGCAATAAAGCAGGCGGAGGCCAGCCATGCTCCTGTTAATTGATAACTACGACAGCTTCACCTACAACCTCTACCAGTACCTCAGCGAGCTAGGAGAGGAGGTGCAGGTGTTCCGCAACGATAAAATC
>DUFF01000048.1 GCA_011174815.1 Dehalococcoidia bacterium | reverse complement strand
AGGCTGCACAGTTATCGCGAACTTCCATTGCGCTACGCCGAGCTGGGTACTGTTTACCGTTACGAGCGCTCCGGCGTGCTCCACGGGCTGTCCCGCGTCAGAGGTTTCACCCAGGATGATGCCCATATCTTCTGCCGACCCGACCAACTGGAAGATGAGGTCGTCGGCGTTCTTGACCTTGCCCTTTTCATGATTGATACCTTCGGTTTCCAGAAATATCAGCTACTGCTTTCCACCAGACCCGAAAAATACGCCGGGACGGTGGAAATCTGGGAGGAAGCTACGGAAACCCTGCGCCGGGCACTCGAGCGTTCGGGCCGCGATTACGAGATTGACCCCGGAGAGGGTGTTTTCTACGGTCCGAAAATCGATATCAAGTTTGAGAGCGCACTGGGCAAAGCATGGCAGGGCCCGACCATTCAGGTTGACTTCAACCTGCCAACCCGGTTCGACGTTACCTACATCGGTGAGGATGGCAAAGAGCACCTGGTGGTTATGGTGCACCGTACCGTGCTCGGCAGCATGGAGCGTTTTCTGGCCACCCTGCTGGAGCACTACGGCGGTGCCTTCCCGGTCTGGCTGGCACCGGTTCAGGCACAGGTTATCCCCGTGGCCGACCGTCACCTCGACTATGCCCATCAGATTGAGACGGAACTGAAAAATGAAGGCATTCGCGCCGAGGTTGATGCCCGGTCGGAGCGCATCAATGCCAAAATCAGGCAGGCGCAGCTGGAAAAGATCCCCTACATGCTCGTGGTCGGTGATAATGAGGTGGAGACCAAGACCGTATCCGTTCGCCTGCGAAGCGGGGAGCAGCTGGCCGGCCAGCCCCTGGCAAAATTCAAGGAGACCGTAAAATCAGCCATCGCCAGCCGGACCAGAGATATCGAGAGCAGCGGGGGTGAGCAGAGCTAATGGACGTAACCAATTAAGTGTTTTTGAATTTGATTATTGATTTATAATATGATATAGTCTTTTGACGTATAATATCTGTGCTTGAAGGAGGTAGATAAGGACATAATCAAACAACTGCGCGTCAACCAGATGATCCGAGCTCAAGAAGTTCGTCTTGTGGGGGAGAAGGGGGAGCAGTTAGGAATTATGCCCTTGAGTCAGGCACAGGAGTTCGCCAGAAAGCACGACCTTGACCTGGTAGAAGTCGCCCCAGCCGCCGTCCCCCCAGTATGTCGCTTGCTGGACTATGGAAAGTACAAATACCAGCAGGCCAAGAAAGAACAGGAGATAAGAAAAAGCCAGAAAACCTCCCTGCTCAGGGAAATACGGCTGCGTCCGAAAATCGGCGACCATGATTTTGAGGCAAAAGCCAGAACAGCACGCAAACTGCTGGCTGACGGCGATAAGGTAAAGGTAACAGTGCTCTTTCGGGGACGCGAGATAACCCATCCTGAGCTGGGCTGGAAACTACTACAACGGATGACGGAGACACTCAATGATAGTTCCTCCATAGAGAGGCAGCCGGTCATGGAGGGGAAACGGATGAATATTATCCTGACGCCGGTTACGACAAAAGCCAAAGCCAGAGAAGAGATAAAGGAAAGTCAAGATGCCAAAGCTGAAAACGCATAAAGGCGCAAAAAGTCGCTTCCATATTACCGGCAGCGGCAAAATCATGCGTATTAAAGGACCGAAAAGCCACCTGCGCAGGCGCAAGGCCAAGCGGGTAAAGCAGCTTTTCGATAAAAAAATTGAACTGCATCCCGCTGACCGAACCAGGATTAGAAGGCTTATTCCCTACGGGGTTGGCTAGATAGGAGGGTTGTTCCTTGCCACGAGTTAAGAGAGGGGTCACCGCCCACCACCGGCACAAAAAGATGCTCGCCATAACCAAAGGGCAGAGGGCATCCCGGCATAGCCTCTATCGCCGTGCTCACGAGGCCATGCTGCATTCCCTGAGCTACGCCTACCAGCACCGCCGCGAGCGGAAAGGCGATATGAGAAGGCTCTGGATTCTGCGCATAAATGCCGCCAGCCGGGCCCAGGGCTTGAAATATGGTCAGCTTATGGACCTGCTGAAGCGTTCCGGCATCGGCCTGAACCGGAAGATGCTGGCCGAAATGGCGGTAAGGGAACCAGAAGCTTTCAACAATCTGGTCAACACCGCGAGAGAGAAGGCTTAAGTTCAGAACGGAACAATCGGCGCCCGCCACCGCCGCTTTCTTTATCCTTCCATATCAAGGAAAAAATGATACAACAGCTTGAGGAACTGAAAACAAAAGCGTTCCAGGAACTGGATAAAATACCTGACGCGAGAGAGCTAGAATCATGGCGGGTCCGTTACCTCGGTAAGAAGAGCTCTCTGACCTCAATTCTGCGCAGCCTAGCCACGTTGCCGGTCGAAGAGAGAAAATCCGTTGGTGCCCGGGCCAATCAGGTCAAAACGGAGCTGGAAAGCAAGCTGCAGGAAAAAGAGCAGGCGCTGCGAGAGGCTCAATTCATCTCCGGGACACAGAAAGAAATCCTGGATATCACCTTGCCCGGCCGTCCCCTGCCGGCCGGCCGTCTGCATCCCATCACACAGACCCTCAATGAAATCTTTGAAATCTTTGCTTCTATGGGCTTTCAGATAGCTGAAGGTCCGGACGTGGAGTGGGACTATTATAATTTCGAGGCGTTGAATATCCCGGCGGAACACCCCTCCCGCGACACCACGTCCACCTGCTGGGTGGAGCCCAAGTCGGAAAGCGGTGACTACAACATGCTCCTTCGCACCCATACCACGGCGGTAACCGCACGTGTCATCGAGAAGATGAAACCGCCGATACGGGTCATAGAGCCAGGCCGGGTCTACCGCTATGAGGCCACGGATGCCACTCACATCCCGATGTTCTACCAGATAGACGGCCTGGCCGTGGACAAAGGCATCACCCTGGCCGACCTCAAAGGAACGCTCTACGAGTTCGCCCGCCGCTTTTTCGGCGAGGAGAGGAAGGTGCGTTTCCGCTGCGATTTCTTTCCCTTCGTCGAGCCCGGCGTGGAGATGGCCATCGAGTGCCTGAACTGCAACGGGAAGGGGTGCCGGCTCTGCGGGTACAGCGGCTGGATAGAGATACTCGGCGCGGGCATGACCCATCCCGAGGTGCTGCGCCGGGGCAGCATAGACCCCGATGAATACAGTAGCTTTGCCTTCGGCATCGGCATCGAGCGCCTGCCCATGCTGCGCTACGGCATTGACGATATCAGGCTTTTCTACGGCAACGACCTCAGGTTCCTGAGACAGTTTTAGGTTAAAAGATGAAAGTTACTCTCAAATGGCTCCGGGAATTCGTTGACATCTCCCTACCGCCGAAAGAGGTGGCGGACCGGCTGACCATGGCCGGCACCGAGGCCAAAGGGATACAGGCCATTGGCGAAAAATGGGATAATATTGTGGTCGGCCAGATACTGGCGGTCAACCCCCACCCCAATGCCGACCGCCTCCGCCTGCCCACGGTTGACATCGGAACCGGGCAGCAGACCGTGGTTTGCGGTGCCCCGAACCTCAACATCGGCGATAAGATAGCTTTCGCCAGCGTTGGCGCCAAGCTTATTGACGGGCATACCGGACAAAGGGCCACCCTGAAGCCGGCCAAAATCCGCGGCGTCGAGTCGAGCGGCATGGTCTGCTCGGAAAAGGAGCTCGGCATCTCGGATAACCACACCGAAATACTGGTGCTGCCCGCTGATGCGCCGGTGGGCATGCCACTGGCCGATTACCTCGGAGACGTTATCTTTGACCTGGACGTGACGCCCAACCGCCCCGACTGCCTCTGTGTCATCGGCATCGCCCGGGAGGTGGCTGCCCTGACCGGACAGAAGCTCCACGCGCCCGAGATTACGTACGAAGAGGCAGGCCCGCCCATTGACCAGCACATCGCGGTGGAAATCATTGATGCTGATCTCTGCCCGCGGTACTGCGCCAGCCTGATAACCGGAGTCCAAATTGGCCAATCACCGCCGTGGATGCAGCAGAGATTGCTCGCCTGCGGCATGCGCCCCATCAACAACGTGGTCGATGTCACCAACTACGTCATGCT
>DUFF01000047.1 GCA_011174815.1 Dehalococcoidia bacterium | reverse complement strand
GGAGATGAGCGCCTTTGCCTTCACTGATGGCACCGCTGTCGTCCCCATGGTGCCCGCCTGCGACTACAAACGCATTTTTGACGGTGACCGCGGGCCCAATACCGGCGGTATGGGTAGCTACAGTCCACCATACTTCCTCAATTCACAGTTAGAATCGTCTGTCGGGGAAACCATCATGGAGCCGACCGTAAAAGCTTTGCGTCAGGAAAATCGCCCTTATAAAGGGGTGCTTTACGGTGGCCTGATGATTACCAATGACGGGCCAAAAGTGTTAGAATTTAACGTCCGATTTGGTGACCCGGAAACGCAGGTGGTGCTGCCCAGGATGAAGGCCGACCTGCTGGACATTCTTGTGGCGGTGGTGGATAACAAACTTGAGCAGGTTAAGGTGCAGTGGAGCGAAGAAGCCTGCGTTGGTGTGGTGATGGCTTCCGCCGGGTATCCGGGAAGCTATCAGACCGGCTTTCCCATTTCCGGGCTGAACGACGTCGATAGAGACGTCATGGTTTTTCACGCTGGTACCAAAGAAGGGTCGGCGCCAGGTGAGGTGATGACCAGCGGAGGCAGGGTGCTGACTGTGGTAGCCACTGGCAAAGACCTCAACGAGGCAAGGGAGAAAGTGTATAATAATATCAACCGGATACGTTTTGAAGGCTGCCAGTACCGCAGGGACATCGCAGACATAAAAGAATTGCAAAAGGAGAGAGGTGAGGTAAGGTAATATGCCACTGGTCGGCGTAGTTATGGGTTCCAAGTCGGACACCGAAGCACTAAAGCCGGCTCTGGAGATACTGGAGCAGCTTGGCATTGACTATGAGGTCAACGTTATTTCCGCCCACCGTACCCCAGAGAAGGCCCGACAATATGGAATGACAGCTCGCGAGCGCGGCATCGAAGTTATAATCGCCGCCGCGGGAGGCGCCGCCCACCTGCCCGGTGTTCTGGCCAGCTGGTCCACCCTGCCGGTTATCGGGGTACCGCTCGTCTCCGGTGAACTGAAAGGGGTCGATGCCCTCTACTCAATTGTCCAGATGCCAGCCGGAATACCGGTCGCCTGCGTTGCCATTGGTACCGCCGGCGCCAAGAATGCCGCCTACCTAGCCGCCGAAATTCTGGGCATCAAGTATGAGAACACCCACGAGACTTACGCCAAATACCGGCGCGAACTGCAAGGAGAAGGCAAATGATTGAGCGCTATTCCCGCCCTCAGATGAAACGGGTATGGTCGGATGAAAACAAGTTCCACAAGTGGCTGGAGGTGGAGATTGCAGTCTGCGATGCCTGGGCAGAGATAGGCGTCGTGCCCCGCGAGGCTATCTCGAAAATCAAACTGGCCAAATGCAACCTTAAACGAATGGAAGAAATCCTCAAGGAAACCCACCACGATATGACCGCATTCCTCGGCTCGGTGGCGGAGAGCCTGGGCGAGGAATCGCGTTTTATCCACCTCGGACTTACTTCATCAGATGTTATGGACACAGCGCTCAGCCTGCAGCTGGTGGAGGCTACTGAACTGCTCAGCGCAGATGTTAAAGAGCTCATTACGGTTCTAGCACAGAAAGCCGTGGAGCACAAATATACCCCGATGATCGGGCGTACCCATGGCGTTCACGCCGAGCCAATCACCTTCGGCCTGAAGCTGGCGGTTTGGGTTGAAGAAATGAGGCGCAATATGCAGCGCCTCAGCGAGGCCAGAAAGATAATCGCCGTGGGCAAGATATCCGGTGCCGTCGGCACATACGCCACAGTACCGCCGGAGGTAGAACAGCGGGCTTGCCGCAAACTGGGTCTCCTCCCGGCACCGGTATCAAATCAGATATTGCAGCGCGACCGCCATGCCCAGTTCGTTACCGCTCTGGCGCTCATCGCCAGCTCTCTGGAGAAGTTCGCCTTCGAGATACGGGGGTTGCAGAGAACGGAAGTCGGTGAGGTGGGAGAACCTTTCGGCAGCGGACAGACCGGTTCCTCGGCCATGCCCCACAAGCGCAACCCGGAACTCTGTGAGCGAATCAGCGGCCTGGCCCGACTGGTAAGGGGTTATGCTCTCACCGCCATGGAGAATATCGCCCTCTGGCATGAGCGTGATATCAGCCATTCCTCCACGGAACGTGTTATACTGCCCGATGCTTGCCTGTTGGTTGATTACTGCCTACCCCTCTTCACTTCAATAATCAAGGGTCTGCAGGTTTTTCCGCAGCGTATGAAAAAGAACATGGAGCTCACCAAAGGCCTTGTCTTTTCCCAGCGGGTGATGCTGGCGCTCATTGATAAAGGCCTTTCCCGGCAGGAAGCGTATGAGCTGGTGCAGCGCAATGCGATGAAGTCCTGGAAAGGAAATAAGGATTTCCTTAATCTTTTGAAAGCGGACCCGGAGGTTGTCAAGAGCCTGCCCCAGCCGGAACTCGAGGCGTTGTTTGATTACCAGTTTTACCTGAGACATATTGACGAGATCTTTGAGCGATTGGGGTTGACCAAAGCGCAGTGGAAAAGCACCATGCCAGAATCGACAAATTTGGCACCGAGGGCGCTGTAATATACGTTTGCAGAGGTTGAGTACTATGGAAGGAAAACATTCGACCGAAGAGATCCGCAATGTGGCTATGGCACTGGATAATGCCATAGAAAACAAAAGACTGGACGCGGTCCTATTATGCTTCGCCGATGACTGTGAAATCGAGCTGCTGCGCAACAGCCTGTTTGGAAAAGCCGGCGTAGAAAAGTGGTTTGACTGGCTGTTTAAAAACATTAGGCAGATCAAATTTCAACCGGTAGTGACCATGGCGGAAGGTAATATTCTGTTCGAAGAATACATTATGCGGGCACGACTGCACAGCGGTCCAGAGGTGAAATCCAAACAGTCAGAAGTCCTCGTCTTTGAGAATGATAGGATTAAGAGTTTGCGCATTTACTTTGATAGACTCGATTTCGCTGATACGGTGGCTAAGGACCCGGTGAGCAAAGCGGTGCTGAATCGAATCATTAAAAAATCGCTGGAGGGTTTAACCGATTAAAAATGAAGGGCACGGGAGCTTAAGAAATGGAGAGTGATTTATCAGTGATAAGCGAGACTGATCTTCCTCTGCCACTATTCATTAGAGGCAAAGTGCGCGATACCTATGACCTGGGAAATCACCTCCTCATCATCGCCACCGACCGCATCTCTGCCTTTGACTTCGTATTGCCCAGCGCCATTCCTGGCAAGGGTTTCGTCCTGAACCAGTTATCTGTGTTCTGGTTCAGACAGACGCAAGGAATAATACTCAACCATCTGCTGGAGGCGGTTGAAGATGTGCACAACCTTGACACTTATGTGTCTGAAGAAAATCGTTTCTCCTACCCTGCCTACTTGGTCGGGCGCTCCATGGTGGTGAGGAAGGTAAAGCGCATCCCGGTGGAATGTGTGGTGCGTGGCTACCTCGCTGGTTCCGGCTGGGCTGAATATCAGCAAAGCGGCAAGGTAGCCGGTTTCAAGCTGCCCAGGGGACTCAAAGAGAGCCAGAAACTGCCAGAGCCATTGTTTACCCCGACGACCAAAGCGGAATCCGGGCACGACTTACCCATCACTATGGATGAGATAGAAAAGCTGGTTGGCAAGAAAAGGGCCCTCGAAATGAAAGAGAAGAGCCTAGACATTTACAATTACGCACAGGAGTATGCTACCAAACGGGGCATAATCATCGCCGATACCAAGATGGAGTTCGGCCTAGATGAAGACCGGCTCATTCTGATTGACGAGCTTTTAACGCCGGATTCGTCAAGGATCTGGGAGACCAGACTGTATCAGGTGGGCCAGGCGCAGCCCAGCTATGATAAACAGCCGCTTCGTGACTGGCTGGTGGCATCGGGATGGAACAAAGAGCCGCCGGCGCCACCATTGCCCGCCGATGTTGTTGAGGCCACTTCCCGCATATATGTTCAGGCATACGAGAGAATTACCGGCCGGGTATTTAAATAATCGCTTCGTGCGGTAATTAAAAGGAGATACTATGCCGTTTAGATTGGGACCATGGGAAATCGCCCTGATCGTGATAGTTATCCTCATCGTTTTCGGTGTGGGCAGATTACCACAGGTTGGCGGAGCTATTGGGAAAGGGATACGCAACTTCAGAAAAGGGCAGCGTGGCGAGGACTTTGAAGAGGAGGAGGAAGAGGAACCACCCAAACCCCGAAAACCCACCCGGAAACAACCGAGGTAAAAGTTTGGTTTACATTTGCCTTGCCGTTTGCACCAGTTCCGCAACCAATTGTTCCCCACTCCTTACCCTCGAAAGAATGAAGTTGACAAACCATTTGAAGATAATTTATACTATCCATCAAGTTTATCCTATCCATCAAGTTTATCCTACCCATCAAGCCAATTTGCTCAGATACTCAAGGAGGTATTATGGAGCTAAGCAGAAGAGACTTTCTGAAAACATCAGGAGCCGCTATGGGCGGTATTTTTATGCTCGGAGCACTCAATCCTGATATCGCTCACGCAGTAACACACAAATTTCTGCCGCTGAAAAAGAAAATAGGTGAAAAGACTACTATTTGCCCCTATGATGCTTCTGGATGTGGCTTCATTGTAGCTACAGAGAACGGCAGAGTGGTTAACATTGAAGGTGACCCTGACCACCCAATCAATCGCGGTGGGGGCTGCGCCAAAGGTGCCTCAATGCGACAGCTTTCGGCCAATAACCCCTGGCGTCTGAGCAAAGTGCTGTACCGCCCTCCCGGTGGTCTTAACTGGGAGGAAAAAGACTGGGACTGGGCACTGACCGAGATTGCCCGGCGGATTAAAGACACCAGAGATGCCAATTTTACCGAACTAGACAGCAAGGGCAATCTGGTAAACCGGACCGAGGCCATTGCCAATCTCGGCGGTTCCGCCTTAGATAACGAAGAATGTTACCTCCTGTCCAAACTCACCCGCGCGCTGGGCGTGGTGTACCTGGAACACCACGCCCGTATATGACATTCCCCCACTGTCGCCAGTTTGGCGGAAACGTTTGGCCGGGGAGCTATGACCAATCATTGGAATGACATCGCCAACGCCGACGTCATAATGGCGATCGGTTCTAACCCAGCAGAAAACCACCCGGCAGCATTTGGCCATATCACCGATGCCAAAGAAAGGGGTGCCCAGCTCATCAGCGTTGACCCCAGATTCACCAGAACCTCCGCGAAAGCGGATATCTACTCTCCGTTGCGGTCAGGAACTGACATCGCCTTTATCGACGGTATGATAAAATACGTGCTCGATGACATTGATCATAATCCCGGCAACTACAATATGAGCTACATCAAGGAATACACCAATGCCGCTTACCTCATCAATCCCGGCTACAAAGGACCGGCCGACCTGGACGGGTTATTCTCCGGCTATGCTGGAGGACTCAATGAAACCGATGGCAACAAGAGAAAGTACGATAAATCCAGCTGGCAGTTCCAGCTTGATGAAAAGGGTATCCCCAAGAGAGATATGACCTTACAGGACCCCAACTGCGTTTTCCAGATAATGAAGAGGCATTTCGCTCGCTACACACCGGAAAAGGTAAACGAGATAACCGGTGCTCCTGTAGATACCTTCTTGCAGATTTGCCAGACATATGCGACCAGTGGCCAGGTAGGTAAGGCAGGTACTATTCTCTACGCCATGGGAACCACCCAGCACACCTATGGTGCTCAGAATATTCGCTCGTACTGTATTTTACAGCTTCTGTTGGGCAACATCGGCATCGCTGGCGGCGGCATCAACGCCATGAGAGGCGAGTCCAACGTACAGGGTTCCACCGACCACTGCCTGCTCTTCCACATCCTCCCCGGCTACCTTAAAGTGCCGGATGACACTGACGACACCCTTGATAAGTATCTGGAGCGGGTTACCCCCAAAAGCAACGACCCCAAGAGCGCCAACTGGTGGCAGCACACCCCCAAATATATGGTCAGTCTGCTAAAAGCATGGTATGGCAATGCCGCTACCAGAGATAACCAGTTTGGCTTCCATTATCTGCCCAAGATAGAGACAGGCAAAAACTATTCTCACATTTCCCTGTTTGAAGCCATGTACTCCGGCGTCATCAAAGGAATGATGTGCTGGGGCCAGAACCCGGCTGTAGGCGGCCCAAATGCCAACCTGGAGCGGTTAGCGCTGGGGGAACTGGACTGGCTGGTGGTTACCGATATCTGGCACACCGAGACGGCCAATTTCTGGCAGCGTCCCGGCGTTAACAAAGCCGATATCAAAACCGAGGTCTTCCTTCTTCCCGCCCTCAATTCCTTTGAGAAAGAAGGCAGCGTCACCAATAGCGGCCGCTGGAGCCAGTGGCGCTACGCGGCGGCGGCTGGTCCGGGAGTGGCCATGGGCGACCTCTGGATGCTGGACTGGCTGGCACGAAAGCTCATGGAGATGTACGCCAATGAAGGTGGGCCCAATGCCGAAGCGATTACTCAACTCAACTGGAACTACGGGCACGAGCATCCCGATGTGCACGCGGTAGCCAAAGAGATAAACGGATACGACCTTACCACCGGCAAGCTGCTGCCCAGCTTCACCAAGCTCATGGATGATGGTACCACCTCTTCCGGCAACTGGCTCTACTGCGCCAGCTACACCGAAGATGGCAACATGGCTGCCCGCCGTGACCCGACTCCTGGCCCGTTCAATATCGGGCTCTATCCAAACTGGTCCTGGTGCTGGCCGGTTAACCGGCGAATTATATATAACCGGGCCTCAGTTGACCTTAACGGCGAGCCGTGGGACAAGAACCATCCGGTTATCTGGTGGCAGGGTGACAAATGGGTGGGCGATGTGCCTGACGGTGGCTGGCCGCCGATGGCCGTTGACCCCGAAAATACCAAATACCCCTTCATCATGAAACCAGAGGGGCATGCCCGTTTCTTCGGTCCGGGGATGGCAGAAGGACCTCTTCCTGAACACTATGAGCCGTGGGAATCTCCGATAAAGAACCCGATGTCACCACAGCAGAGCAATCCGGCGTTCAAAATCTGGCGACCAGACGAGCAGGGGACACCTGATAAGTATCCAATAGTATGCAGCACTTATCGGCTCTGTGAACACTGGCAGGGCGGGCAGATGACTCGGAATATGCCGTGGCTGATCGAAATGCAGCCCGAACCATTCGTCGAGATGAGCGAGGAACTGGCTGCCAAGATAGGTATTGTCAACGGTGAGAAGGTTATTGTGGAATCAACGCGGGGCCAGGTCTACCTGACAGCCGTGATAACCAAACGCTTCAAACCATTCCAGATGAATGGAACAACGGTGCATCAAGTAGGAATACCCTGGCACTGGGGTTTCACGGGGCTTTCCACGGGTGACAGTGCCAATAAGCTTACACCGCACGTTGGCGACGCTAATACCATGATCCCTGAATACAAGGCCTTCCTGGTTAACATTAGAAAGGTATAGTTGGAGGTACCGATGGCTGAAAAAGCAATCTTATATGACGCGACCAGATGCACTGCCTGCCGTGGCTGTCAGGCCGCCTGCAAGCAATGGAACGAGAACGATGAATTTATTCCCACCGTGGAAAACGGCGTGCAGTCAGTTAATCGAGGCAGTTACGAGAATCCTCCTGACCTTTCGCCGACAACCTGGCTCAAGATGGAGTTCCGCGAGGTTACCCCTGATGGAAAGGTGAGATGGTTATTTAACCGCCGCTCCTGCATGCACTGCACCGATGCCGGTTGCGTGAAAGTTTGCCCCAGTGGCGCTTTATACCACCATGAGCTCGGCTTTGTCGCTTATGATAAGGACATCTGTACCGGGTGCGGCTACTGTGAAGATGCCTGCCCCTTCGATGTGCCCCGCTATGAGCGCAACTTTGTATCCGGCATCGCCAAAATGGACAAGTGCACCTTCTGCACCACGCCTGGCCTGGACCGCATCGCTGGAGGCTGGGAACCGGCCTGTGTAAAAACCTGCCCACCGGATGCCCTGCAATATGGTGACCGCGACCAGCTCGTCGCGGAGGGTAAAAAAAGGGTTGAAGCACTAATCGCTAAAGGATGGACCAACGCTAACCTTTACGGGGAAAAAGAATTGGGCGGACTGCACGTTATGTACGTCCTGGATGACCATCCAGCGGTATATGGACTGCCGGTTGACCCGCAAATCTCGGCGGCCACTATCGCCTGGCAGGATGTAATACAGCCGATTGGCTGGGTAGTAGGCGGATTGACCATCCTGGGGCTGGGCTTTAATTACCTTGTTGCCAGAGCCAACATCAACAGGGAAAAGGAGAAAAAAGATGCAGCAAGAAGTTGAGAAGTACAGTAAACCAACACGAATATTGCACTGGGTACATTTGGTCAGCTTCTGCATCCTGTTTCTAACGGGACTCGTTCTCTTCGTACCCGGTCTTGGCGTTATCGCACAGGATAGTTGGACAAGGGTGATACACCGCGTTGCCGCCGTTATCTTCATTCTAGCGCCTATTATCTATGTTCCGATGAACTGGAAGGCAACCTTGAAAGGAGTCAAAGAAGCCTTTTCCTGGTCAGCGGCTGACATCGGCTGGCTGAAAGCAGCTCCTCGCTATTATTTCCTCGGTGACGAAACCGGCATGCCGCCGCAGGGTAGCATGAATACCGGGCAAAGGCTCTGGTGGCTTATCGTACTTGTTTCCGGTGTGATTTTCACCATCACCGGTCTCGTTATGTGGTTTGCCAAAACGACAGCTCCAGCCGCCGTTCTGCAATGGATGGTGTTTTTCCACGATGTCGCCTTTATTGTTGCTGGCACCATGCTCCTCCTCCATATCTATCTTGGTCTCCTTCACCCCCTGATGACGGAAGCCTGGAAAGCAATATATAAAGGGACTGTTTCCGTAGAATATGCCAAGAAGCACCACGCCAAATGGTATGAGGAGGTCACCAGAGGGAAAGAGGTGAAAAGCTAATTGCCGATAGAAACAGATGCCATTCTTCAATATTTGGAGGAAAAGGAAAGAAAAGAAGGAGCACTTCCAAGACCTTTAGAGTTCTACCGCAATTTACTACAAGTTCAATCTGAAGTTGAGAGAAAGTTGGTATCGCGACTCGAAGCAGGTTTGAGTCGCGATGCTATTAATAAACGGATTGAGAATGGGACTCCCCTCATCTCTTTTGATGAACTCGCCCTTGATTGGCCATTATTGACTGCCGCTTTTGATGAGATCAAGGGTATTTTTGCCAATTATGCAGAGCTATTCAATTCCAGTAAACGGAGGCTGGCAGAGTTAGGAGCAGACGTTCTCCTCACCAGATCCGCCCTCAAGCGATGGTTCACAAAGCAAAAGCTGCCCTCAACGATTTCAATCAGGGGTATGGATAAAAAACTCGTAAACTCAATTATTCATGCCGCCATAAAACCCTTCTTGATAAGTCATGCCAAAACCTTGAGAGATTCTATTGACCAGGAACGATGGCGTCGCAGTTATTGCCCAATATGCGGTGGGAGCCCGGATTTCGCTTTTCTGGATGCCGAACGCGGCTCGCGGTGGCTTTTATGTTCGCGTTGCGATACGGAGTGGATCTTCCAACGCCTGCAATGTCCCTACTGCAATACTCAGGACCAAAATGACCTGTGCTACTTCAGTGACGATGCAGGTCTATACCGGCTGTACATCTGCGAACGATGCAAGCGCTACATTAAAACAGTAGACCAAAGACAAGCTGAAAATCAGGTTATTTTACCACTGGAACGTTTTCTCACTCTAGATATGGATCGCCAAGCCATCGAAATGGGTTATAAACCTCATTACCGAGTTACCTAAGCATGTAGCATCAAGCATGTCGGCAGAACGCCACCCACCGCCTCTTCGCATCCTTGAAGAAATCATGATGGCGTCCATCCTTCGCCATAAGCTGGTTCACTTACGAACTCTTTGCCAATGCTATTGAGACTAGGCTGGCCCATAGCCGTGCCACGGATACTGTGATAAAATATGAATATAGAGAAGGACAGCTCCCAAAAAGACTGATAGCATTTCATCTATGCGGATAGAACGGCTGCTTTCTCATCCCAGTAGTCGGTCATTCCAATTTAGTGTCTGGGGATTAATGCGGGGAGGTTATGAGCGGTTCCCCTCTGAAAGTTGATACCAAGACCAGATTGCACATCGAGGTCAAGGGCATAGTACAGGGCGTCGGCTTCCGACCTTTTGTTTATCGGCTGGCAAAAAACTGCCATCTCAACGGCTGGGTGCGCAATACCTCGGGAAACGTAACCATCGAGGTGGAAGGGGCCGAAGAAGCCGTCAGCCAGTTCCTGACCCTGCTGAAAGAAAAGGCTCCCCCCACCGCCCATGTCCAGGATATCGTCACCCGGAAACTGCCGGGCAAAGGCGATATCGGCTTTGAAATAAGAGAGAGCCAGCCCGAGCCGGATAAATACCAGCCGGTCTCTCCTGACCTAGCCACCTGCCCGGAATGTCTGGCAGAGGTCTTCGACCCGGAAAACCGACGCCACCTGTACCCCTTTACCAATTGCACCAACTGCGGACCCCGCTTCACCATCATCAGGGACATCCCCTACGACCGCCCGCTGACCACCATGAGCCGTTTCACCATGTGCCCGGAGTGCCAGGCGGAGTATGATGACCCGCTTGACCGCCGCTTCCATGCCCAGCCCAACGCCTGCCCGAAGTGTGGCCCAAGCCTGCAACTGACCGACGCCGAGGGCATCCCGCTATCCAGCGCAGACCCGTTGCAGAAAGCGGCCGAACTGCTGCGTCAGGGTTACATCGTCGCGGTGAAGGGGCTGGGCGGCTTTCAACTGGCCTGCGACGCCACGAGCCATGAAGCCGTGGCCCGCCTGAGAGAACGAAAAAGGCGACCGGGCAAGCCGTTTGCCCTCATGATGGCATCCATTGCCGAAATAGAAAGACACTGTCATGTGTCACCCGAAGAGGCCGGGCTGCTGCTCTCGCCAAACGCGCCCATCCTCCTGCTGAAATGGCGCCAAGACACCTCAGATGTAACCCCGCTGGTCGCGGAGAACAACAAATACCTGGGGGTCATGTTGCCCTATACGCCCCTGCACCATATTCTCCTTCGCTATGCGGCACGACCGCTGGTGATGACCAGTGGCAACCTCAGCGAGGAGCCCATCTGCCAGAATAACGACGAGGCATTGCACCGGCTCCACGGCATCGCTGATTACTTCCTGCGGCACAATCGAGATATCCACGCCAGATATGATGACAGCGTATATCTGGTGGAGAGGAGCACTTCGCGCGCCATCAGGCGCGCCCGCGGCTATGCCCCCACTCCCATCCCCCTTCCCTTCAAGGCCAGACAGGTGCTGGCCTGCGGTGCCGAGGAGAAAAACACCTTCTGTCTGACCAGAGATGAATATGCCTTCCTGAGCCAGCACATCGGCGATATGGATAACGAAGAGACGATGGCACATTTTGAGCACACCATCGACCTCTACCAGAAGTTGTTCCGCATCCAGCCGGAAATCATCGCTTATGACCTGCATCCGGAGTATCTTTCCACCAAGTACGCCCTGAAATACGCTGCTGAGAAAGGGCTGAAGACCGTCGTGGTACAGCACCATCACGCCCATATAGTGAGTTGCCTGGCGGAAAACGATTACCGGGAACCGGTAATCGGCGTCGCCTTTGACGGCGTGGGCTATGGCAGTGACGGCAACCTCTGGGGCGGCGAATTTCTGGTCGGCGACTGGAGCGATTTCGAGCGCGCGGCCCATCTGGAATACGTACCGATGCCGGGCGGAGCCGCCGCCATCCGACGGCCATACCGCATGGCGCTCGGCTATATTTACTCGCTGCTCGGCCCGAAAACATCGCTGGACGGCCTCCCCCTTATGAGCAAAATTCCCGCCGATGAAGTGAACGTTGTTACTATCCAACTGGAGCGGAGGCTCAACTCACCGCTTACCTCCGGAGCGGGGCGGCTTTTTGACGCCGTATCGGCGCTAGCCGGCGTCCGGGGGCAGGTTGACTATGAGGCCCAGGCCGCCATCGAGCTGGAAATGCTCGCTCCAGATGATGTAACGCATTTTGAACCATACCCTTTCACCATTTCTGAAAATGAAAATCCGGCGGTGATTAAGCTGAGAGAACTTATCTCCGCCGTGGTGCATGATGTAAGAAACGGCATTGAGCCCAGTGAAGTCTCCGCCAGATTCCACAGGACAATGGCCGAGATGATTCTGGAGACCTGCCGCCTGATTTCCCGTCAGTCCAGCCTGAAAACGGTGGCCCTGAGCGGTGGCGTTTTTCAGAACCGACTGCTTCTCAACTTGGCGATTGGTATGCTGGAAAAGGAAGGATTTCAGGTGCTGAGCCACCGCCTAGTGCCATGCAACGACGGCGGCATTGCCCTGGGGCAGGCGGTTATCGCCAGCTATAAAGCGAATGACAGCAAGGAGTAAGTCACATGTGTCTGGCCATACCGGTGCGGATTATATCGATAAATGGAACCGAAGCCGAGGTTGAAATCGGCGGCATCACCCGCCAAACGAGTCTGATGCTCACCCCTGAGGCCAGGGTGGGTGACTATGTCCTTCTGCACGCTGGCTATGCCATCAATATAATTGACCGGAAAGAGGCGGAGGAGACCCTGGCCATCTTTGCTGAGATGAGCCAGATAATGGAGAAGGAATGAAGCTGGTCAGCGAGTTCCGCCAGTCCGGGCTGGCCGATGGTCTGGTACGCAGCATCAGACAACACGCCGGCAAACCGGCGCGTTTCATGGAGTTCTGCGGCGGGCATACCATGTCCATCATGAAATCCGGCCTGCGTCAGCTACTGCCGCCAGCGTTAACCCTCACCTCGGGGCCAGGCTGTCCGGTATGCGTCACGCACAATGCCGATTTGGACAAGGCCATCGCCCTGGCCTCGCTGCCCGATGTCATCGTGGCTTCCTTTGGCGACATGGTAAGGGTGCCCGGCAGCCGTTCCAGCCTCCAGGAGGCGAAAGCGGCCGGAGCGGATGTGCGCGTCGTTTACTCCGCTCTGGATGCGCTTTCGCTGGCCAGGGAAAACCCGGAGAAATCGGTGGTATTCCTCGGCATCGGCTTTGAGACCACCGCCCCCACCGTCGCCGCCTCCATATTACAGGCGAAAGGGGAAGGCCTGAAAAATTACTATGTCCTTTCCCTGCACAAGCTCTGCCCGCCGGTAATCAAAACGCTGCTGGACTCCGGCGAGGTCAATTTGCAGGGTTTAATCTGCCCCGGACACGTCAGCGCCGTCATCGGCTCCAGACCGTGGGAGTTCATCGCGCGCGACTATGGCATACCCTGCGTCGTCTCCGGCTTCGAGCCGCTGGATATATTGCAGTGCATTGACATGCTGACGCGGCAGGTGGCCGACGGCGAAGCGAGGGTTGAAATCGCCTACCGGCGTGGGGTCAGCCGGGAGGGAAACCGGACCGCCATCGATATTATGGACAGAGTATTTGAGCCAGCTCCAGCGCGCTGGCGCGGCTTCGGCGAGGTGGCGGCGAGCGGCCTGAAGCTGAGACCAAATTTCGCCCGTTTTGACGCTGAAGCGAACTTCGATTTCGACCCCGGGCCGACGGCAACCCCGAAGGGCTGTCTCTGCGGGGAGGTGCTGCGGGGGGTTAAATCGCCCGATGATTGCACGCTGTTCCGCCTTACCTGTACCCCGACCAATCCGGTGGGGCCGTGCATGGTCTCGGCGGAAGGCACCTGTGCCGCCTATTATCATTACGGTGAAGACGATGTCCGATAAGATTCTGCTGGCGCACGGCAGCGGCGGCAGGCTGGCCCATGATATCATACGCAACAGCCTGCTCCCTGCGCTGTCCAACCCGGTTCTCGCCCGGCTTGATGATGCCGCGGTGCTTGAGCCTGCCGGCAGGCTGGCCTTCACCACGGACAGCTACGTCGTCCAGCCTATCTTTTTCCCGGGAGGTGATATTGGCAAGCTTGCCGTCTGCGGCACGGTGAATGACCTGGCCATGGTGGGGGCCGTGCCGCATTATTTGAGCTTAGCATTTATAATCGAGGAAGGTCTGCCCCTGAGCGAGCTGGAAAAAATAGTTTACTCAGTTAAAGAAGCCGCCAAAGCCGCGGGCGTGGCCGTGGTGGCCGGCGATACCAAGGTGGTCAACCGCGGCACCGCCGATAAACTCTTCATCAATACCGCCGGCATCGGCACGATACCGGATGAGGTGGACATCTCGGGACACAACGCCCGGCCGGGGGATATGTTAATATTAAGCGGCACGGTTGGCGACCACGGCATCGTCGTGCTCAGCCAGCGTGAGGGGCTCAACTTCGCCACCGAATTGAAAAGCGACTGCGCACCGCTCAACGGGCTGGTAGCTGAGATGCTAGCGGCGAGCCAAAATATTCACTGCCTGCGCGACCCCACCCGCGGCGGGCTGGCAACCACGCTGAATGAAATCGCTGAGCAGTCGGATGTGAGCATCCGCATATATGAAGATAAAATACCGGTTCGGGAGGAAGTCTCCAGCGCCTGCGAGATGCTCGGGCTGGATCCGCTCTACGTGGCCAATGAAGGAAAATTGATAGCCACTGTCAGCCCTGATAACGCCAAAAAGGTTCTGGAGCAGATGAAGAAACATCAATATGGCCGCGACGCCGCCATTATCGGCGAAGTGAAGGAGGAAAATCCGGGACGGGTGGTCATGAAGACCGGGCTCGGGACCACGCGCATCATCGATATGCTGGTCGGCGAGCCGCTGCCCCGGATATGCTAGCCATGCACGAGATGTCGGTAACCATGAGCCTTATGGACCTGGTTCTGGACGAGGCGGCCAAAGCCGGCGCCAGCAAAATAGTCGGGGTGAACATTGTGCTCGGCGAGATGACCGGCATCATCGACCATTATGTTCAGGCGAACTTCGAGCTGCTCAGCCAGAACACGCCCGCCGAGGGAGCCGCACTGACCTTCAAGAACATACCGCGGCAGGCGCGCTGCCGCGGCTGCGCCCATGTATTCCGACCCACAGATTTGGCATGGAGCTGTCCCAGATGCCAGTCACTGGAAATAGAGATAACTGGCGGCAATGAACTATACGTCGAAAGCATTGAGGTAGAGTAATGGAAATCAAAGTATTGAAAGACATTCTGAACGCCAACAGCCAGATTGCAGAGCAAAACCGAAAGCTGCTGACCGGCAAGCGCATCATGGCCATCAATCTCATGTCCTCGCCGGGCTCCGGCAAAACGACCCTGATTATGCGAACTGTGGAAAAGCTTGAAGATAAAGCCCGCATCGCCGTTATCGAAGGGGATGTCAGCTCCAGCATTGATGCCGAAAAATTGAGCCAAGCTGGAGTTACCGCGATTCAGATAAATACCGGCGGTGGCTGCCACCTGGACGCGAGCATGGTGAACTCGGCGCTGGCCAATCTTCCCCTCGATGACATCGATATCCTCTTTATCGAAAATGTGGGCAACCTCATCTGCCCCGGCGGCTTTGACCTCGGGGAGTACGTCAGGGTGGTCATTCTCAGCACACCCGAGGGCGATGACAAGCCACACAAGTACCCCCTGCTCTTCTCCCAGGCGCATGCGCTGGTGGTGAATAAAACCGACCTGTTGCCACACGTTGCTTTTGACATGGAAGCTTTCGCCCGCGTGTTCCAAGGCCTCAATCAGCAGGCAGCCCTGTTCCAGGTTTCCGGAGTCACCGGCGAAGGCATTGAGGAATGGGCGAAGTGGGTGACGGCCAATCTGCAAAAGCTGCGCGCCCAGAATTCATAGATATAGGCGTATGGAGAGAGCGATGAAAGAGCGGAAAATCGTTAATGTAGGCATCACCGGAGCCTCCGGCCACATCGGCACCACACTGACCGAAGGCCTGCCCCACCGCTACAAGCTGATCCTTTTCTATAACCGGCGTGAGATAAGGTCAGACCTTGCTGCCAAACATAAAACGGCGCAAGCGGATTTCGCCAGGGCGGAGCAGGTTCAGGGCGTATTTGAGGGGCTGGATGCAGTGATACACCTCGCCGCCGACCCTCTCACCGAGGCTAGCTGGGAGAGCGTCCTGCACAATAACATCATCGCCACCTACAACGTATTCGAGGAAGCGGTGCGGGCCGGCGTGCTTAAAATCGTCTTCGCCAGCACCAATCACACCCAGCACGATTATGTTGGCAAAACTCCTCTGACGCTGGACCGCTTCTTTGTCCCGACAACGGGGTTCGTGAAGCTGAGCGACCCGCCAGCGCCCGATTCGTATTACGGCATCTCCAAGCTCTTCGGGGAAAACATGGGCTGGTACTACTCGCGGAGATGCGGCATTCAATTCATCTCCCTGCGCATCGGGTCGACTTTCCCTCAGGATGACCCCTCAATCTGGAAAGGCACGGACAGAGAGGACCATGCCCGGGCCATTTTCCTGAGCAAACGAGACTGCGTGGCCGCCTTTGCCCGTGGCCTCGAGGTCAAGACCGATTTTCTGCT
>DUFF01000046.1 GCA_011174815.1 Dehalococcoidia bacterium | reverse complement strand
GGAATGAGCAGGTCGTTGGGCTTGAACTCCTCCTTGAGGCTTCCTACCGAGTTGATGCCGATGATTCTCTCCACCCCCAGCGATTTCAACGCGTAGATATTGGCCCGGTAGGGCACCTCGGTGGGCAGCAGACGGTGCCCTCGCCCGTGCCGGGGCAAGAAGGCAATGCCGACCCCCCCCAGCTTCCCCACCACGATTTTATCACTGGTTATGCCGAAGGGCGTGAGCATGTCAACTTCTTCAATGTCTGCCAACCCCTCGATGTCATACAGCCCGCTCCCGCCGATAACCGCTATCTTAGCCTGTGACATAGGTGGCCTCCCACTTTTTAGAATAATTTAGGGAACTCGTCCCGTAAAGTTTTTAATACTTCATGTGCAATTTGACGCACGCTTGGTAAAACTGGACTATTTCTAAAATCATCTTCAATACCACGATTAAAAAATTTCCAGCCTAATGATTGAAATCTCGAAAGTTTTGCATAGGCTTCATCAAGATTAGGGTCAACATGCGCTCCACCATCCATGTTAGCAGTATTAAGCACCAATTGCTTTCTTGTGAAAGTCTTACCATGTTTATCTTTAATTACGAATACGCCATCCCACCATACTTGAAACGCTATTTTTCTCGTTCTACTTCTTGAGGGCGCACCCCCATCAAGTGGAGCAACATAACTTGCCCCTTCAGTTGATACTTTCATCATTGTCAAAGCACTGAAAGGAAGTAAATTTTTCGGGTCATAAGAAAGAGCAGAGTCATAAAGCTTAATATTCTTGTTATCTAATAAAGTCAACAAAGATTTGGAATTAGAAGTATCATGCACCAAAACACGAATAACTACGGCTAGTCTTTTAGCCTCATCCTCAAAGCCGTTATCAAATGAAGCAGCCGATTGCATCATAAATTCTATTTGACTTTTTAAGTGTTTTAATAATTCCTCATGAGTTTGCACATATCTGCTCATGTTATCCCCCTAATCGCCTCACCCAACTCACCTCTTATAATTCCCTTCTCGGTGATGATGGCGGTGATGTAGCGGTGGGGGGTAACGTCAAAGGCAGGGTTCTGTACCTCAATGCCTTCCGGGGCTATGGGCACTCCTCTAATGTGTGTAATCTCCTCCGGCTTCCTCTGCTCTATGGGGACTTGTTCGCCGGAGGCTAGGGAGGGGTCAATGGTGGAGGTGGAGGCGGCAACGTAAAACGGGACGTTGTTCTCTCTGGCCAGCACCGCCAGCGTATAGGTTCCGATTTTGTTGGCCGTGTCCCCGTTGGCGGCAATGCGGTCGGCACCAACGATGACGCAGTTTATTTCGCCGCGCTGCATGAAATAGCCCGCCGCGGAATCTGCAATCAGGGTTACCGGAATGCCCGCTTTCCTTAGCTCCCAGCAGGTCAGCCTGGCTCCCTGAAGCACCGGGCGCGTCTCGGTGGCAAATACCCTGAGCTTTTTCCCCTGCTCCACCGCCAGCAGGACAATGCCGAGAGCAGTACCATAGCCGGCGGTGGCCAGCGGCCCGGCGTTGCAGTGGACCAATACGATATCCCCGTCTCGTATAAGCTCAGCGCCGAACTGGCTCAACTTCCGCGTGGCCTCCTTCTCTTCAGCGTGTATCTTCACCGCCTCGGCCACCAGTGCCGACTTTATTTTGTTTACGTCATCACCGGACTCGGCCACCTTCTGCATGCGCTGGAGCGCCCAGAAAAGGTTGCGGGCGGTGGGGCGGGTGGCAGCAATAGTGCCCATCACCTCATCGAGCTTCTTTCGAAAACTGGCTTTCGTCTCAGATTCGATTTTCAATGCCCCCAGGGCAATTCCGTAAGCTCCAACTACCCCGATGGCCGGAGCGCCTCTTATTTTCAATTCTGTGATGGCTGAGGCAACGTCACGGTAGTTCTCCAGCTCCAGATAGGTTTCCTCATCAGGCAGTTTACTCTGGTCCAGGATACGTATGCGGTCGCCCAGCCAGTCTATCGGTGAAGTGTAAATTACTTTCAAGAAACTGGCTCCCTTAGACTAGCCCTATCCTCTTTTTGCCAGTGCTCTTTTTTCATCTCCATGAGCACAAAATTTTGTCCGTTCTTCACCAGCTGCCCGCAGGGGGTGAAACCGCATTTGCCGAAGCAATGCTGCGCCCGCTGGTTCCAGTCCAGAGTTTTAAGGTAAATGCGCTGTAAATCCGTCTCGTTGAAAATATGGTCAACGAGCGTGGCCACGGCATCGGCGCCATAACCCTTATCCCAGCAGTCATCTTCACCGATCATAATCCCCAGCTCTGCCTCCCCTTTCTCCCGGTCAATGTTGTAATATACGCAATTGCCGATGTGCCTGCCCTCGATGGTCTCTATGGCAAAGGCATGACGTTTCGGAGAAGGATTGTGCAGCACCGCCGAGTAGTCGAGTAAATATCGGGGAAAGGAAATGGTCAGCTGGGGCATAGCATCAAGCTGTACCAGGTCCGGATCGATCTGCCAGCGGTAATCATTGCGGGCGTCGGTTAGTCTTTTCTCGCGCAATCTGACCTTGGTGCCCAGCATCATGTTCCAACCTCAGGCTACCCCTCCTCATCCTCCTCTTCCTCGCCACGCTCCCATATCGGTTCGGTAAAATAGTCGATGTACTCGCCCATTGCCTGCGAGGCCACCTGTTTCATTCTCTGCTTGGTTTCCACTGCCAGTTGCGCCAGCTCGTTAAGGTCAATCTCAACGCTCAGCATCGTGGTCATCACCTCAAGCACCGCCAGCGCCGCCATGGGGTTCTGGATTCGTGTGGCGTATACCGGCACCTCCCCGAGCAGGCAGATGCCCTCGATTTCCCTTTCCTTGGCCACTCCCAGCAGCAACCCGTTCAGACCAGCAATCTGCAGGTTGCCGGCATTTATCAGGTTGTACTTTTTGAAAACGATGGCTGCCGATGGGCTGGTGGCCACGCCCAGCACGCCGGGCGATTCGGTGTGATGGATGCGGGTCATGGCGGCGGCACAGGTAAATATCCTCGGCGCCTTGAACTTTTCTGCAACATCGAGGACGCAGTTGGCCAGCTCATATCCTTTGGTTGCCGGCTGGTCCTCACCGATGAACACTATAATATCGCTGCCTTCACGCCGGTTCTTCCAGTAGTAGAATTTGCTCTGCGGGAACTTGGGCTCCTCTACCACGTTGTCTTTGACCACCACGCCGACAGGGTCAAAGAAGTAAGATGGCTCGATCTCGCCGAGCTCTTTGAACTCCAGCTTTCTCATCAGGTATGTGGCCACCAGCATGGCAACGTTTCCAACGCCGGGCCAGGCGGCCAGCATATTCGGCGATTTCAATCTGGGACGGGCACGAAGATGGACTAACTCGTTCATTTCACCACCCCCCTGTTTACTATACTGAAGGAGGACAACCGGCGCCGACAACCCAACAGCAAAACTACCCCTTGCTCGCCACCGATATGGCGGGGCAGTAAATGTGCGGGGTCTGTAAAAAGCTGCCCACCCACCTGGACTCGCTGCCCAGGGCGGTGATATCCTTCAGCGCCTGATAGACATTCCCGGAGACCATGGCATTTTTCACCCTGCCCACTATTTTACCATTTTCCACCTTGTATCCAAGCAGGACGTTGCCGCTGAAATCACCGCCCAGAATATTCCCCTGCTCGGCGCCCATGAGCTGCTCAATAACCAGCCCCTCCCTGATGTCTCCAACCATATCATCGAAGCTGGTGCTGCCCGGAGCGATGACAAAGGCGCTCGGAGAGGGAGATGGCAATCCACCGTGACCCCGGCTGCCGTTGCCGGTGCTTCGGGTACCGGCCAGAGCGGCCGTCTGCAGGTCGTACAGGAAGCTGGCCACACAGCCCGATTCAATCAGCGGGGTGCGCTGGCTGGGAACGCCTTCATCATCACAGGGCCGACTGCTCGGCCGGAGAGGAATTACCGGGTCGTCATATAGCTGTAATTTGGTATCAAAGACCGTCTCCCCGAGTCTGTGCCCGAGCGGGGAAGCCCCTTCCAGAACTGTCTTGCCATTGAAGGCCGCCATCAGCGGCATAACGAGGGCACTGGCCACCCCATGCGGGGTGAAAATGGCCGGCAGCGACTTAGTGGGCACCCTTGCCTGTTCCTTGGCCAGCTCCAGTTGCTGCAGTACGGTGTCAATGACTGGAGCCGGCTCCAGCATTGCCCGGCATGAGTTGGCGCTATCCCCGACGAAGAGCATGTCGGTGTCTCTGGTTAAATTCCCTTCCACAGCAAAGCTGAAGTAGCTTTTGCGATATTCTGCCTGCCCGCCGCGAGAATTCAGGAGCCGCACCGAAATCGCCCCTTTGGTCACCTCGGCCTCACAGATGATG
>DUFF01000045.1 GCA_011174815.1 Dehalococcoidia bacterium | reverse complement strand
TTCAGCGCCCTGGTGGTCACCGGTGACGGCAACGGTCACGTTGGACTGGGAATCGGCAAGGCCAATGAGGTGCCAGCGGCGATCAACAAGGGCGGTGTCGCCGCGAAGAAGAACCTGATCAGAGTGCCCATGGATGGGAGCACCATACCGCATGAGGTTCTCGCAGAGTACGGTGCCGCCAAGGTGATACTCAAGCCGGCGGCTCCCGGTACCGGCGTGATTGCCGGTGGCAGCGCTCGCGCCGTACTCGAGGCCTGCGGCATCAAAGACATCCTGACCAAGTCTCTGGGCAGCGACAATCATATCAACGTGGCCAAGGCAACTATATTTGGCCTGAGCAAGCTCAGGGAGCCGAAAGAGGAAGTTGCCCGGCGTAAATCAGTGGTCAACAAAGAGGGGACGGAAACAGGTGGCTAAACTGCGCATTACCTGGGTGAAAAGCGGCATCGGCTATAATGAATCTCAGAGACGTACGCTGGCTGCGCTCGGTTTTCGCCGGCTGAACCAGAGTGTCGTTCGTGATGACTCCATGCCCCTGCGGGGTATGATTAATAAAGTAAGACACCTCGTCAAGGTGGAGGAAGCCAGTGAGGCAAAATAATATCGCGCCACCATCGGGTTCCAGGAAGGCACGAAAGAGGGTGGGGCGTGGCAACGCCAGTGGCCACGGCACCTATGCCGGGCGTGGCCTGAAGGGCCAGAAGTCCCGCAGTGGCAACAAGATGCGCCCGGGCTTCGAGGGCGGGCAGCTGCCGCTGATCAAACGCCTGCCTCGCAAGCGCGGCTTCGTCAATATTTTCCGCCAAGAGTACAGCATCGTCAACGTGGAAAAGCTGAACGTGTTTGAGGCAGGCAGTGAAGTTACGCCGGAAAGGCTGCATGCGGCCGGTCTGGTTAAAACTTTAAAGCATCCGGTGAAAATCCTGGCCAATGGGCAGGTCGGTCACGCTGTGACCGTAAAGGCCAACAGGTTTTCTGCAGCCGCAAAAGCCAAGATAGAGGCAGCTGGGGGAAAAGCCGAGGAGGTGGATTATGCGGTCGAGACCCAGTAAGCCACGCTTGTTTCAGGCAATGCTGGACGCCTTCAGCCTGCCTGACCTGAGGCGCCGCATTCTTATCACCGTCGGGATACTGGTCATCTTCCGCTTTGTCGCGCACGTGCCTATACCGGGCGTGGACCAGAGCGCACTGGAGGCGCTTTTTGAACGTAATGCTCTGCTCGGCATGCTGGACATGTTCAGCGGTGGCGCCATGCGACAGCTTAGCGTGGCCGCGATGGGTGTTTACCCTTACATTACCGCCTCAATTATCATGATGCTTCTGGTGCCGGTAATACCACGCCTCCAGGCCCTTTCCCGCGAGGGAGAAGCCGGCAGAAACAAGATCAATCTTATAACCCACTGGCTGGTGGTGCCCCTCGCCTCCATACAGGGCTACGGGCAACTCGTTTACCTGCAGCGCGAGGGCGTGCTCATCAGCGCCGCACCTCTGTCAATGGCGGCAATGGTGCTATCCATGGTGGCCGGTACCCTATTCCTGGTATGGCTCGGCGAGCTGATCACGGAATACGGCATCGGCAATGGCATATCGATTATTATTTTTGGCGGCATTGTGGCGCGACTGCCGGAGATGATAGGGCAGGGCTTCCTGGCCAAGGAGAATTTCCTCGGCCTGAGCGCATATATCCTTATTGTCGTGCTTACCATTATGGTTATCGTTATCTTCACCGAGGCACACCGCCGCATTCCAGTGCAGTACGCCAAGAGCGTCTTTCGCAGCGGACGCATGTACCGTCATTCCGGAACTACCCATATCCCGCTGCGGGTGAACGCCGCTGGCATGATCCCGCTCATCTTCGCCATGTCCATCGTGCTCTTCCCGGGAATCGTGGCCAGCTACTTTGCCAACCCCAGAGAGCCAAACTTCGCCGACTGGGTTATGAGACTATTTGACCCGAACGCTGCCCTGCCACTGGGATTGTTCTACTGGGCGCTTTACTTTGGCATGGCGGTTGCTTTTACATTCTTCTACACCATGGTGATTTACCAGCAGCAGGATTTGCCGGGAGTCCTGCAGCGTCAGGGAGGATTCATTCCTGGCATCAGGCCGGGAAGGAATACCCAGAGCTACCTCCAAAGTGTCATCAACCGCATCACCTGGGGTGGGGCCCTGTTTCTGGCCTGTGTAGCGGTCATGCCTTTCGTTGCCCGGCAGATAACCAATGTCCAAGTCATACAGCTCTCCAGTCTGGGTCTGCTCATTATGGTGGGCGTGGTACTGGACACTATGAAACAGCTTGAAGCGCAGCTCGTGATGCGCAGATATGAAGGCTTTATCAGATAGGGGTAAACGTTGTATAATATAATTTTTGTGGGGGCACCCGGGGCCGGCAAGGGAACGCAGGCTTCGATGGTTGCCAAGAAATTAAATCTGGTTCATATTTCTTCCGGCGACCTGTTCCGGCAGGCGCTGGAGCAGGGAACGAGACTGGGAAAGCAGGCGAAAACCTATATGGAAAGGGGGGTACTTGTTCCCGACGAGATAACCATACAGATGGTCATGGAGCAGCTTTCTGCTCCTGACGGCGAGAATGGGGTCATTCTGGACGGTTTCCCCCGCAACCTGCCGCAGGCAGAAGCGCTGGACAGCGCCCTGGACAGGCAGGGAAAAGCAATCAATAAAGTGGTTTCTATCATGGTATCTGAAGCAGAACTGATCAAGAGATTGAGCGGACGCTGGCTCTGCCGGCAGTGCCAGACAGTATATAACGCGGTGAACTCCCCTCCCCGAGTGGCGGGGAAATGCGACAAGTGCGGTGGTGAACTTTACCAGCGTCCTGACGATAAACCGGAAACGGTGCAGAAGCGGCTTGACGTATATTTCGCGGAGACGGCACCGCTCATCGAATACTACCGCCGCCAGGGCAAGCTGCTAGAAATTGAAGGGGAAGGCAGCGTGGAAGAGGTGACACGTAGAATAGTATCGGCCCTCCCCGCAGAAAAACTGGCCACTCGATGACAATCATTATCAAAACCGAAGAGGAGATCGCCGCCATGCGCCAGGCAGGGAGAATCGTCGCGATGATATTAAAGACGATAGTGGAAGAGATAAAACCAGGGATGGCAACGAAAGAGCTGGATGACATAGCCGCCAGAGAACTGAAAAGGCACGGCGCCAAGTCATCATTTAAGGGCTACCGCGGCTTTCCGGCCAATCTCTGCGTTTCGGTAAACGACGAGATAGTGCACGGCATACCGGGAAAGCGGGTGCTCCGCGAGGGAGACATTGTTTCCCTTGACTTCGGCGCCATTTACCACGGCTTTCAGGGTGATGCCGCGTTGACCGTTGGCGTGGGCCGGATAAGCAAGAAGGCAGAGGCACTTATTGAGACGACAAATGGTGCCCTGAAGGCCGGCATCGGTGCCGCCCGTGCTGGAGGCCGGTTAGGAGACATCTCCCATGCCATACAGAATTACGCCGAAACAAGAGGTTATTCCGTAGTCCGGGAGTACACCGGGCACGGCATCGGGCGCGATATGCACGAAGAGCCGCAGATACCCAACTTCGGCCCGCCTGACTCGGGGCCGGTGCTGAAAAGGGGAATGACCCTGGCCCTGGAACCGATGGTAAATACCGGTGACTGGCGCACCCGTGTCGGTGACGACCAGTGGACGGTAATGACGGCTGATGGCAGCCTTTCGGCACACTTCGAGCATACCATAGCCATTACCGACGGCGAACCAGAGGTGCTAACCAAAGAAGTACATGCCTAAGAAAGAGACGATTGAGGTTGAAGGAACAGTGCTGGAAGCGCTACCGAACGCGATGTTCCGTGTTGAGCTGGCCAATGGGCACAACGTGTTGGCCCATATCTCTGGCAAGATACGGATGCACTACATCCGGGTGTTGCCTGGAGACAGGGTGCTGGTTGAGCTTTCGCCATATGACCTCAATCGCGGCCGAATAGTCTATCGGTTTAAGTAAGGTAAGGAATTAATATAAATGAAAGTTAAAGCGTCAGCTAAAGTGCGATGTGAAAAGTGCAAGGTGGTGAAAAGGCACGGAGTGGTCAGGGTTATCTGCTCCAATCCGAAGCATAAACAGCGCCAGGGATAAAATGAGGTAAGGAGGCAGCAGAATGGCAAGAATTGCTGGAGTGGACATACCGCGAGATAAGCATACTTGGATATCTCTGCAATATATTTATGGTATTGGCCCTCACCTGAGCCGCCGGATTCTGGCCCAGACCAATATTAACCCGGATACCAAGGTGAGCGAACTTACCGAAGATGAGGTAAATCGACTCCGCGATGTTATCGACAAGCAGTACAAAGTTGAGGGCGAACTCAGGCGCGAGGTCCAGATGAACATCAAGCGCCTTATTGAAGTCGGCAGCTACCGCGGCAGCCGCCATCGTTTCAACCTGCCGGCAAGGGGCCAGCGTACCCGCACCAATGCCCGGGCCCGTCGCGGTGAGCGCAAAACGGTGGCCGGCCGGGGTCAAAGAAGGGGCATGGCCAAGAAATAGGTGAGATAAGGAGCAATCTATGGCACAGAAGAGGCGACCGAGGACCAGAAGACGGGAACGGAAAAATATCCCAACCGGGAGAGCGTATATTCAGTCCACCTTTAACAATACTATCGTTACCCTTACCGACCCCGAAGGCAACGTGCTTGCCTGGGGCAGTTCTGGCACTGCCGGTTTCAAGGGCTCCCGTAAAGGTACTCCCTATGCCGCCCAGATGGCCGCTCGCGAGGCGGTTCGCAAGGCTATGATGCACGGCCTGCGCCAAGTTGAGGTGTACGTGAAGGGTCCAGGCAGTGGCCGTGAGGCAGCCATCCGCTCTCTGCAGAGCTCCGGACTATATATTACCGGCATCAGAGACGTTACCCCCATCCCCCATAACGGCTGCCGTCCGCCAAAAAGAAGACGAGTGTAGAAGAGAGAAAAAATGGCAAGATACGTTGGCGCAGTATGTCGAATGTGCCGCCGCAGCGGCCAGAAGCTATTCCTGAAAGGCGACCGCTGCTTCACCCCCAAGTGCAGTGTGGAGAAGCGGCCAAAGCCCCCTGGAATGCAGTTCCGCCGGCGACCCAGAATATCCGACCGCGGCATGCAGCTGCGCGAGAAACAAAAGGCCCGCTACACCTACGGCATGCTGGAAAGACAGTTCCGCAGAATCTTCGCCGAGGCAGAGAGACAGGCAGGTGTTACCGGCGATAACCTGGTCATGCTGCTGGAGAGGCGGCTGGACAACATCGTGTATCGCCTCGGCTTCGCTGACTCACGCAGCCAGGCACGACAGCTGGTACAGCACGGACATATTACGCTCAACGATCGCAAGACGGATGTCCCTTCGGCATTGGTCAAAGAAGGAGACACCATTGGCTGGCGGAAAGAAAGTGCTAAATCGGAATACTACAAGCAGCTCGCGCAGACAATTGAAGCCAAGACGGTGCCGGACTGGTTGAGCCTGGACAAGAAAAAACTGGTGGGGCAGATGGTTTCCCTGCCCACGCCTGAAGACATAGAAGCCACGTTTGATGGCAAGACTATTGTAGAACACTACTCGCGATAATGAGTAAGGAGGTAGAGCCTTTTGTCCCGTCTGGTAATCCCAAAAATCGATTGTGCTGAGAGTGAAGATAACTTCGGCCGGTTCATCATCGAACCACTGGAACGTGGCTTTGGCATTACGCTCGGCAATGTTTTGCGCCGGGTACTGCTGGGCTACCTGCCCGGTGCGGCGGTGACGCAGGTCAGAATTGAAGGCATCAGGCATGAATTCACCACCATCCCTCACGCCAGGGAAGATGTCACCGAATTTTTACTTAATGTAAAGGGGATAAGGATCAAGCCGCTTTCCGGTCAATCAGGGAAAATGGTCCTGGATGTGCAGGGTGAAGGTCAGGTTTGCGCCGCGGACATCAATCCATCAACCGACTTTGAAATTGTAAATCCAGAGATTAAACTGATCACGCTTGATTCACCGGAAGCCAGGCTCTACGTGGAATTTGATGTCGAACTGGGCGAGGGTTATCATACCGCCAAGTCAAGTGATAGCATGCCGGTGGGGACAATTCCTGTGGACGCCATCTTTTCCCCGATACGCAAGGTCAATTTCAGCATCGACCCGGTTCACGTAGGACGTGAGACCAGCCAAGAGCGACTGGTCCTCGAAATATGGACCGATGGCACCACGACTCCGGTTGATGCCGTCAGCCGCGCTGCCAGCATCATGGTCGAGCAGCTCAGTCCGTTCGTCGAGTACGTTAAAGTATCCCAGATGAAAGCGGAAGAGCAGCTTATCCGCCTGTCCATACCGGATGAGAAATACAATATGCCCGTGGAGCAGCTGGACCTCTCGGTACGGACGATGAACTGCCTCAGGCGTGGCGGCATCGCTACGGTTGGGGAGCTCATCAGCAAAAAACCAAAGGACTTGCTCCAGCTGCGCAACTTCGGCCAGAAATCGTTCAACGAAATACAGGATAAACTCAAGGATTTGGGGCTATCCCTGTCACCGCAGGCTGGGCTGAAGGAAGAAATGCCATCGGAGGAAGAGCCAGCAGAGGAGACGGCCACGGCAGTTGAGGTGCCAGAGGAAAGCGAGTCGGAAACCGGAGAAGTAGAAGATGAGGCATAACGTAGCGGGAAGAAAACTAAGCCGGACAACCGGTCACCGCCGAGCACTGTACCGCAACCTGGTGACTGACTTGCTGAGATACGAGAAGATCGTTACCACCGAGCCTAAGGCGAAGGAAGTACGCAGCCTCGCCGAAAGGATGATTACCTTTGGCAAGAAAGGCAGTCTGAGTGCATTTCGTCAGACACTGACATTTATATATGACAAAGATGTGGCGGATAAGGTTTTTTCCGAGCTGGCCACACGATACGCCGAGCGACCCGGTGGTTACACGCGCATTGTTAAAATAGGTCCCAGAGTGGGAGACGGCGCACCTATGGTGCAGCTTTCACTGGTCGAATAAGCCACCGCCATTATCATGGCAATAAGGGGTTGTCAGCTTGGCAGAGTACACCAAGATGGTACTAATTATGGAATATGACGGCACAAACTACCACGGTTTTCAACTGCAGGCCAGTCAGCCCACCATTCAGGGCGAGGCTGAATCGGCATTGCTGAAGCTGACCGGGGAAAGGGTACGCGTGCTGGCGGCCAGCCGTACCGATACTGCCGTTCACGCTCGAGAGCAGGTGGTGAGCTTTCGCACCACCTCATCTCTGCCCGAACGTGCCTTCGTTGGCGGCCTGAACCACTACCTGCCGGAAGATATTGCGGTGAAGGATGCCTTCCGAGTCAGTGATGCTTTCCATGTCCGCCGCAATGCCGTGAGCCGTGAGTACCAATATCTGATATTGAATCGGAGCTCCCGCTCCCCAATCCGGCATCGATTTGCCCACCATGTTCCGAGCAAGCTGGACATAGCGGCGATGAATAAAGCCTGTGAGTGCCTCACCGGAGAGCATGATTTCGCCTCATTCGCCACAGCCCTGGAAAGCCGGATGAAAAGCACGGTACGCCGTGTCTATCAAGCTGATGTAGTAAAGGATGGCGACCTGGTTACTTTCCGCATCACCGCTAACTCATTTCTGCCCCATCAGGTACGGAATACCGTCGGGGCGCTCATCAGGGTTGGCCTGAGAAAGATGACAGCTGAGGAATTTCATAGTATATTGGAGGCGAGGACACCCGGTCAGGCAGGACCAACGGCTCCCGCCCATGGACTGTGCCTGATACGGGTGAACTACCCGCAATCCTGGGAGGAAATACGCAATTGAAAACCTACACCACCAGAATGAAAGACATTGAACGAAAATGGCATGTGATCGATGCTTCGGATAAGACGCTAGGCAAGCTGGCCACGGAAGCCGCCAGTCTGCTCACAGGCAAACACAGGCCCATTTTCAGCCCCAACCTTGATACCGGCGACTACGTTATCGTCATCAATGCCGAAAAAGTACGGGTCACGGGCAACAAGCCGAAACAAAAGCAGTACTACCGTCATTCCGGATATCCCGGCGGCTTCAAGAGCATATCCCTGGAAAAAATGATGCATGATAATCCGACCAAGGTTATTGAGCACGCCGTCAAGGGCATGCTCCCACATACACGACTGGGCAACCAGATGCTGAAGAAGCTCAAAGTTTATATCGGAGATTCGCACCCGCATCTGGCACAGGTAACCCGGTCATCAGGCACGGAATCAAAGACTGCAGAACAGAGGGTGAGCTAAATGGCAGCAAAACAATCCTATTTTCACGGCACGGGACGGAGAAAGACATCAGTGGCACAGGTAAGAATTATGCCCGGTAACGGTGCCATAATTATCAATGGCGTGCCCTATGAGGAATTATTTCCCAGCCTGGAGCACCGCCGGGCGATACTGCAACCGCTCCTGGTTACGGAAAGCCTGGACAAGTTCAATGCCATGGTCAAGGTGAATGGCGGCGGCATCACCGGACAGAGTGGTGCTATATCGCACGGTATTGCCCGCGCTCTGGTGGAGGCAGATGAAAGCCTCAAGCCCATCCTGCGCCAGAATGGTCTGCTCACGCGCGACCCACGGGTAAAGGAAAGGAAGAAACCGGGGCTCAGGCGGGCGCGCAAGGCACCACAATATACCAAGCGGTAATTCCCTGACCTGAAAAACCCTGCTTCTAAATATCAATGAAACGTCCCCTAATTATCTCTAGCGATAAGGAGTGAAGTAAATGTATGGACGGCGCGCCCGATTGGGTGTACTGGTACCTTCCGCCATTGTGGCCACCGAGCCGGAGTTCAATTTGATGACGCCAGAAGGGGTATCCGTTCATTATCACCGGACGGCGTTCCGCGGTGGCGGCCTGAAAGACCTGGAGAAGGCGGAAACAGGCATGCTGGATGCCATTGAGCCACTTATGCATATTCAACCCTCGGCCATAGCCGTATCAGGCACAGCACTGAGCTTTGTCGGCGGCTACGCATCAGATAAAAAACTGATCGAGAAAATCAACGAAAAGTACGGCGATGTACCGGCAACAACGACGTCCACGGCCGTCATTGAAGCCCTTAAACGGTTTGGCGTGAAAAAAGTCGCCATCGCCACGCCATATATGGAAGATGTGGCCAGGGCCGCGGCCAAGTTCGTCGAAGACAGCGGAATTGAGGTGCTCAATTTTAACTGGCGCAACAAAAAGACCGCCCTTGAAATAAGCGAGATACCTTTAACCGAGCTGCCCGCTCTGGTGGCAGAGGTTGAAACTTCCGAGAGCGACGCCATATTAATAAGCTGCACTGCATTACATACCGTGGAAGCTATCGAATCGCTGGAAAAAGAATTCAAGAAGCCGGTTGTTACCAGCAACCAAGCAACGATGTGGAATTTGCTGAGACTGGTCAACGTTAACGATAAGATTGAAGGCTACGGGCAGCTATTCAGGGAATTTTAGACGCCCGCCAGTTTCTTTCCCGCTTCCAGCAGCTTCTTAACTTCAGCTTCGGAACGGCACTCCACGTAAATACGAAGCACCGGTTCCGTTCCGGAAAATCGTATTAACAGCCAGCTGTTATCGGCCAGGATATACCGGAAACCATCGGCGGTATCTATTTTAGCTACCTTTACCCCTTCGATTGATTCCGGAGGGTTATCGCGTAATCGGTTGATTATCTTCTGGCGTTCCGCTGCCGGGAACTTAGCATCTATCCGATGGTAGTAATGCGGCCCCACCTTGCTGTAGAGATGGTCTAAAAGCTCCGAAGGCGTCTTTCCTGTCTTTATCATTAAATCAAGGAAATAGAGGCCCGCCAGAATGCCATCACGTTCCGCCACGTGCCCGCGGAAGCCGTAACCGCCGCTTTCCTCACCGCCAATTATCGCACCTTCCCTGAGCATTATCGGGGCCACGTACTTGAAACCAACCGTCGTCTCGAATACCGGCACCTGGTATAATTCGCCCAAACGGTCAATCATGCTGGAGCTGGTCAGCGTCTTGACCAGCGGGCCCTTCTCCCCACGCACCTCCAGAAGATAAAGGCAGAGCAGGGCGAACACCTGGAGCTGGGTGAGAAAATTGCCGTTTTCATCGATTATGCCCACACGGTCAGCATCACCATCCGTCGCCAGGCCAACGCTGGCCCCTTCCCTCCTGACCAGCCCTGATAACCTCTTCAGGTTGCTGGCGATTGGCTCGGGTCGTACCATGCCCGGGAAAAGCGGATTGCGCTCGCCATTGAGCTCAGCTACCTTGGTGCTGCCACCCTGCAGCATTCCCTTCAGGTAACCTGCTCCGGCGCCGTACATGGAGTCAATTTTTATGTTAAGTCCTGCCTTCCGTATTGCGGGCAGGTCCAGAAGGCGATCAACCTGTTGGCGATAAATCGGCGCCAGGTCTATGCGCTCCACCAGCCCCCTTTTCACCGCTTCTTCCAGCGGCACCTGTTCTGGCTGTCCTTCAGCCAGTATCCGGTCGATGGATTTCACTATTGCACCGGTAATGTCATCCGGGGCACTAGCCCCGTGCTGGTCTTTATACTTGAAACCGTTCCAGATGCCAGGGTTGTGGCTAGCCGTGATAATGATGGCGCCGGCTGCCTTCTTGGCGAGCACTCCGTAACTGACCACGGGCGTCGGCGTTGCCCTGTCACACAGGTAGGTCTTGATTTCATTGGCCGCCGTCACCTCGGCGGCCGCGGCGGCGAAGTCCTCGGAGGCAAAACGGGTGTCATAGCCGATAATCAGTCCCTTTTCGGCCATCTTTGCCTTTTTCAGGTAGTCAGCGACCCCCTGAGCACAGACCCGCACGTTGTCAAAGGTAAAATCCCTGGCGATAATGCCGCGCCAGCCGTCTGTACCAAACGTTATCTGGTTTTTCATCCTTATCGTCCCTCTTCTCACTCGATTTTATAAAGGCTAAGGACGCCCTCTCCACCCAGCTCCAGGACACGATGGTTTTTCCATTATCAAAACAGACCCGATTAAATATATCTGCCCATTGATTTGGCAATCGCCTTCAATTCTGCCATCAGCCGGCTGAAATCGGATATGGTCAGCGATTGCAGACCATCCACCAGCGCTTCCTTCGGATTGGGATGGACTTCAATGAGGATGCCATCAGCACCGGCGGCCACGGCGGCTCTGGCGATTGCCGGCACCAGTGAGTAGTGCCCTGCAGCATGGCTCGGGTCAACAATTAACGGCAGGTGGCTAAACCTCTTCACCACCGGGATTGAGGATATATCCAGGGAAAAGCGGACGCTGTCCTCAAACGTTCTGATGCCGCGCTCGCATAGAATGACCTGGCTATTCCCCTCGGCCAGCAAATAGTCCGCAGCGGTCAGCCATTCGGTGATGGTGCTGGAAAACCCGCGCTTCAACAACACCGGGCGTTTGCTCTTCCCGACCTCGGTCAACAGGGCAAAATTCTGCATGTTGCGAGCACCAACCTGAAGGATATCCGCTGATTTAGTTACCAACTCAACGTCGTGCGGGTCAACCACTTCGGTTATCACCGGTATGCCGAAGGCCTTTCTCGCTTTGGCTAGCAGTTCCAGGCCCACCTCCTCCAGTCCCTGAAAGCTGAAAGGCGAGGTACGCGGTTTGTAGGCGCCACCCCGCAGCACTGCCGCCCCCAGTTCTTTAATTGCCTTGGCCACTTCCGTAATCTGTTCTTCGGTCTCCACGGCGCAGGGGCCGGCCATAACCACGACACGCTCCCCGCCGATCTGAACTGACCCCACGTTGACCACGCTGTCCTCCCCTTTGAACTCCCGCGAGGCTAGCTTGTATGGCTTCATGATGCGGGTGACGCTTTCCACGCCGGGGAGAACGGCAAAGGTATCCGTCGGCACCTGTCCGGTGTTGCTGCCGAGGATGGCAACGACTACCTTGTTCGTACCCAGGTTCAACTGCACCTGAAAGCCCAGCGACTTGGCGCGCTGCACCACGCCGTCAACCTGCTGGACATCGACACCCGTCTGCATCTCAACTATCATTTCCTCGCTACCTCCACCGCTTGATCGATCCTATTTAACAGAGGCCTCCTGCCTCAATATCTCCGCTTTATCCGTCTTCTCCCAGGGGAGGTCTAGGTCATCCCGGCCGAAATGCCCGTAGCAGGCAGTCTGGCGGTAAATGGGACGGCGCAGGTTGAAGTACCGGATGATAGCCCCGGGGCGCAGGTCGAAATGCCTCCGGACAAGGTCGAGGAGCACCTCATTGCCAACCTTACCCGTGCCAAAGGTCTCAATGGAAAGGGAGAGCGGGTGGGCAACGCCGATAACGTAGGAGACCTGGATCTCCAGCCGCTCCGCCAGCCCCGCCGCCACCAAGTTTTTGGCCACGTAGCGCGCGGCATATGCCGCGGAGCGGTCAACCTTAGTCGGATCCTTTCCAGAAAAGGCGCCGCCGCCATGCCGGGCAATGCCACCATAGGTATCGACCAGTATTTTCCGGCCGGTGAAGCCAGTGTCAGATACCGGCCCGCCGATAACAAACCGGCCGGTGGCATTGACGTAGTACTGAGTTTCATTGTCCAGAAGCGACGATGGAATTACTTTCTTTATCACGTGCTCGATAACGTCCCCCTGAATCTGCTCACGGGATGGGGCAGGGTCATGCTGGGCACCGATGACCACATTGGTTATCCGAACCGGCTTCCCGTTACTGTACTGCACGGTAACCTGCGACTTACCATCGGGGCGGAGGTATGGTAACGTTCCGTTCCTTCTTACCTCGGCCAGCCGTCGGCATAACTTGTGCGCCAGCGATATCGGCATTGGCATCAACTCCGGGGTCTCATTGCAGGCGAAGCCAACCATCATCCCCTGGTCTCCTGCCCCAATTTCATCCATCTCAGTAGATGCGGTGCCGGTCTTGGCTTCCAGTGACTTGTTCACCCCCAGCGCAATGTCCGCCGACTGCTCATTGATTGAGACCATTACGCCACAGGACTGATAATCAAAGCCATATTCGGGGCGAACATACCCGATATCCCGCACCACCTGCCGCACTACCTGCGGAACCTCCACGTAGCAGTCAGTGGTAATCTCTCCCATGACGATGACCAGACCATTGGTTACCGCCGTTTCGCACGCCACCCGGCCGTACGGGTCCTGCCCCATTATGGCATCCAATATGGCGTCCGATATCTGGTCGCATATCTTGTCCGGATGCCCTTCGGCAACCGACTCTGACGTCATCAGGTAGTTGGCTGAACTCGCAAAACTACTGGGCATTTTTACCTCCATTCACATATTTGCCAAATCTTAAGTTCCCTCTTCCCAGCTCTCCAGATATTTCCTCTGCTCCTCGGTCAGGCTATCGATGACAACGCCCAGAGCGGTGAGTTTCAATCGGGCAACTTCCCGGTCGATAGCTTCCGGCACGGGATGGACGGCCGCTTCCAGTTTTCTCTGGTTTTTGGTCAGATATTCAAGGCACAGAGCCTGATTGGCGAAGCTCATATCCATGACGCTGGCCGGATGGCCTTCCGCCGCCGCCAGGTTGATAAGCCTCCCCTCCCCCAGCAGATACAGGCTGCGTCCATCCTTCAGCAGGTACTCATCGACGAAGTCCCGTATTTTCCGCTTGCGCTTGGCCATGCTCTCTAGGACCGGGATATTTATTTCCACATTAAAATGGCCGCTGTTGGCCAGTATGGCGCCGTCCTTCATCACGGCAAAGTGGGCCCGGTCAATCACGCTCTTGTCGCCCGTAGTGGTGACGAAAATATCACCGACTCTGGCCGCCTCCATAAGGGTCATGACCTGAAACCCGTCCATCACCGCCTCAAGTGCCCGCACCGGCGCCACCTCAACGATGATGACATGGGCACCCAGGCCCCTAGCCCGCATAGCCACACCGTGGCCGCACCACCCGTAGCCGCACACCACTACCTTTTTCCCCGCCCACAGGATATTGGTGGCACGGGTGATACCATCAATGGTGCTTTGTCCGGTCCCGTAGCGATTATCAAAGAGGTACTTGGTCGACGCATCATTCACCGCGATGATGGGGTACTTCAGTTTTCCTGCCTGTGCCATGCTGCGCAGACGAACCACGCCGGTGGTCGTCTCCTCGGTCCCACCGATGACGCCATCGAGCATCTCCTGCCGTTTGGTATGCAGCGTGGTCACCAGGTCGGCGCCATCATCCACGCTTAACTGCGGCTTGTGGTCAATGGCCGTATTTATATGTTTATAATAGGTGGTCTCGTCTTCACCCTTGATGGCATTGGTCGGTATATCATACTCCACCAGCGCCGCCGCCACATCATCCTGCGTGCTCAACGGGTTTGAGGCGCAGAGAATAAGGTCAGCGCCTCCCGCCTTCAGCGTCAGCGCCAGGTTGGCCGTCTCGGTGGTGACGTGGAGGCAGGCGGAAATCCGCACTCCTCGCAACGGCTTTTCCTTGACGAACCGCTCCTTTATGAGCCCCACCACCGGCATCTCCCGAAACGCCCACTCAATGCGCTGTCGACCAGCCTCAGCCAGCGACCTGTCTTTCACATCATAATTATGTAAAGCCATTGTGCTCCTTTGTCAAAAGAAATGCCATATTGATTAATGATACAAGGGATTCCGCTTTTATTCAAGAAGACCTCCCCCATTTATAGCTACACCGCTTTGCGATATAATATTATCTGTACGGAGAGAAAAAATGAAACGATTCGAGCTTATCGAGCATACGGCTGATATGGGGCTGGTCGCCTACGGACATGACCTGGCTGAGGCATTTGCCAATGCCGCCTACGGCCTTTTCTCCATAATTGCTGACTTGAACCGGGTGCGGCAAAACGAGTCCCGCAAGGTGGAATTGAAAGAGGAGGACGCGGAGACCCTGCTGTTTGAGTGGCTCAACTATCTGCTCTATGTCTTTGACGTTGAAATGCTGCTGCTGAAGAGGTTTGACATCGAACGTTTTGATGGGGTCGGGCTGAAAGCAACCTGCTACGGAGAGAAGTATGACCCTTCCCGCCATCGATTGAAGACAGGCGTGAAGTCGGCAACCTATCACATGCTGAAGGTTGACCGTGAGCAGAATCAGGTGCAGGTCATCTTTGATGTGTAGGAGGTGACGAGATGGCGACGTGGAATGGACCGCTGGAAAAAATAGACGACTATCGCTGGCGGATACCCAAGAGCTACAAGCATGGTATGCGCGTGCCCGGCATCATCTATGCTGATGCCGATATGGTCAAGCAAATTCGAGAGGAGCAGGGGCCGGAACAGGTAGCCAACGTCGCTTTCCTGCCCGGCATCGTAGAATACTCGCTGGCCATGCCCGATATCCACTGGGGCTACGGCTTCCCTATCGGCGGGGTGGCAGCGATGAGGGTGGATGACGGGGTGGTCTCGCCGGGCGGCGTTGGCTTTGACATTAACTGCGGCGTGCGCCTGCTGCGTACCAACCTGATGAAAGAGGACGTCACCCCGAAAATAAAGCCGCTGATGGACGCCCTGTATAACAGCGTGCCCTCGGGCGTGGGCTCAAAGGGCAGGATAAGGCTGAAGGGCGGAGAAATCAATGAAGTGCTCAGAAAGGGCTCGCGCTGGGCGGTAGAACACGGGTATGGTCGGCCGGAAGACCTGGAAAGCACCGAGGAAAACGGCGAGATGGCCGGGGCGGACCCTGCTGCTATCAGCGGGCGGGCCAAAGAACGCGGCACACCACAACTGGGGACACTGGGCTCGGGTAACCACTTCCTTGAGGTGGCGCTGGTGGACAAGATTCACGAGCCAGATATTGCCCGAGCCATGGGCATCAACGAGTTGGAGCAGGTGGTGCTGTACGTCCATTGCGGCTCGCGTGGGCTGGGACACCAGGTGGCCGATGACTACGTCAAGGAGATGGTCCGGGCCATGGCCAAGTACGGCATTGACCTCCCCGACCGCCAGCTTGCCTGCAGCCCGGTCAAATCATCGGAGGGGCAGGCATATCTGGCTGCGATGCGCGGCGCCGCCAACTACGCCTGGGCCAACCGCCAGTGCATCGCCCACTGGGTGAGGGAGGCATTCTGCCGTGTGCTGGGAACAAAGGAGGCTGATGCCGGCCTGGAGCTCGTTTACGACGTCGCCCACAATATCGCCAAGATAGAGGAGCACCAGGTCAGCGGCCAGAAGCTGAAGCTCTGCGTGCATCGCAAGGGGGCCACCCGGGCCTTCCCTGCCAACCACCCCGAAGTGCCCAAAAAATATGCGCAGATTGGCCAGCCGGTGCTCATCCCCGGGGACATGGGGCGGACATCCTATGTGCTGGTGGGGACGGAGCAGGCGATGAAGGAGACCTTCGGCTCCACATGCCACGGCGCCGGCAGGTTGCAGAGCCGCTCTGCAGCCAAACGGCACCTCAGCGGTCGTGACGTGCTTGACTCCTTACAGTCCCGCGGCATAACGGTGCGGGCGGGCAGCCTGGCTGGCCTTGCCGAGGAAGCCCCGGAAGCCTACAAAGACGTCTCCTCGGTGGTGGGCGTCGCCCACAATGCCGGTATCTCGAAAATCGTAGCCAGAACCAGGCCAATCGGTGTAATCAAGGGATAGTACTGGTGGGGGTTAGCCCAGCCCCACGCGTTCCTTGACCAGCGCCAGGGTCTTCTCCGCGGTTGGCCTGACTTTTTTTGCCCCCTCGGCCAGCAGAATATCAATATGCTGAGGGTCGGCGGTCAGCTCGCGATAGCGCGATTGCACCGGAGACAGACTCTCCACCACCACCTCGGCCAGTTCACGCTTTAAGTCCACGTAGCCCTTGCCTTCGAACCGTGCCTCTATCTCTTCCCTGGCCTGCCTGGTGAACTGCTCGTAGATTACCAGCAGATTATTTATGCCGGGGCGGCTTTCGTCAAAGCGCATTTCGCGCAGCGAGTCGGTGGTCGCCCGCATGATTTTGTTCCGTATATCATCCGGGGAGTCGAGCAGGTTGATGGCACGCCCGGGCTGCTCCTCGCTCTTACTCATCTTCTGCGTCGGGTCGTCCAAGCCCATGATGCGGGCGCCCGTCTTGGCGATAACGGCCCTGGGCACGGTGAACGTCTCGCCGTAGATGGAGTTGAAGCGCTGGGCCACGTCCCGCGCCAGCTCCACGTGCTGTTTCTGGTCCTCCCCCACCGGCACCTCGTCCGTGTTGTAGAGCAGGATATCGGCTGCCATCAGCGCCGGATAGTCGAAGAGCGCGGTGCTGACCTCCTCCCTCTGCTTCTGCGATTTTTCCTTGAACTGGGTCATGCGCCGCATCCAGCCCATCGGGATGTAACAGTTCAGTATCCAGGTAAGCTCGCTGTGTTCATGGACGTGGGACTGTACAAACACGCTGGCTATCTGGGGGTCGATTCCGGAAGCGATGAGCAGCCCCGCCACCTCCCTTATCTTGGCCTTCAGTGTTTTGGGGTCCTGGGGGATGGTGATGGCGTGCAGGTCAACGACGCAGTAGATGCAGTCGTACTCATGCTGTATCTTCACCCAGTGCTGGATGGCACCGAGGTAGTTGCCGATGTGCAGGTCGCCGGTGGGCTGGATGCCGGAAAAAACGCGTTTCTTCATATATCCAATTATCTCCTCGATAAAAGCAGGAGGCCGCCTGCCTCCGTTCGTCTCATATTATAGTCATTACTGCTTATCAAAGCAAACCCTATTGACAGGCTATAAAGCTGGATATAAAATGAAACACTCAATAAAGGCGGGGAGGTGAAATATGGGTAAAGAATGGTTATGGTGGTTGGGAGAGTTCGGACTTGCGGCGGTGGTAGCTATAGTAGCTGGATTCGTGACTGGAGATGTCCCTATTTCAATTCTTTATGGTTTATTCGTAGGGACAGTGTTCTTTGCCTTGCGAGAACAAAGACGTGTAACCTCTCAGCAAGAGAGACAGGCTTCTGAACTGGAAGACAAGGTACTCAACCTTCCAGTCACTTTAAGTAAATTGGAGGAAGCCAGCCCATATATGAAACGACTTGCTCACTCAGCGAGAGATGAAGCGATACGATACATAAAAGGTGCAGCTGACGGCGAAATCGTAGTGAAAGCTCGCCACATAGTGCAGGTTGCTATTGATGTATATAAGCAAGCCAAACCTGGTGACAAGGTATTTTCAACAAACTACTGGTCAGCTTATTCCACACCGCAAAGTGATTTATATCGTCGAACTCTCTTAGATTTGGCTGCAAATGGTGTTGATATTACTAGGGTTTTTATAGAGGGTGATACGTTTACAGACGAAGAAAAGAAACGCCAGAGAGAAGAGATGGAACGGCTGAAAGACCACTTACACGTGAGATTTGTCAAAGAATCTCTCCTTCCGCCCGAAGCAAGAAAGAACATAGCATTTATAGTAGATAGAATTTATGGATATGCCAGTAGTACAAGTAAAGGGATATTATTTGATGAAGCTCGGTTTTATACTCGCCGAGAAGAACTTGATAAAGGCAAAGAATTAGCAGAGACCATTATCAAACTCAGCGAAGAATATAAATAGCTTATCTGAACAACAAATGTAAAAGCTATCCCCTAGCTTTCAATCGCCTTCTTCAAGGCCGCCCTCGCTAGCAGCCGGGTCGAGTCCAGCGGTGGCAGCGGCGAGCTTTCCGGCGTCACTATGATGGGTATCTCGGTGCAGCCCAGGACCACAGCGTCGCAGCCGCGGCCTTTCAGTTCGGCAATAACCCCGACGAAATAGGCGCGGGCTTCATCTGTGAAAATCCCCGCCACCAGCTCATCAAAGATAATCGAGTTTATGCGCTCACGGTCGTTTTCCCCTGGAATCATATGCCCGATGCCGGCAGCGTCAAGCTTCTCCCGATAGACCGGCCCCTCCATTATAAAACGCGTGCCCAGGATGCCAAGCCGTCGGTAATTATGACGCACTGCCTCTTCCGCCGCCACCTCAGCGATGTGCAGCCAGGGAATCGGCGATTTGTCGATAAATAGCCCGAAAGCCTGGTGAATGGTGTTGTCCGGGCAGATGGCGAAGTCCGCACCTGCCCCGGCCACCTTTTTCGCCGAGGCCAGCATAAGGTCGGCAACGGCTTTCCAGTCTTCGGCCTCAATGTGCTTCATATACTCGGCAAAGGAAAAGGTGTGCATGGTGACCTCGGGATGGGCGTATTTCCCCAGCAGTTCTGGAGCTTCGGTGCAGATGGTGCGGTAGCAGAGCGCGGCCCCCTCGGCGCTGCAGGCAACGATGCCAATGTGCTTCATTTCAATCATCCTCCTGCGAAAGTCCCCGATTTTATTCAGGACGCTTTATTGCTATTATACCATTCCTGAAGCTGGACTCAGTAGCACTACTGACCTATAATATCCGATAAATAGCGTAGGCAGAGGAGAACCGCCATGTACGATTTCAAAGGCAAGGTGGCGCTGATAACCGGGGCCGCCCGCAAGCGGGGCATAGGCCACGCCACCGCGATACGCTTGGCAAGATGCGGCGCCGATGTGGCGGTCAACGGGCGTTACCGTCCACCGCACGAATTACCCGAGGAGGAAAAGGCGGAGGGCTGGCGGGGGCTGGACAGCGTGGTCGAGGAAATCGAGTCCTGCGGTACAAGAGGGCTGGCCATCACCACCGACATTACGGATAGAAAGCAGGTCGAGGAGATGGTGGCGCAGGTCATTGACCGGTTCGGACACATCGACATTCTCGTTGCCAATGCCGGAGTCTACATGCCACAGCCTTTTCTGGAAACCGAGGAAGAACAGTGGCACCGCCATATCGCCACCAACCTCACCGGCGTTTTCTACTGCGGCCAGGCGGTGGCCAGGCATATGGTGGAGAGAAAGGGCGGCGTTATCGTCAACGTAGCTTCCATTTCGGGCAAGGTGGGGCGACCCAATGTAAGTGCCTACGCCGCTTCCAAATTCGGCGTCGTCGGCTTGACGCAGGTTATGGCGCTCGAACTGGCCCCCTACAACATCAGGGTCAACGCCATCTGTCCGGGTCGTTTCCTCACCGACATGAGCGATTATGCCAGAGCGGCAAGTATGGCTGATGAGAGAGGAATCAGCGTCACCGAAGCGGCGCACATCATCCACGCCGACGCGGTGCAATTCACACCGCTGGGACGCCTCGGCCATCCCGAGGATGCAGCCAGCCTGATTGCCTTTCTATGCTCGGATGAGGCCAGCTTCATCACCGGGCAGTCCATCAATGTTGATGGCGGTCGTTTGACCGCCCATTAACTACTTTACTAGTCAAGCGAGAGCGGATACTGGCCGAACTCCCTGATGGCTTTGACCATGGCCAAGTAGTTCTTGGGGTTGACGCCAGAATGGATCGAGTTGCTGGACATGCAGATGAGCCCCCCGCCCTTCCCCGCCTTCCTGATGACCTCTCTGGTCTCCTCTCTCACCTCTTCTTCCGTCCCCGAGACCAGGCTGAAAGCACAGCTCACGTTGCCGCACAGACAAACTTTGTCGCCAAAAGTGGCCTTGGCCTCACCGATGTCCATCCCGGCCATGGGGTCGATGGGATGCAGGCCATCGACACCGGCATCAATGATGGTGTCATAGATGGGCCAGATATTGCCATCGGTATGTTTGATGACGGGGACTCCCCGGCTGTGCGCATAATCCACCAGCTTCTTCAGGGGTGGCGCCAGAAACCTTTCCGTAAACTGGCGGGAGACCATCGGCCGCTCGGTCATGGCCCAGTCCCCGTTGACCCAAAAGACATCCACGCCCATTTCAATACAGTTCCGCATATACCTCAGCTGGTAGTCCAGCAAAAACTCATTGGCCCGGTCAATAAAGGCGGGGTTCTTCACCATGGCGCGAAAATAGCCTACGTCACCGAGGAAATTCTCGCGGCCTAGGGCAAAGATATCGGTCACTCCCACGACGATGGCACGCTCCCCTTTGAATCTCTTCACCAGCCGCTTCAAATGCTCGTACCGCCATTCTTCATCAGGGTCGGGGAGTTTATAGGTGTCAAGGTCTGTCTCGGACTTGATAGCTGGCTCCATCGGGACGGGGTTATCTTCCGATGTGTAGCGCACGAGCCCACCCCACTGGTCGCGTTTTATCCTTTTACCCTCATCTACCATTTCATAGCTCCAGGAATGTGTCCGGTCGATAAACCGGATGCCATCCAGGTCCAGATGCTCGACGATATCTTCCTCGGAAGCGCCCGGCAGTATGCCCTCCCTCACCCTATTGGCAATCCGCTCGAAATGGGGCACCCGGTCCGGTTCCTGAATCCTGAGTGCCGTCATCACTCTTTCCAGTCCGTTCATCTTTCGCTCCTAAGATTTCCCTACCAGTCTCGCCGCCACAATTGCCGCCGTGGGGCCGTCCTTGGCATGCGCATCAGCGCCTATCTTCTCCGCCCACTCTGACGTGGTCGGTGCCCCACCAACCATTACCTTTACCCTGTCTCTGAGTCCGGCAGCTTTCAGAGATTCAATAGTCCGAGCCGCGTTGGTCATGGTCATCGTCAGCAGCGAAGACATGCCGAGGATATCACAATTGCTGGTGGATACTGCTGAGCAGAATTCCTCCGGGGAAACATCCACGCCCAGGTCGGTTACCTCCCAACCATTTCCCCGCAGCATCATAATCACGATGTTCTTGCCAAGGTCATGGACGTCACCCTGTACCGTACCAATAAGATATTTCCCCATATATGATGCGCCTTCCTGCCCCATCAGCGGCTCTAGATGCTCCAGCGCCTTTGCCACGGCATCTCCGGAGACAATCAACTCCGGGAGGTAGTACTCCCCTTTCTCAAAAAGCTCGCCGACCTGCCGCAGACCGGGCACCAATCCCCGATTTAAAATATCACCTATCGTTACCTTGCTCTCTATAGCCTTCTTCGTCAGCGCCTCGGCGACGTCTATGTCACCGGAGACCACTGCCTGGCACAGCTCTTCCAGATTCACCATGATACCCCTTTCCTTTATAGTCCTGCTGGCAGCTTGATGCCAAACCGCTCGGCGATGCCTTTCAGGTTACGTATCGTTCCCTCCGGAAGCGGGATACCGTTCTTAGAGCGGTCATCGTAAGCCCTCTCCTCGGGCTCACCCGGCACCAGTATTTCTTTAAAACCATCCGCCTTGGGCAGCCCCTTTATACCGTCAATGAGATTATCGATGTGCTCTTTGTAGCTCTCCACATCGGTGAACTGCCCGATGTCTATAGCGGCAACCACGCTGTTCTGGACATGGCGGGGCATAGCATCCGGGTGGCTCCCTTTGGCCTCTGCCTTTGCCTCCGGTTTAGGCTCCGCCCTCTTTTCCATAAGATGGGGCTCAAGCAGCGGGTTCCCGATTATTACGCTGGATATACACTCAAACATGAGGGCCAAGCCGGAGCCTTTGGGACCGCCCACCGGCAGGAAAAACGCCGCCTGATTGGGGTCGGTGGTAGGATTGCCCTCCTTGGTCAAGGCCCAGCCTTCCGGTATGGGAACGCCCTTGTCCACCGCCAGCCAGATTTTGCCCCGCGCCACTACACTCGTCGCCATATCAAGGAACATCACGCGGTGTTTCTTGGCCGGCACGGCGATGGTTATCGGGCTGTTGGATATGCCGGCGGCCTTGGCGCCGAAGGGCACCATATTGGGCGGGGCGCAGACAAAGACAATGCCCGCCATATCGTTCTTCGATGCCATCTGCGCGTAGTAGCCCATGGCCCCCTGATGGGTATGGTTGCAGATGAACCCCCAGCCAATGCCCGTCTTCTTCGCCTTCTCCATAACCTTGTTCATGGCGAAGACGGTGACCACCGGCCCGAGAGCATGGTCAGACTCAACCACCACGGTTGCCGGCGTCTCTTTGACCACCTTGATATTGGGCTTTGGGTTCATGACGCCACGGTCTACGTTGCCCACGTACCAGGGGATGCGCAACACGCCGTGAGAGTCCACCCCTCGCAGGTTTGCCCAGAGCAGAACATCAGCTTCGGTGTCTGCATCCTCGGGCGACATGCCCACCTGCACAAATACCTCTCTGGCGAACTTGCGTAGAGATTCCTCAGATACCTTCACTTCACTCTGTGCCATTATGCCTCCTTTGTGCTATCCTTTATGTTCTTGAATGATATTGCCACCATCAATAACTATCTCCACGCCGGTGATGTACTTTGATTTATCCGAGGCCAGAAAAACCGCTAGGTCGCCCATCTCCTCAATCGTACCCAGACGGCTCAGGGGAATTCCTCGTCCAACGTGCTGCACGTACTCATCCTCCGAATCCCAGCCTCTGGGTTTGGCCACGCTGCGGAACATCGGCGTATCAAATGAGCCCGGACAGATGGCGTTCACATTGATGCCGTGCTCCGCCACCTCAAGCGCCAGCGTTCGGGTGAACGCCGACACGGCGCCTTTCGACGCGGCGTAAGCGGTCATCCCCCTGCCCGAAACCATCGGCCCGGTAACCGATGATATGTTGATTACTTTCCCATATCTCTGCTTTATCATGAGCGGCATCACCGCTTTGGTGCAGTTCCAGACGCCTTTTATGTTCACGGCGAAAACGCTATCCCTGACCTCATCGGGCATATCCACAAAAGGCGTCGAGGGCGCGATGGCCGCATTGTTCACCAGTATATCCACCCGCCCGAACTGGCGAACCACCTGCGCCACAGCCCGGTTAACCTGCTCCACATCAGCCACGTCCACCGGAAAGGCCTCTGCCTTTTGCCCCAATGCTTTGAGGTCGGCCACATGCTTCTGAAGTCGCTTCATGTCACGACTGAACATGGCCACCACAGCACCTTCCCCGCCAAATGCCCTGGTTATTCCCTCCCCCAGCCCCCGGGAAGCGCCGGTGACGATGGCAACTTTGCCTTTCAGTAATTGCAAACTCATGGCTAACCTCACAAACAAGCCAGCATAATTGGAATAACGTTCAATGCTCGTCCGCATTATAACAAAATCTGTCAATTGATTAAAAGTTGTGGTAAGATATACGGCAAATGAAAGGAGGTCCATCATGTATGACATAGTTATAAAAGGCGGTAGAGTGATCGACCCGGCGCAAAACATCGATGACACCCTGGATGTTGCCATAAACGGAGACAAGATTGCCGCGGTAAACAAGGACATATCCCCGCAGGAAGGCCAGCAGCTGGTCGATGCCAAGGGCAAGATCGTCACCCCGGGGCTTATCGATATGCATGTCCACGTCTTTGATGGCATTATGAAGATCGCCATTGAGCCTGATGTCGCCGGGGTGAAACATGCGGGGACGACAGTGGTGGACGGGGGAAGCTCCGGTCACACAACCTTCGCCGCTTTTCCCAAACACATCCTGCCCACCGCCCGAACCAAAGTCTTCTGCTTCCTTCACCTGTGTTCCCTTGGCCTGATTCCCGAGCCGGAATTGAAAGACTGGGACGAAGTGGATCTAGACGCTATGGCTGCAACCATTGAAGCCAATAAAAATATAATCAAGGGGGTCAAACTGCGCCTGGTCGGCAAGCTTGTTACCAGCGCTGGCATTGAAGTGGTCAAAACGGCCAAGAAAATTGCCGGGCAATTTGGCCTGCCCATCATGATTCACATCGGCGATACGGATAAACAGGTGCCAGCGACATTGACTCCGGAATGCCTTTCCGTAATGGAGTCAGGCGATATTCTCGCCCATGTCTATACTGGTAATCAGGGCAGTGTCCTGCGCCCTGACGGCACCATAGTGCCGGAATTGAAGGCTGCTGTGGAGCGCGGAGTCATACTGGACCCGGCCACCGGACGCAACAATTTCTCCTTCAATGTTGCCCGCAGATGCCTGGCACAAGGTATATTGCCAACCGTCATCGGCACCGACCTCAACCACCGGTGCCTGAAAGACCGGACCTTCAGCCTTCCCGTCAATATGTCGAAATTCATGGCGCTGGGGCTAGACCTGAAGCAGGTGATTGCCATGACCACCGTCAATACGGCGTGTGCCATTCACGAGGAGGACAAGATCGGCAGCCTCAAGCCGGGCATGGCGGCAGATGTTTCTATCCTGGAACTCAAGTCCGGTGCCTGGACGCTCATCGATTCGCCGGGAGAGACCATGAAGACAGACAAGCTGCTGATGCCGGTTACTGCCATCAAGGGCGGAAAGGTAATTCCGGCCGAGCCAGTAGCCCTGCCGCCTTCGGCAAGCTGAATCAGCGATAGAGCTGCTGTGCTCCGTAGAAAAACCGGGGCGGCCGGAGCTGGTGCCATACTTCATCGCAGGCGCTTAATTCCTCTTCGGTCAGGGTCAGCTCCACCGCACCGATATTTTCCTCCAGCTGCTTTATCGAGTTGACACCGCAGAGGATTGAGGTAATCGCTTTGTTGTTCAGTATCCAGGCGAG
>DUFF01000044.1 GCA_011174815.1 Dehalococcoidia bacterium | reverse complement strand
TGTTCATCAAGCGCACGGAATGGGTGGCAAAGCACAAGGGAGAGATATCTTTTCCCGGTGGAACTTTTGAGGAACGGGATGGAACACTGCTGAACACCGCCCTCCGTGAGACCACCGAGGAAATCAGCCTGAAGCCGGATGACGTTGAGATTCTGGGCGAGCTGGATGACGAGGTCAGCGTCAAGACCAACTACATCATTACACCGTTCCTGGCATCCATCTCCTGGCCTTATGAATTCAAAGTGGATGGCGGGGAGACCGAAGAAATAATTGAAGCCCCTATCCAGTCGCTGATGGACATCGGTCAATCACGTCAGGAAGTAAGGGGCAGCGAAATGGAAACGGTATATTATTATAATTATCGGGGCCGGGTTATCTGGGGAGCCACGGCCCGCATTTTGAACAAATTCCTTGATTTTTTCAATCAGGCCGCGTTAAATAAACTGCAAGACGAATAAGGCCACAATGGGAGAGCGGCCCGCGTGCTCCTCTATTGAGGAGATTATTTCTTAGCCTCTTTTTTGCCCTCGATGGCCTTGACCTTTATCTGCTTGGGCTTCACTTCTTCAGACTTGGGGATGGTCAAGGTCAGGATACCATCCTCAAAGCTTGCCTCCGCCTTGCCCGTGTCCAGTCCGGCAGGTAAATTCACCGCTCGACTGAAGGCGCCGTAACGGTGCTCCTGGTAGATGTAATCATCTCGTTTTACCTTCTCGTCAGCCTTCTTTTCACCTTTAATGCAGAGCGTATCGCCGGTAATGGTAATATCAACCTCCTCAGGCTTCACGCCCGGCACCGCGGTCTTAACCACCACCTCATTTTCCGTCTGGTACATATCTACCGGCATGGTAAAATCCAGCCGGCCAAAGGCACGAGAAGGAGTAACAAAACTATCCTCGAAAAGTCGATCCATAGCCTGTCGTAAACTCATTAATTCGCTGAACGGTTCCCATCTGATCATGCTCATTTCACTCACCTCCTTTGCCTATTTTTATCGAGCTGATCTGAGACCGCTCTCCCATTTGCCTGATAATATTATATAAAAGTTAATACAAATTTATCAAGAAATCTTATCTATATTGTTAATTATTTTATATTTTCTCTATTGACTATATTTACATCATCATATATAATTTAATCAGAGGTACATTTAAACCATGGCCAGAAAAGACTATTATGAACTGTTAGGGGTCAAGCGTAATGCCAGCGAGCAGGAGATAAAACAGGCGTACCGCCGACTGGCTCGTCAGCATCATCCCGATGTGAACCCTGGCGACAAGTCTGCTGAGGCCAAGTTCAAGGAAATCAATGAGGCCTATGAGGTCCTCGCCAGCAAGGAGAACCGAAAGAAATACGATAAATACGGGGACCAGTGGCAGTATGCCGAGCAGTTTGAAAAGGCACGACAGCAGCAAACACCTCGCTGGGACTTTGGTGATGTCGGCGGGGCCACCAGCTTCCACTTCGGCGATGAAGACCTGGGCAGCCTGTTTGATGATTTGCTGTTCGGCGGGGGGCGCGCTCGCACGTATACACGGCGTACCCGACCGATGCGCGGTCAGAACCTTGAGGCCCCGGCGGAAGTAACGCTTGAGGAGGCATTTCACAGCACCAGCCGTACCATCAACCTCCAGTCGGAAGAACCCTGCCCTGCCTGCAAGGGCACTGGTTTGATACAGAACGTACCATGCTCGACGTGTCAGGGTACCGGGACAGTGCCCCGGATGAAACGCCTTGAGGTCAAGATACCAGCCGGCGTAAAGACTGGCTCGCGGGTGCGCATCGCGGGCAAGGGCTCGCCCGGGTATAACGGGGGCTCGAGCGGTGACCTTTATCTAACGGTATCGGTGAGACCGCACCGTCAATTTGAACGGCGCGGTGATGACCTGTACGTGGACGTGCCGGTACCGCTGACCGTGGCCGTTCTGGGTGGGGAGGTGCAGGTACCCACCATGAAGGGCAAGCTGGCACTGAAAATCCCCCCGGAGACACAGAATGGGCGTTCCTTTCGCCTTGCCGGACAGGGGATGCCCCATCTGGGCAATTCCTCCCGCGGCGACATGTTCGCCAGGGTGAACGTCGTCCTGCCCACAAAATTATCGGACAGGGAAAAGGAACTTTTTCAGCAATTGAGCAAGCTTAGCTCCAAATGAGAGGAGGTTAGTTTATATGGAACGTAATGATGAACCGAGATATGTTATCAGCATTGCCGCTCGGATTCTCGGCACGCAGACCTATACGTTGCGTTACTACGAAAGAATCGGCCTGGTAGAACCGAAACGCTCGCAGGGCAATATCAGGCTTTATTCAGATAGAGATATCGACCTGCTCCGCCGCGTCAAGACGCTGGTTGAGGACATGGGGGTTAACCTGGCCGGCGTGGAGGTGATTCTGCGCCTGATGCAGCGGATGGGCGAGATGCAGGAAGAAATGGAAAAGCTGACATCAAAGCTAGAGAGACTGGAAGAGAGGTAAGAGATGAAACAGGAGAGGTTTACGGAACTAGCACAGGAAGCACTGGCCGCTTCTCAGCAACTGGCCATTCAATATAAACACATTCAATGGGAAGTAGAGCACATTTTGCTGGCGCTACTCCAGCAGGAGAGAGGTCTGGTCGGTGATATCCTGAAAGAACTTAATATAGAAGTGGAAACGGTGAAACAGAAGGTCGAAGCCGCTCTGGAGAGAGTCGCCAAGGCTACTTATGAAACGACTCAGATTTATGCCACTCCTCGCGTTGCTCAGGTACTGAAGCTGGCCGATGAAGAGGCCAAGCGCCTGAAGGACGAGTATATCAGCACCGAGCATCTGCTGGTTGCCATCGTCGCCGGAGGCGATGAAGCCGCCGCCATCCTGAAAGGGGTCGGCCTTGACCAGGAAAAGGTTTATGCAACCCTGCAGAAGCTACGCGGCGGACACCGCGTTACCGATGCCCGGGCGGAGAGCCACTACCGCTCACTGCAGAAATACGGGCGCGACCTCACTGAGTTCGCCCGGCAGGGCAAGCTCGATCCGGTCATTGGCCGTGAGGCAGAAATCAAGCGGGTGATGCAGATACTCGCCCGGCGTACCAAGAACAACCCGGTGGTCGTCGGCGAGGCCGGAGTGGGCAAGACCGCCATTGCCGAGGGCCTGGCCCAGAAAATCGCTGCCGATGATGTCCCTGATTCACTTAAGGGGCGGCGTGTGGTGGCACTTGATATGGGTGCCCTAGTGGCGGGCAGCAAGTTCCGCGGCGAGTTTGAAGAGCGGCTCAAGGCGGTAATGGATGAGGTTCGCCAAGCCCAGGGTGAGGTCATTCTTTTCATCGATGAGATGCACACGGTTGTTGGTGCTGGTGCTGCCGAGGGTGCCATTGACGCCAGCAACATGCTCAAACCGGCACTGGCGCACGGCGAACTGCAGTGCGTTGGCGCCACCACCCTCGACGAGTACCGCAAGTTCATTGAAAAGGACAAGGCGCTGGAGCGGCGTTTACAGCCGGTTTTCCTGGGTGAGCCAACGGTTGACGCCACCATAGAGATACTCAAAGGCTTGAGGCCCAGGTATGAAGCGCACCACAAGATAAAAATCTCCGACCAGGCCCTTGAAGCCGCCGCCCGTCTCAGCCAGAGGTACATTTCAGATAGACATTTACCGGACAAAGCCATCGACCTCATAGATGAGGCCGCGAGCAAGATTCGCATTGACACCGAAAGCGCCACGCCGGAAATCAGGTCTTTAGAGCAGCAATTGAAGCAGCTAACCAATGAGGAGGAAGCCGCCTCACAGCGACAGGATTACCAGCAAGCGGCCCAGCTCAGAACAGAACGGCTCAAGCTTGAGAAAGACTACCAGCGGGCGAAGAGCGAGTGGCTCAAGCAGGAGAAAATCAGCGAGACGGTGAATGAGGAACACATTGCCCAGCTTATTTCCATCTGGACCGGCATCCCCGTTTCCCAGATGCTGGAGGGAGAGGCGGAAAAACTGCTCCATATGGAAGACAGACTCCACGAACGATTAATCAACCAAGAAGAAGCGGTCACGGCCGTCTCCGAAGCCATTCGCCGCAGTCGCGCTGGGCTGAAAGACCCGAGGCGGCCCATCGGCAGCTTCGTCTTTCTCGGGCCGACTGGCGTCGGCAAGACCGAGCTGGCCCGCACTCTCGCCTGGTTCCTCTTCGATGACTCGAACGCCATGGTGCGCCTGGACATGTCCGAGTATCAGGAGCGGCACACCGTGTCCCGGCTCATCGGTGCCCCACCCGGCTATGTTGGCTACGAAGAGGGAGGCCAGCTCACCGAGGCCGTACGGCGACGTCCCTACCGGGTCATCCTCCTTGACGAGATCGAAAAGGCGCATCCCGAAGTCTTCAACAGTCTGCTCCAGCTTCTGGATGACGGGCGCCTGACTGACGGTCACGGCCGGACAGTTGATTTCAAGAACTGCGTTATTATCATGACCAGCAATGCCGGTGTCGAGCATATCAGACGTGAATCATCTCTCGGCTTTGCTCCCAGCAAAAAAGAGGCCAAAGCCGAAACGCAAAGATATGAAGCGATGAAAGAGAAGGTGATGGCCGAGGTTAAGAAGACCTTCCGCCCCGAATTCCTCAACCGTCTCGATGAGGTCATCGTCTTCCACGAGCTTACCGAGGAACAGCTTAGGAGCGTCGTCGATCTGATGGTTAAGGACCTGCAGAAGCGCCTAGCAGAGCGAAAGCTGAACATTGAACTCACGGAGAAGGCAAAATCATGGCTGGCCAAGGAAGGTTACGACCCGGTCTTCGGTGCCAGACCTCTAAGGCGAGTCATTGAGCGCTATGTGGAAAACTCTCTGTCCACCAAACTGCTCAGAGGAGAATTCAAAGAAGGCGACACAGTGAAAGTTGACCTTGGCGACGAAGGTTTGACCTTCGTCGCCAAGGCACCGGCAAAGGCAGCTGCCTGACGCTCCGCAGGTACAGCCATTGTCTTGTCATAAGGCAAAAGTTCCTGTAGAATAGTGGGGCATGGCCGAACAGAAACCGGGAAAGAAGATTTCAACCAAGACAGCCTATCTCCTGGGTATCTTCGGTATTGTGGCAACTCTACTCATGGCAGGGGCTGTCATTTATTATTGGGAGTGGGTGCGGAACCTCGGCGCATATGGATACGTGGGTGCCTTCCTCATCAGCATCCTCGGTGGAGCCACCATTATCGTCCCAGTACCCATGCTGGCAGTTATCTTCGCTCTGGGCAGAGTAATGGAATACACCTGGTTGGTGGGCATTGCCAACGGCCTGGGGGAAACTGTAGGGGCACTCACCATCTATATGACCGGCTATGGCGGAGGGTCAGCCTTATTATATTATCGCACCCATGGCCGGCTGCACAATGCCTATGTGAAACTGATGGAACTGATGGAGCGTCGGGGTTGGCTTATCCTCTTCGTGCTGGCGGCGGTACTGAACCCCTTCTTTTACCCGGCAGCGATTGCCGCCGGGGCGCTACGCTTCGGTGCTAAAAAGTATATCCTTATCACCTGTATGGGCAAAATAATCAAGGGCATGACTGTAGCCTACGCCGGGTACTGGGGACTGCGCGGTCTGCTCAGGATGCTCGGGGCACCAATCTAATCACTTTTCGGTAATGGTAATCCGCAGTATTTTATCACCCTCAAACTGCGGGTTCTGGCTCGGGTCTCTCGGCGTTAAGCTCTCAAGGACATCCATCCCCTCAATCAACCGCCCGAAGACGGTGTGCTTACCGTCAAGCCCGTGCTGCGGGGTAAAGGTGATGAAGAACTGGGCGCTGTTGGTGTTTGGTCCGCTATTGGCCATGGAGAGCACCCCGGCATCATGTTTGTGCTCCGTGAACTCGTCATCGAAATGGTAGCCAGCGGTGCCCATACCCGTACCGGTTGGGTCACCGCCCTGGGCCATAAAGTCCGGTATGACCCGGTGAAATGTCGAGCCATCATAAAACCCTTCCCGGGCCAGAAAGACGAAGTTATTAACCGTCACCGGCACATCTTTGGCAAAGAGCTCCGCTACCATATTCCCCTTTTCCGTTTCGATAACCGCTGTATACTGCTTGCTAGTATCTATAATCATTGCCGGAGGTGATGAATAGGTCTTTGGCTTGGCCGCCGGCGGCTGTTCCGGTGCTTTCTCACCGCAGGAAATCACTGTAAGCGTCATTAGAAGCATAATTACAGCCAGAGTAACCATTCTCTTCATAAACTTTCCTCCTCTTTATCCCAAAGCATAAATTTTATTTGTGATTGTAGCTGATTTGTCTCTGAAAAACAATAACCATAGGGGATATATGGCAAAGAATGAACAGGTATATTAGCGCAGTTGCCAACTAATCTGCTTTGTGCTAAATTGTACTCGTAAACATGGGGCTGTAGCTCAATTGGGAGAGCGTTTGACTGGCAGTCAAAAGGTAGGGGGTTCGAATCCCCCCAGCTCCA
>DUFF01000043.1 GCA_011174815.1 Dehalococcoidia bacterium | reverse complement strand
TTTTTGGCCAGGACGAAGAACCGGGTAAAGTTGTTCGGGTTGTCCTCTATTTCGCGTGCGATTATCTTCATGCCATAGATTTCCGCCGCCCTCGCACTGGCGATGGCAGCGCTGTCCATCAATCCCTGTTCCTTAATCATCTTGACGCTGCCCGCGGTATCATAGCTGGGAATCAGCGTCGCGTTCAGGTGCTTCAGGAAATTGCGGCACTGTGCCAGCGCCTGAGGATGAGAATAGACCTTCTTTACCGTATCCAGTCCAGCATTAGGTCCGGCGATGAGGCAGTGGATTACCCTCACTTCCGTCTCGCCGCATACGCGCAGGTTGGACTCCAGCATAAGGTCATAGGCCCGGCTGATGCTCCCTTCCAGCGAGTTTTCCACCGGTATCACGCCGAACTGCACTCCTTCTTCCTCCACCATTTTGAAGACCTCTTCCAGCGTCTCACGGGGCCTGCTGGCTATTGACATGCCAAAGATTTGAAAGGCGGCTTCCTCGCTGTAGGCGCCTTCCTCGCCCTGGAAGGCCACGGAAACGCCCTCTTTATTTTTGCAGGCGGAGATGATGCGCTCATAGATGTTTTCCAGTTCTTCTCCGCTGATTTCGATACCTTTCTCCCGGGCAATGCGCCTGACGTTTTCCAGTACTTTCTTCTCCCTTTCCCGGTCCTCAACCGACCTTCCCTTCTTCCGCTTGCCCCGGCCTATCTCCTCGGCGATGCGTATCCGCTCGCCGATAAGCCCTATTATCCTGGCATCAACGTCATCTATCTGCTTTCGTAATTCTTCCAGATTCATGATAGTACCTTTGGCATAAGTCCTGCCTGCAGGACAAAATCGCATATGGTAACCGCCATCATCGCTTCCACGGCCGGCACCGCCCGGGGAACGATACAGGTATCATGCCGACCCGTCACCTCGAGATTTGTTTTGGCCATCTTTTTAATGTCCACCGTCTCTTGACTTCTGGCTATTGATGCGGTCGGCTTGACGGCGACCCTGACGATTACCGGCATGCCGGTGCTGATGCCACCCAGCACTCCGCCAGCATTGTTGGTTCTGGTCACGATTCTCCCATTTTCGATATCGTAAAGGTCGTTGTTCTCAGAGCCTTTCATACCGGCAACGGCAAAGCCGGCGCCGACCTCCACCCCCTTCACCGCCGGAATGGCAAACAGGGCTCTGGATAGTTCCCCATCGAAGTTAGCGAAGACAGGCTCCCCCAGTCCCACCGGAACATTTAGGGCAACGCCTTCGATAATTCCGCCTAGGCTGTCTTTATCCTGCTTCGCCTTCTCTATCAACCGGGTCATCTTCTCAGCAGCTTCCAGGTCAGCACACCACAGCGGGTTCTTCGCGGCTTTTTCCTTAGTGTCAGCTAGTTCCTGCGCCTGAGCTTTGACCTCGCCAATCTGAACCGTATGGGCGAAGACGTCAATGTCCAGGCGGCTGATTAATTTTCTGGCGATGGCCCCGGCCATGACATAGGCCAGGGTTATCCTTCCCGAAAACCTCCCCCCACCGCGGAAATCGTTGAACCCGCCGTACTTGACGAAAGCGGTGTAGTCGGCATGTCCGGGACGCAGGGCAAAGCGATTTTTCTTATAGACGCCGGAGTCAATATCTTTATTCCAGGAGAGCAGGCAGATAGGCGCGCCGGTGGTATGTCCGTCATAGACGCCGGAGATTATTTCCACCTTGTCCGGCTCCCAGCGTTCCGTGGTGCCGGCAGCGCCGGGCCGCCGCCTCTCCACCTCCTGCTGGACATCCGCTTCATTGAGTGGCAGGCCTGCTGGACAGCCGTCAACCACGATGCCCATGCTGCTACCGTGGCTCTCCCCGAAGCTGGTGAGGGTGAAAATCCTGCCCAGAGTATTACCCATTTATCTTCAGTCTGCCTCCGATGTTTCTTAGTATAGCCCAGAACTCGGGAAATGTCTTGTTGACGCACTCCGCGCCGTTTATGACGGTGTTCCCCGCCAGCGTGCCTAGGACGCTGAAGGCCATGGCGATGCGGTGGTCATCGTGGCTGTCAATAGCCGCGCTTTTCAGTTTCGAGCCGGTGATGCTGAGCCGGTTCTTTTCCTCAGCCACCTTCACCCCCATCCGTTCCAGCCCCTCACGCACGGCAGCCACGCGGTCCGATTCTTTTAGCCTCGCCCGGCCGATGCCCTCAAATTCACTCGTTCCCTCAGCCACCGCCGCCAGAACAGCCACCGTGGGCAGAAGGTCGATGCTGTCGGACAAATCGGCGCGCAGCGCCTTCAATTTCGAACCCTTCACTTTTATCGTATTTGGGAATACGTCCACCTCCGCGCCCATCCGGCGCAGGAATTCCAGCATAACTCTATCGCTTTGCAGGCTCTGTGGGCTCAGGTTCTCCACCTCCATTCCGCCCGAAACCGCGCCCAGCGCCAGAAAGCAGGCGGCGGAAGACCAGTCCCCCCCCACCTCATAGCTGGCCGGGTGGTAAGCCTGCTTAGAGATGTAAAAGTTATCCATCTTTACCGAAGATTCCGCCTTTACGCCAAACTTTGCCATGCAATCGAGGGTCATAGAAACATACGGCTTCGATTCCAGAGGCGAGGTCAGCCTGATTCGCATTCCCTCCTCGGCCAGCGGCGAGACCAGCAGCAGTGCCGAGACGAACTGGGAACTGACGTCGCCGGGGAGTTCGGCCTCCCCTCCCCTTAGCCTTCCCCCATTGACCAATACCGGCGCCAAGCCGTCCTTGGAAGAGCAGTCCACCCCAAGTTGCTGCAGCGCCGTTACCAGCGGCCCCACCGGCCTTCGGGCTAGCGAAGCGCCCGCCGTCAGGCGGCACCTCCCCGGAACTATCGAGCCGATTGCGGTCATGAACCGCAGCGTCGCCGCCGAGTCTCCGCAGTAGAGGTCGGCAACAGGTGACTTGAAGTCGCCGCCGTTGACCCGCCAGTGTTCTTTCGTCCGCTCAACACCCACACCGATATTGCCCAGCACTCTGGCCGCCGCTTCCGTGTCATCCGCCCATAAAGGGCGTGTTATCTGGCTCTCCCCGCAAGCCAGCGCCGCGCACATCAGGCCCCTGATGGTATAGCTCTTGGACGGTGGAGCAATCATCCTGCCCCTGATTTCACTTCTCTCAACGGTAACTTTCATTCTCGCCTAGCCTGATTATTATCTGCTCGACCACCTCGGTTACTTCCAGCCCCGAGGTGTCCACTGTTATGTCCGCCGCCCGTTCATAAAATGGTTTTCTAAACTGCAAAAGCTTTTCAACCTTCGAAGACTTATCCTCTGCTACCAGCAGCGGCCTTTCGTCTCTGTCCGACGCTGTCCTCTCCAGAATCGCCTCCAGCGACGCCGTGAGATAGACGATAACGCTGTGCTTCCTCAGCCGGTCGATGTTTATCTGGTTCAGGACCACGCCGCCGCCGCAGGCCATCACTGCGTTCTCCCTTTCTGCCACGTCCTTGGTCGCCTCAATCTCAAGCTCGCGGAAGGCTACCTCGCCGTCCCGGGCAAAAATTTCGGGGATGGTCTTTCTCGCCTTCTTCTCAATCAATGCATCCAGCTCGATGAATTCTTTGCCCAGCCTTCCGGCCAGTAATTTTCCCACGGCCGTCTTGCCCGTACCCATAAAACCGATGAGAGCGATATTACCTTTCATGTCCCAAAGCCTTTACCGCCGCCCCTTTCATGATTTCAAACGGCGCTTCCCGGCCGGTCCACTTCTCAAAGGCCAGCGCACCCTGCCAGACGAGCATATCCAGCCCGTCGATAGTCCGGGCACCGGCCGCCTTCGCCTCCCGGAGCAGCCTCGTCTCCCGGGGGTTGTACACGATATCGAAAACGGTCATATCCGGTTTAAGCAGCCCGGAGGGCACGGGGGTCTGCCCGACATCGGGGACCATGCCCACGCTGGTGGTATTGACCAGAACATCAGCCCCATCAAGCGTATGTTTCAGGTTCTTCTCGCTTAATGTCATCGCCGTCAGCTTCCGGCCATAGTATGAGGCAATCTGGGAGGCCAGCTCTTCCGCCCTGGAGAGAGTACGGTTCAGGATGACCAGGCTGGCGCCAGCCCCGGCCAAGATAAAGGAGATGCCTTTCGCCGCCCCGCCGGCCCCGAGTATGACGATTTTCTTACCATCTGGTTCAACTCCTTTCGACCGCAGCGCACGCAGAAAGCCGGGGGCATCGGTATTGTCGCCGGTGAGCTTTCCGTCCTCATTGACGATGGTATTCACCGCCCCCATCCTCCCCGCCAGCGGGTCCAGTTTATTCAAAAGCGGGATTACGTCCGACTTATGCGGTATGGTCACGTTCAGGCCAGCGATATTGAGTGCCCGCATCCCGTTCATCGCCCCTTTTAACTCCTCCCGCCGCACGCGAAATGGCAGGTAGATATAGTCGAGGTCCAGCGCTCCGAAGGCAGCGTTATGCATGGCCGGCGACATGGTGTGCTCAATCGGGTCACCGATTATCCCGCAAATTTTTGTTTTCCCGCTTATCGAGCTCATTCCCTCACCATCGAGTAAATTTTTCGTAATTCATTCGCCGTAATCTGCCCTGAGGCCGCCTCCTGGCCCGCGGCAATGGCAGCATAGATGAATTCGCCGCCAACCAGCGGGCAGAGAACTCGGCTTATTAGGCCAAGCGGTCCCATGGCAAAAGAGACAACCCTATTTTCCGGGAACTCCCTGATTAGCTGCAGGGTGCTCACATTGTCCTCGAATTTCTGTGCCGTGGTCACCACCTTGCAGATGTCAGCCCCGGCGGCTAGCTGCCTCTGCATTATCTCTTTCATCACGTCAATCGAGGGCGTTTCTTTCATATCGTGATAGGAAATCAGGCATTTCGCCCTTTTCTTAACCCGTGCTAGGATATCTGCAAGCCCTTGCGTGCTTAGTTCAACATCGATTATCTCCGCACCCAGTTCCAGGGCGGCGAGCAGTTCCGCAATCCTCTCCCTTTCACCACCCGGCCACATTCCTCCCTCTTCCGGCTTCCGGTTGCAGGCAATCCAGGGTTTTGGAAGCTGCCCGGTTAGTTCCCTCCATTCGAAGCCAATCAAGTCGATTCGCACCTCATATAAATCAACCAGCGGCGCAACGCCCTTTATCGCTTCGAGATCATCATTGACTATGGAAGCACAGATTTTAGGCCTGCTCATTTTCAGTTAAAACCTCTTCGATGAGCGATGGTGCCACATCATCGATGACTTCCGCATTACCGAGAGATTTGAGCAGGACAAATCTGGTTTTCCCCTCCCGCACCTTTTTGTCATGCTGCATGGCCAGCATTATTTCCTCAACCCTGAAGTCAGGCATCCCCACGGGCAGGCCAGCCCGTATTATTAATTCCTGCAGCCTTTTCAGTTCGCCCTCGTCAAGTAGTCCAAGGTGAAGGGATACTCTGGCGGCCGCCACCATGCCAATGGCCACCGCGCTTCCGTGCTTTATTTTGAAATCGGAGGCCGACTCAACTGCGTGTCCGATGGTATGACCATAATTCAGAATATTTCTTAAACCCATATCCAGTTCGTCCTCGGCCACCACCGCCGCCTTTATCCTCACCGACTGATATACAATCTCCTCAAGGAGACCTTCATCAAGCGACTTTATCCTCTCCATATTTTCCTCAAGAAAGGAGAAGAACTGACCATCCCGTATGGCAGCGCTTTTAATGACCTCGGCCAGGCCGTTCGCCAGCTCATCAGTAGGCAGGAATTTCAGTGCACTTATATCGGCAATGACCATCTCTGGCTGGTAAAAAGCACCTATCATATTCTTCAGCTGTCCGTGGTCCACTGCCACCTTCCCGCCAACGCTGCTATCTACCTGAGCCAGAAGTGTAGTCGGCAACTGCACCAGCGGCACTCCCCGCTGATAGGTGGCGGCCACAAACCCTGCCAGGTCGCCGATGACGCCTCCTCCCAGGGCCAAAATCGGCGTCGTCCTCTCAGCGCGCCCGGCGGTCAACTCCTGATAGAGCTGCCCGGCCCTCTCCAGCGACTTCTGCGCTTCACCCGGCGGCACCTCAATGGTGCTGACTCCAAATCCGTCAGCTTCCAGGGCCTGCCTCAGTGCGCTGCCGCACAGTCTGTTCACGGTGGAGTCAGTGATAACCACCAGCCTGCCGGCAAACCCTTTTTCCTTTAAATAACGGCCCGCCTGAGCCAGCAATCCGGCCCCAATATACACCGCGTAGCTTTTACTGCCGAGGGACACATCGACCTGTCTCATCCGCTTATCACCTTGACTTTATGTTTGTAAGCTACCAGTTCATGGATTTTTCGACAGGCAGTTATGACTTCTTTAAGCTCCTCCGGTGTTATCATCTGCATGCCGTCAACCAGTGCCTCTGACGGGTCATAGTGTGTCTCGATCATCAGGCCACAGGCCCCGGCGGCCACAGCGGCACAGCTCATATTGAAAATGAGGTCCTGACGGCCGGTGGCGTGGCTGGGATCAGCAATCACAGGCAGATAGGTCTCCTTCTGAATGGCTGGAATCGCCGAGAGATCAAAGGTATAGCGAGTGTAGTTTTTCCCCTTTCCCACGGGCAATATCCCGCGCTCACACAATATGATATCCTTATTTCCCTCCGCCGCCATGTATTCGGCGAAAGACAGGAACTCGTCAACGCCGGCACCGAAGTGCCGCTTGAACAGGACGGGTTTCCCAGTCCTGGCCACACTGGCGAGCAGGTCTTGGTTGTACATATTGCGGGCACCAATCTGCATTATATCAGCGTAGCTGGCCACCAAGTCAATCTGGGCTTCAGCCCTCACCTCCGTGACCACCGGCATTTCAAATCGCTGGCCGGCTTCATACAGCCATCTCAGCGCCTGCTCTGCTTCCTCCCGCCCGTTAGCTCCCAGCCCCTGAAAAGAATGGACGGAGCTCCTAGGCTTGAAGATGCCACCTCGCAGGATATGCGCCCCGGCCTTCTTCACCTCCTCGGCGATGCGAAAGAGCTGAGATTTGCTTTCAATGGTGCAGGGCCCGGCAATAATCACCAGCTCATCACCGCCGATAGATACGTTGCCGGCCCGTATCTGACGACGGCCCATCTCCTCATTAAAGCGCCGGCCGTATTCCCGACTGATCAGCTTGTAGGGCGATTCCACAGGGATGGCTTCTTTCACCCCGGGAAGGGTAGCAAAGTGGGAGAAGTCCACCTTCCTTTCATCACCGACCAGGCCGATTACCGTCCGGAACTCCCCCTGCGAGACATCGGCCTTGAGGCCAAGCTTTTTTATCTCCTTCACCACGTTGGCGATTTCCTCTTTGGTCGCTTCTGACTTCATGATTATCATCTTCTTTCTCCTCAGTATTTCCGTCTGGTTTTATAAATAACGGGAAAATAAAAAGCCCTTCCGGGGAGGGCTCTTCTGTTTACTCTAACCTTCTTTAACTTTTAACCGTGCTTAACTCATACGAAACCCTCCCCAGCGCTGGTGCGCCAGAAAAAGTAAAAGTAATTAAAATAATAATAGGCGTTAAATTTCTGTTTTATCATCTCGACCAGTTGCTTTTTATTTATGTTAAACATAGCACAACTGAAAATCATTTGTCAATACACAGCCCTGTACAATTACCTCGGCTATGTTATAATTTTAAGTATCAAAGGTGGGGAGGCCCGAATTCTGGAAGGAATCGAAGTAGCCCGCAGGGCAGTGGACGCCGCCGGCGACTTGCAGGCCAGCGACATTGTGCTGCTTGATACTAGCAAGATATGCAGCTTTGCCGATTATTTTGTCATCTGCACCGGAGAAAGCGAGCGGCAGATAAGGGCTATTTATGAAGAAGTGGAACACCGCCTGAAGAAAGAGGGAATTCTCCCCGTCCACCATGAAGGCACCGTAGACTCGGGCTGGCTTTTACTTGACTATGGAGATGTAATAATACACGTATTCTCCACGTCGGAACGGGAGTTCTACCAGCTTGACCGACTCTGGGACCAGGCCAACCTTGTGCTCCGGATTCAGTAGCAAAGCCCTGCGGCTCTCGCCCTAAAAGATTTCCCCTTCCGTGAAAAACAGCCAGATTTCCTCCTCCGCCGTCGCCACTGAGTCAGAGCCGTGTACCGCATTGTGCGTTACATCCAAGCCGAAATCAGCCCGTATCGTTCCGGCGTCGGCTTTCGCCGGGTCGGTGGCGCCCACGGCCTGCCTGATTCTGGCCACCGCCCCCTCCCCTTCAAAGACCACCGCCACTATCGGCGCTGAGGTCATATATGCTACCAGTGCGTCAAAAAATGGCTTATCCCGGTGAATGGAGTATTGCCGCTCGGCCAGGGCTCTATCCATGCGCAGCATCTTGAGCGCTATTATTTTGAGTCCCAGCTTCTCCAGGCGACTGATTATCTCAGCAGCCTGCCCCTTCCGCACGGCGTCGGGTTTAACCAGCACCAGAGACCTCTCCATTGCCACCATGATTTGCGTTACAACCCTTTCTTCGGCGAATAGTAAATCGCGGCCAGGTCGGCCACGCTGACCTGTTCCAAGTCATTAACCACGAGGTCAGCTTCTCCGAGCTTTGCCTCAGGGTGGCTGTTGGCCACGGCGAGGCATCTCATACCGGCCCGTTTTGCCGCGGCCACGCCGGCCACAGCATCCTCGATGACGACGCAGTTCCCCGGGTCAATCTTCAGTCGCTCGGCGGCGAGCAGGAAAATCTGCGGGCTCGGCTTCCCCTCGGTGACCTCCCGGCCCCAGACCACAACGTCAAAGCTGTCCTCTATGCCCAGCTGCCGGGTCACAAACTGCCCGTTCTTGATTGGGGAGGATGTGGCCAGCGCCACTTTGACCCCGTATTCTCGCAACTCCTCAATCAACTCAATCGCTCCGGGGAACGGCTTTATCTTCCCGGCCGCTTTCTGGCGGAAAAGTCCCTCTTTTTCGACCAGAATAGCCTCTATCTTGCTTTCGGGATAACCTTCCCCGACAATGCTGCGGACAATGATATCGTTCCGCTTCCCGAAATTACGCTGGAAGACCTCTCTGGAGTACGGTATATCTCGCTTGCGGAAGACCTCCTGCCAGGCCTGAAAATGGAAGGGTGCCGTATCAGCAATCACGCCGTCCATATCCCAGATAACCGCTTCAAGGTGGTTGCCCCGGGGGATGACCTGTAACGCTTTACCGTCCGCCACCAGCGTACCATCGGGCAGGGACACGGTGCCTTCCACATCAAGCGTTCTTCTCCCGTTCCTGGTCACCTCAGCACGGATAACCAGCGCATCGTTCACGCGGGCGGGGCGTTTGAGATTGACCTGTATTGATGCGGTGAGAAAACCGAAGTTGCCGTTCATCAGGGTGGCGTGCCCCATGGCCTCATCAAGCATGGTGGCGATGATGCCGCCGTGGATGATATCCGGCCAGCTCTGGAAGTGCTCGCCGGGGGTGTACTCCGTTTTGACGCCGTTGCCGTCCCGCTTGAATCTCAGGCGCAGACCGAGTGGGTTCCGCCGCCCGCAGCCGAAGCACATACCCTGACCGGAGCTAGCCCCGGCAGGCGACCGACTTTTTTCCTCCTTGTTTTTCTTCATTTACACTCCGTTTCCAGCGTTAAAATGTTCCCAGCCGGACTTTCCCAGGTGGACCGGCTCGCCGTGTTCGTCAACCATGACAATGCTGCCCGGCTCCTCAGCCACAATATCGCCGATAATCGTTATCGGGCAGGAAAGCTCAGACTTCACCCTGCCGATTACGTCCTCGCTCGCGGTGAACAGCAGCTCGTAGTCCTCACCGCCGGCGGCAGCCAGTTCCAGCGCCCGCCCGCCGAAGTGAGCCCTGACCGCGGACGCCACCGGAATCCGGTCTGCCTCCACCCGGGCGCCGACCCGGCTCGATTCACAGACATGTTTCAGGTCGGAGATGAGCCCGTCGCTGATATCGATGGCCGCCTTCACGCCCAGTTCTACCAGCCTTTGCCCCTCGGCCACCCGTGGCTCTGGCTTAAGGAAAGCAGTACGCAGCTGACCAGCCGACGCAGCATCGAGCTTTAATCTTTTATCCAGTATCTCCATGCCTGCCGCCGCCGCACCGAGGGCGCCGGTCACGGCGATTTTCTCACCGGCACGGGCGGCGGAGCGGGTGAGCACTTTCCCGTCCTTATCCCCGGCGCTGCCCAGGACGGTGATGGTAATCGATACTAAAGGCGCGCGGCAGGTGTCCCCGCCTATGAGGGCAACCCCGAAACGCCCCGCTAGGTCGAGCATCCCCTGATACAGCGCTTTGACATCGCCCACCTCGGTATCCAGCGGCAACGCCAGCGAAATAACCGCGTATTCCGGCACTCCTCCCATGGCGGCGATATCGCTCAAGTTGACCGCCAGCGACTTCCAGCCCAGCTCGTACCAGGGAGTTGTCTCCAGCCGGAAATGGATATCTTGAAAAAGCGAGTCGGTCGTTACCAGCTGGGTGGCAGTATCGCCCTTCCAGGCAGCGGCATCATCCCCGATGCCGATTAAAAGCTTCCGGTATGCCGCCGCGCTTTTGTCCTGCGCGCTGGAAATCATTTCCGCCAGGAGGCCGATAAGCCCGAACTCCCCCAGCTCCGAGACTTTCATAGCTTAAAGATTATAGCACGGCGATAGCTTGAGGCTCAAAATAGAGCTTGTTGCGAAACTACTTGCAAGTAGTAGAATAGGGGTATGGCACTTACAGTGGCAACGGTCGCAACCATCGGTCTCAGTATCCTTGGAGTGGGGGTAGGTCTCTTGTTATTCCCAAACCCCAATATCATCGGCACGATAATATCAGCAGTCGGTGGTTCTGTTTTACTATGGTGGCTGATAGCATATTTATCCGCTAAGATAATGCGTAATTCGTACCCCCAAAAGCTGATGGCAAATTATATCAGAACTGATTTTGCATCTATTGGGGCGACAAGTCCATCAATCCTCTTTTACCTTAACATACACAATCGGTTCCCGTACTCATTTCGGATAACTGGTCGTAGCGCAGGAGATTTGCGAAACCCTGCGGAACGCATAGGCAGGGGTATATGGAGAAGCACATGGGAAGTAGATAAACAATATCAGGATATTATTTCACCTAATGCTGACACTGTAATACGGATACTCTGGTATGTGCCGCCCAACTACTATGGTGGGCCAATGGCCGAATTCGCCTTCAGGGCTTCGGATACAGAAATCCAATATCTTGAGTTTAACGATATGTCTCTTGAGATTGAAACTAAACTTATGGGAATCGGGGGAATTACTGGATGGTTTTACCTAATTAACGGGAGTTGTAGTGGTTGGCGTTCCCCATCATCATGTATTTGACAGGGTAAGGGGAGAATGGGAACGTGTTAGGGGTAATGAATAGGATTAGGCATAAACACATTCCCTAACAAAAAATCCTCGCTCACCCATTCCCCGTCTTCACCAGCTTTACCTCCCCCCACACCCCCAGTTTGTCGTCCTTGATGATGACCACGCCTTTAAGCTGCCCGATACTCTGTGCAAACTCAATTGCCCCCTCTATGTCTGCGACGTCGCTGACCCGGTTGCCGATTGCAGTGGCCGCGGCATCGGCCAGCGTGGCCGATTCGGCGAGCACAATGGCCGCGTCCGCCCTGCCGAAGCTCAGCGAGTGCCCCACCGTCCCCGACGAGGTGCAGATGCCCAGCGGCGTGTCCTCCGGCTCAATCTGCAGCCCCAGCTTCCCGGTCAGCGGGGAATCACCAGCAAAGACACCGATAATCCTCGGGCGCAGGCTTTTCAGGAAAATATCGCCGCCGTTTTCCACGATGACTTCCGGAGAGAACTCGAGCAGCTCCC
>DUFF01000042.1 GCA_011174815.1 Dehalococcoidia bacterium | reverse complement strand
GCCCAGCTTTCCGCCATTTTCACCAATGAGATAACCAACTGGAAGGAAGTGGGCGGTGACGATGCCCCCATTGTAGCCCTCTCCCGCGATACCAACTCCGGCACCCACGTCTTCTTCAAGGAGCACGTGGTGCAGATGGCAGGGCTGGATACCGAGAACAAAGAACTGGAGTACGGTCAGAAAGTGCTCTTTCTGCCCTCCACGGAGGGAGGCGTTACCGAGGTCGCCAATAACCCGAACGCCATCTTCTATCCCGGACTGGGCTACGTAACCGATAAGGTCAAACCTCTGGCCATAAAGAAGACGGCGGATGATCCGGCGGTTCTGCCCAGCGTGGAGACGGCGCTGGATGGCACCTACCCGATTGCCCGCCCCCTTCTCTACTATACCAACGGCGAGCCTAGCGGCGTTATCAAGGCCTTCGTCGATTACTGCCTCTCGTCAGAAGGGCAGGCCAAGGTAACCAAAGTTGGCTACGTGCCACTGCAATAGGATATAATAAAGTAGGCCGTTATCCCCGAACCCGGGGGAAATAAGCGGAAAGGAAAATATTGCCCCCATGCTGCAGCGGGGAGCCTCACCAGCTACCGCCGATTCTGGACTCAGCATGAGTCTCAGGCGGCGGTGGCGTCTCCGTGAAAAGACCATAGAAAGCTGGATTTTCCTCAATGGGCTGCTGGCCGTCGTCGTCCTTTTAGGTGTTCTCATTCTCTTAATGCGCGAGGGCCTGCCCGTTTTTTTGTATACCTCTCCTTTGAAATTTCTCTTCGGCACAAGGTGGTATCCGGTCTCGGAGCCGCCGACCTTTGGCATGCTGACCTTCTTCGCGGCCACGCTCTGGGTTACCCTGATATCAACTGCCATAGCCGTACCCGTTGGGGTTGGCTGTGCAGCTTACCTTGCCGAAGTCGCCCCTTCCAAGTTAAGGGAGACGGTTAAACCGGTCGTCGAGCTGCTGGCCGGAATCCCCTCCGTGGTCATGGGCCTCATCGGCCTCCTGCTTTTATCGCCACTGGTTCAGAGCATTTTTAACCTTAACACCGGTTTGAGCGGCCTTACCGCCGCTATCATGCTATCGATGATGAGCCTTCCCATCATTGTCAGTGTCTCAGAAGATGCCCTGCGTGCCGTATCAAATGAGTTCAGAGAAGCCTCCTACGCACTTGGCGCTACCAAGTGGGAAACGGTCCGGCATGTCTGCATCCCGGGAGCGCTTTCCGGCATCGCGGCGGCTATTATGCTCGGAGTGGGGCGCGCTATCGGCGAGACGATGACCGTCCTGATGGTCGCCGGCGGTGCTCTAGCCGTACCCCTCTCTCCGACCGAGCCGATGATGCCGATGACGGCGGCCATCGCCTCCGGAATCGGCAACGCCGTCCGGGGTGGATTGCAGTATCAGGCACTATTCGCCATCGGCCTGATCCTTTTCCTCATGACGCTGTCGGTGAATCTTATTGCCGACCGGGTACTGGAACGCCAGAAACGGAAGTTTGCGAGGTAGTAGCTATATGGCAGTTACGGCCATCGGTAAAAGGGGATTAACCCAGCGTACCGCCTTCAGCCTGCTGGTACTGGCCACGGCCATCGTAACCATTCCGGTGCTCTTCATTATCGTCTACATTATCGTCAATGGTGCCGGCGCCATAAGCTGGGAATTCCTGATCCAGCCGCCTTCACAGGCGGGCAAGGCAGGGGGCATTTTCCCGGCCATCGTGGGCACCTTATACCTCATGCTCGGGGCCCTCATTTTCTCTCTGCCGGTGGGTGTCCTCGCCGGCATTTACCTGACGGAATATGCCCGTGATAACTGGCTGACTCGCCTCATCAATATGGCCATTCTCAACCTAGCAGGGGTGCCCAGCATTGTCTACGGGCTCTTCGGCCTCGGACTATTCGTCATGGCCATGCATTTTGGCATGTCGCTGCTTGCCGCCAGTCTGACGCTAGCCTGTCAGGCGCTGGCCATGACCATCACCACATCAAGGGAAGCGATTATCGCCGTGCCTAGGGAATACCGGGAGGGAAGCCTGGCCATCGGTGCCACCAAATGGCAGACGATACGGCATGTAGTTCTGCCTCAAGCTTTGCCCGGCATAATCACCGGCGCCATCTTGGCGATGAGCCGCGCCGCCGGGGAGACGGCGCCGATACTGGTGGTGGGTGCTGCTTTTATTTTACCCGGCCTGCCCGGTTCGCCCTTCGACCAGTTTATGGCCCTGCCCTACCACCTGTATACCGCAGCCGCCCATGTTCCCGGCATGCCTAAGGTTACTGTCTGGGGTATTGCACTGGTGCTTCTGGCTGTGGTATTGTCTTTTAACTCCCTGGCGATCTTCATCAGGATACGAGTCCGACAGCGGAGGTTTGGCTTATGAGTGTGAATTATGAGGTGCTGAGTAATCGAGCGGCTCCCACCAGTGAGACAAAGTTGAAAACAGAGAAGGTAAACCTCTTTTACGGCACTTTTCAGGCGCTGCGAAATATCTCGCTGGATGTTCCGAAGCAGGCAATTACCGCCATCATCGGTCCATCCGGCTGTGGCAAGTCGTCTTTCCTGCGCCTTTTCAATCGCATGAACGACCTCATTATCGGGGCACGCGTTGCCGGTGCGGTGGAGATTGATGATATCGATATCTATGATAAAGACGTTGATGTGGTAGAGCTCAGAAAACGGGTGGGCATGGTCTTTCAGAAGCCCAACCCTTTCCCCATGTCGGTCTTCGAAAATGTTGTCTTTGGCCCCAGGCGACACGGCAAGACGAATCGCCACGAACTTGCCGGAATTGTGGAGCAAAGCCTCCGCCAGGCAGCACTGTGGGACGAGGTGAAAGACAAGCTTGGGCAATCGGCCCTGGCCCTCTCCGGGGGTCAGCAGCAACGCCTCTGCATCGCCCGTGTTCTGGCCGTTGAGCCCGAGGTCATCCTCATGGATGAGCCGTGCAGCGCCCTCGACCCCATAGCCACTCTCAGAATTGAAGACCTGATGCGCAACCTGTCCGACGATTACACTATTGTTATCGTGACGCACAATATGCAGCAGGCGGCACGAGTCTCAGATATGGCTGCCTTTCTTATGATGGAAGAGGACAGGGCCGGTACACTGGTGGAATACGGCCCCACCTCCCAGCTCTTCACCAACCCGAAAGACAAGCGAACCGAGGATTACATCACCGGTCGGTTCGGCTAGTGGAAATAAGGAGGTTCCGACAATGGAGATAAGGACTACTTTCCATAAAAGGCTGCGTGATATTCAAGACGAGCTGCTTGCCATGGGCAGCATGGTGGAAAAGGCAATCAGCCGTTCCATCGAAGCGCTCAAGAACCGCGACCTGAAGCTGGCTAATCAGATAATCGCCGATGACCGGAAGATAAACGAAAAGCGATTCGAAATCGAAGAGACCTGCATCCAGCTTATCGCCACCCAGCAGCCTATGGCTGGAGACCTGCGCACCATCGTCAGTGTGCTCAGCATCATCTCTGAACTGGAACGCATCGGCGACCACGCTGAGGGGATTGCCAAAATCGTGATAATGATCGGTGATGAGCCACCTCTAAAGCCGCTGATAGACATACCCCGCATGGCGGAGAAAACCATCGATATGCTGCACCGCAGCCTGGACGCATTCATGAGCTGCGACCAAGAGATTGCTCAGAAAATCGCCGCGGAGGACGATGCCATTGACGACCTGTACAATCAGGTCTACCGGGAGCTGGTCAGCTACATGGTGGAGGACCCGAAAACGATCACCCGGGCCACGCGACTGCTCTGGGTGGCACACAACCTGGAGCGCTGTGCCGACCGGGTGACCAATATCTGCGAGCGCATCGTGTTTACCGTAACCGGGAAAATGTGTGAGATAGATGCCTCAAAATATTAAACTTTTAACGGAGGCCGAGGAGTAAAGCCATGTTCTGGAAATATCCTCAGGATTTCAAGAAAGTACAGTACAAGCCCGGGGAAATAGCGGAATACGTCTTTGGTGATGGTATTTTGCTGGCACGGATACAGGTGAGTTCGGACGTTAAGGGCAGCATTCACGATTATGAACAGATCAGTATGATGCTGGAAGGAGAAATTGAGCTCACGATAGGTGAGGAGATGCGGAGGCTCCGAAAGGGCGACGCCTTCTACATTCCGGCCAGAGTGCTCCATCGCGTTAGGGTCATCTCCATCCCGTGCACCATCTTGGACTGCTGGCCTTGCGGTGGCCCTGAAATTCCCGATTAAGTTTTCTGGATGAGCAAGAATGAAACGTACTCTGATCTATGATGAGCACCTTAAACTGGGTGCCAAAATGGTGGCGTTCGGCGGCTGGGAAATGCCCCTCCATTACCCCAAAGGCATCCTCGCCGAACATCTGGCCACCAGAAAATACGGCGGCCTCTTTGACATCTCGCATATGGGGCGGTTCCGCATCGGCGGGCAGGACGCGCTGCCCTTCCTGCAGTATGTCCTGACCAACAACGCTGCTGCTCTTCTGCCCGGGAATGCTCAATACACTATGTTGCCCGATGAAAAGGGTGGCGCCACAGATGACGGATACCTCTACCATATCAGCGAGGACGATTACTTGCTGGTAGTTAACGCGGCCAATACGGAGCAAGACTGGGACTGGCTACAACCGTACGCCTCTGGGTTCCCCAATTTAGTTCTGGAAGACGTCACCGGACAGGTTTCCATGTTCGCGCTGCAGGGGCCGAAAGCAAAGGCCATGCTGGAAGCGGTCATCGGTGATAAAACTGGAATTCCCGAGCCTATCCGCAACCACCTGACCACCATCAAGATAATAGGGGCCAGTATTACCGTCGCGAGGACCGGATACACCGGGGAGCCGCTCGGTTTTGAATTATTTCCCCCCGCCGATATTGCCGTATCCCTCTGGCGCAAATTGCTTGATGCCGGTAAAGAATACGGCATTGTGCCGGTCGGGCTGGGTGCCCGGGATACGCTTAGGCTGGAGGCTGGCCTCCCCCTCTACGGCCGCGAACTCGGGACGGATGCCGATGGGAAAGAGATACCCATATTTGCTCTGGCAGCGGCCCGGTTTGCCATCAGCTTCAGTCCCGTCAAAGGGAAATTCATCGGGCGCGAGGCGCTGCTCAAGCAGTTCGAGGAAGTAAAGCTTAGGCGTGAAGGCAAACTGAGTGCAACGAAAGACGAGTTGCTTGTTCCCCGATCAATCTTCCCCATGTCTGTTCTGGGCGATGGAGTGGCCAGGGCTGGCAGCCAGGTGCTGGTCGATGGCAGGTCTGCGGGGAACGTTACCAGCGGCACAGCCGTGCCCTACTGGATATTCGAGGGTTCTGGTACGATGTCCAGGCCCGGCGAGGAGTCCGCACGTCGGATGTTATGCCTGGCCTATCTTGACGCTGACCTTTCTGAAGGACAGCAGGTGGAAATCATGATCCGGGACCGGCCGGTAAATGCGGCCATCGTCCGCAGACACATCGGCGGTGAGGCACCTCCCTACGCCCATCCCCTGTTCCCCGGTAATACGGAAAATAAGGCTACGGCAAAAGGTGAAAAAACGATGGAAGAACTGGCGCTAAATCTGGTGCAAAGGGCCAACGACAATACCATATGGCGACAGCAGCAGGCTATCAACCTGATACCCTCCGAGCAAACGGCATCACCGCTGGTGAGATTGTTGACCATCGCCGATCCATCGGGCAGGTACGCTGAGCACCGCAAAGTGGAAGCGCTGGGTAATATGGACGCCTTTTATTATCAGGGTACCAGTTTCATTGCCGAAATAGAGAAAGAAGTACAGGAGCAATTGCAAAAATTCCTGGGCTGTTCCGAGGTAGAAGCTAGGCTCATCAGTGGGCAGATGGCCAATGCTGCTACCTATAGCGGCATTATGAGTTACCTGAACCGAATAGACAGGCACGCCGAGCCGAGAAGAATGAGATACGTGATGAACCATCATATCGGGCGAGGTGGCCATCTGAGCGCCCAGACCATGGGTGCGTTGAGAGACTTCGTTGCCATGGACCCGGTTACCGACCGGTGGGCGGTGGTCAATTTCCCTGTTCTTCCCCATAACCCGTATCAGATAGATACAGCCAGAACCACGGAATTAATCAGCAGGTACCAGCCGGAACTGCTTATCTTCGGCAAGAGCATGGTTCTTCACCGTGAACCGGTGAAAAAAATAGCCCGCATTATCGCTGATATTAAACCCAAGCCAATCGTAATGTATGACGCTGCCCATGTCCTAGGCTTGTTCGGCCCCTACTTCCAGGAGCCATTTAAAGAAGGTGCCGATATCGTCACTGCGTCCACGCACAAGACGTTCTTCGGCACTCAGCGCGGTATCATTGCCAGCAATATGAGTGGGGACTCTGATTACGCCGAACTCTGGGCGAGCATCACGCGGCGAGCTTTTCCGGGAAGTGTCAGCAACCATCACCTCGGCACACTGCTTGGCTTGCTCATGGCCGCCTACGAAATGAACACTTACGGGCGTGACTACCAGCACCAGGTGGTAGCCAATGCCAAAGCCTTTGCCCTAGCACTGAAGGACCGGGGTCTTCAGGTGGAGGGAGACCCGGCAATCGACTATACGGAGACACATCAGGTTGTGCTGCGCGTGGGCTATGCCCGCGGCGTGGAGATAGCGGAAAGGCTGGAGAAAAACAACATCATCGTCAACTTTCAGGCACTGCCTGATGACGAGGCCTTTACCGCCAGCAGCGGCCTGAGAACCGGCGTCCAGGAGATGACCCGCTTCGGCATGAAGGAAGCAGATTTCGCTGAACTCGCCGACTACATGGCGGCGACAATTCTTGAGGAAAAGAATGTTTCCAAAGAGGTAGCCCGTTTCCGGCAGAGGTTCACCACCATGCACTACTGCCTGCCCCAAGAAAAAGCCGGGCCGCTCATTGATAAAATGCTGGGCAATCTGTTAAAATCTTAAGGCTGATGTCCAAGAAAATTTAATGAGGTGATTGGCGATGCCCAGTGCTCCATATCAGGAGATTAACCCCCCCCAACGTATTCTTCTCGGCCCCGGCCCCAGCAATGTTCACCCCCGCGTCCAGCAGGCAATGATGGCCCCCGTCCTCGGGCACATGGACCCCTATTTTTACACCGTCATGGAAGACACAATGAGCCTCCTGCGCTACCTTTTCCGGACCAAGAATGCGCTCACCTTCCCCATCTCGGCTACCGGTTCGGCAGGGATGGAGGCCGGCTTATGCAACTTTCTGGAACCGGGTGACGTTGCCGTCATCGCCAATAACGGGTTCTTTGCCGACCGGATGATAAATATCGCCTCGCGCTGCGGCGCGGAGATTATTCGGCTGGATGCTGAATGGGGCCGCATCATTGAGCCCGAGGCCATTGAAGCCGCCCTCAAATCGCAGAAAAAGGTGAAGCTGCTGGCACTGGTCCACGCCGAGACCTCCACCGGTGTTCTCCAGCCCCTTACTGAAGCGGCGCAACTGGCCAAACAGCATGAGGCCCTGTTCCTGGTGGATGCAGTTACGTCTCTGGGGGGACATGAAGTGGCCGTCGACGACTGGAGCATTGACATCTGCTATAGCTGCTCTCAGAAATGCATCGGCTGTCCGCCCGGGCTATCCCCCATCACCGTCAACCAGAAGGCCATGGAAACGCTTAAAAAACGCTCCCACTCTGTGTCCAGCTACTACCTTGACCTCTCTCTGCTTTCGAAGTACTGGATAAGGGACGGCAGCCGTGCCTATCATCATACCGCACCCGCCAGCATGTTCTATGCCCTGCATGAGGCGCTGGTGCTCATTGCCGATGAAGGACTGGAAGCTCGCATCCAGCGTCATGCCGAGCATGGTGCTGCGCTTCAGGCCGGCCTCGAGGCGATGGGGCTCGTCCTGCACGCTCAGCCCGGACACCGCCTCAGCACCCTGACCACGGTGTGCATTCCCGAAGGCATTGACGATGCCCGGATACGACAGCGTCTCCTCAGCGACTACAGCATGGAAATCGGTGGTGGGCTGGGGACGTTGAAAGGGAAGGTATGGCGCATCGGCCTTATGGGGTATTCCTCCAGCGAGCAGAACGTATTGCTCGTTCTCTCCGCGCTGGAAAAATTGCTGGCTGATGAGGGCTATAAGACGGAGACCGGCGCCGGAATCAAAGCTGCGGTACAGTCACTTCGGAAATAAGGTTATTTCCCCTCGCAGTATCGGTGATACTGCTCCAGTATCTCAGCGACGATTTCATCCTGCTCTTTTTCCCGACAATCGATGGTGATATCAGCATACTTGAAGTAGAGCGGTCTTCTCTCTTCATAGATCTGGCGCAGTGTCTTATATCTCAACCCGACGATTCCCCTGTCGAGACCCCCGACCAGCTTGGCCTCTATATTCTTAAAAGAATCGTCCAGGTAGACAAGAACCGCTTTCTCCTTCAGGTAGTTCATGAGGTCAGGGTGGTAGATAATGCTGCCGCCCGGCGCGGCTACCATTCTGGTCAGATTTATCTCGTACATCCGGCGTTTTTCTATCTGCAGCAGTGCCTCTTCACCCTCGCTATCAATGATTTCCTGTATTCGTTTACCATCCTTCTGCAGGATGTAATCATCCACATCGATAAAACCAAATCCGAGGTTCTCCGCTAGCGCCATCCCGATGGTGGACTTACCGACGCCAGCCATGCCGATGAGAACGATGCTTTCACTTTTCATGGTCAGAAACCGTCCCCGATTTTCAGACCAAGAATAGCACCTGCCCCAAAACACGTCAACCGCATGATGCTGGGACCCAAGCTTAATATGGGAGTAATTCAGATAAGGTCTTTACTTGCCGCCCGTTTTGCCTTATACTACCTACAACATTGTGACG
>DUFF01000041.1 GCA_011174815.1 Dehalococcoidia bacterium | reverse complement strand
ACTCAAATGGGAAATTTCACTCCTTGAAAAAGTACTCATCGAACCATTTCTGCTCCTCTACCATCTTGCGTAGCTGGTGTGATATCTTCTCCAGCACGTGCCCCTCCCCGGGGAAGACGAAGAGCTCCACTGGAGCGCTCCCGTGCTTCTGTATCCCGCGATAAGTTACCCAGGTCATAGCGGGCACCACGTTTATGTCTTCGGCAGGCTGGAACATGATCACCGGTGTTTTGACCTTCGCGGCGTCATAGAATGGTGCTATGGATGGGTCTTTGTATACATCCGGGTTCTCGATCGGGTCGCAGCCGAGAAAACCGGTTACCAGTATATTACCGAAAATCGCCTGGCCCCATTCGGAGACCCACTCCGCGCCCCCGGCGCCGCAGGATGCGACCTTGAACCTCTGGTCTCTGGCAATGAGGGCATTTGATATTATCGATCCGCCGGACCATCCCATCGTGCCCAGCTTGTCCTCGTCAACCATGCCGAGGTCCACCAGGCCTTCGATGGCCCTCTCGATGTCCTCAGAGACCAGTGCGAGGAACCAGCCGTTATTTATTGAACTGGCGAAGTCCTCACTGGTCTTGCCATAGCCTGAGCTGCCGTGATAGTTGGGAGCTAATACGAAGGCACCTTTTTGAGACAGGATATGGTAGGGGTCGACCCATTGAAGGGTCTGCCAACGGTCCTTGTCGCACTCATACGGTCCGCCGTGTATGACCAGCATCAGTGGATATCTCTTGCCCGGCTCGTACCCTTCGGGATAGAAAAGCATGCCCTCCACCGGGTCACCGCGGGCACCTGTCCATACTATAGCCTCGCTTCGTGTGAACATCTTGTTATTGAAATCGGGGTTGAGCTCGGTAATAGCCCTTGGCTCTATGATTGTGCCGTCATCGAGCCGCGCCGTGTAGATCTGGGGCGGTTTGCTGGCAGTGGAATGATCGTAGCACACAGTCTTGCCATCAGCGGTGACCTCTATATAGAAGATATTGCCCTGGTGCTCACCCTCGAGCAGGGTCTTATTCCAGCCGTCGCCTGACCTAGTGCATCTGGCAATCTTGGGATGGCAGCCGTCCGCCAGAATGGCAATGAACCCGTCGGCTGTTGGCCTGACTGGCGACGTGGGAAGCCCAAAGGGATTCATCGTTTCCAGCCCCCGACCCCAGTCGAGGTCGACCAGTGTCTCCTGGCCTGTTTGAATATCACGCGTGCGTACTTTCGCTGTATACGTAAAGGGGCACTGGTCTTCGCTCCACCGGTCAACTGCAAAGAACGTACTCGAGTCAGGGGACCACCCCCCACCGCCGTAGTTTTTGGTCTCTTCGAACACAGTCAACTCATTGACTATCTCGAGATCAAGAAGGTGGTTGGTGAAGGGGATGTCCCCGTAGTAAGTTGCCTGTAGCTCATCCATCTTGCTCATCGTCCTCACGTAGAAGGCATACTTCCCGTCCGGAGATACCGAGAGGTGGATGATGCGGTCATCGTTATCGGTAAGCCTGGTGACCTTTTCGCTGGACAGGTCCATCTCGAATAGCCGCACCGGCGCCTCGCAGTACTCGCTTACGTGGATGGTGTCGTCCCCGGCCTGGCCGACATCACCTTCCTGCTTTTCCTCCGCGGTGTAGAGGATAGTCTCTGCATCCTTCCAGCCGAAATCTCCCACCCCCTGATCGAGTTGCGTGAGGGGCGCAAGCCCCTGCCCGCTGGGCTCGACCGCCCATACTTGGAATACACCGCCTCCACCCTCCTCGCCGGAAAGGGGCGCATTGCTCAGGAACCCGATCCTCCCTCCATCCGGGGACCATTTCAAACCGCCAATAACGGCGCTGTCAAAGAAGGTCAGCTGTGCGCTGGCGCCGTCCGTAAGGCTGGTGAGGAACAGGTTATTGCCCCGGATTTCCATTCCCGGCTGGCAGAAGTCCTTGCACCAGGCAAGGCTTGCCCCATCCGGCGAGATGGCCATCTCCGATACGTATTCTGCATACAGCACATCGTCAAAGGTAAGCTTCTTGTCGTCCGGGATCTTCTGAACTGGAGCCCCGGAGGGCTCCCTTACCCAGGTTACGGCCTCTTTCTTCCAGCAGCCGGATAGAACCGCGGCTGATGCCACTGTAGAGATGAACAAAATCGCCACAAGAAATACGATGAGCGTTCTCTTGCCATGCATTTGGATCACCTCCTGAATTCAGCGGTAGGAACGCCACCATCCGTCATGAGCCAATTCGTGCCGCTGAGATGATAGCCTCAGAGCATTATGCCGTCAACTAGATCTCATGAATCCAAGCAGATTTTCAACGAGCATCTATCTGCCCTCCCACGCTATGGGACTTAATCATTTCTTGTACAATGCCCCCCAGAGCTGGATATGCTCCTGCCCGTCAACCATCACAATCTGCACCGCGCCGCCTGTGTTCCGACCCAATCCACGAATCAAGCCCAAAGTGTCAGTCAACGGCTCAATGACTAGCTGAATGTCCCAGTCAGGCAACTCTATAAGCAGCATCTCATCTTTGCGCAATTGACGGTAGATAATGGTCAAAAGCCTTCGGGCCGTAGCCATCTTGGTTGCATTGGTGCCCTTCCCTATCCTCATACGCTGATAATAAGCATAGAATTCGCGACTGCTCCGAACTGCCGTCTGTGCTGCTTCAATAGCTCCTCACCCAGCTGTGAGCCTGTCTGCTGAGGATAAGCTGCCAAATTGCACAGAACTCCATAATGTACAGTCTCCAATAAGGAGGCTGGGGTTCGCGAGGAATACCCCAGCCTCTTTCAGATTCCCCTGTGCCTGTAATCCCGCGCTTTAGCCCTTCCCTATTCTAAACATCTTGGTGCCGCATACGGGGCACACGCCTTGAGTCGCTGGCTTACCGTTCTTCATGGTTATCGCCTTAGCATCCTTCATCTCCCTCTTGGCGCGGCACTTGACACAATATGCTTGCATTGGTTTGCCTCCTTTCTGCTGTGAAGCCTAAATCATCTGTCCCTCTAATGTCAATAGCTCCCGCCAATTGCATTGTGTAGTGTGCTGTTCAGCTGGGGAAAGGCGAAACAGCAGTCTTTAAGGAAGGGCAGTTGTGGCCCCGATCGAGATTCTCAATGGCTCGATGGAGTAGACTCTGAATGCTGGTTCCGAGGTAGCTCTACTTGTCCGGAGTAGAGAAGACTGAAAGCAGCATCGAATGCTTGTTTCCATTGTTCTTTTTCAGCCCAATTCCGTCCGGTCTCAGGAAGCAGTTTCAGGAGGCTAACGAGGAGCTCAGGAAGAGCTATGCCTTCAATCGTTGCAGTCGATGTTTTGTGCAGCGTTTCTTGTTTAATCGCATCTTTTTTCCATTTCCCTTTGTGTCCGCGCTTGGAGACCCTAGCTAGAAGGTGCGGATGTAACTTAAAACCGGCGTCCTTTGCCAGGTTTATGAAGAAAGTCCGACATTTATCTCCCATTTCTCCACTGGCACCAAAGAATTTTCTGAAGTACTCGTGGAGTTCCGTGAGCGTTGCCCGCTCAAGTTCAGTTTGTTCCAATAGGGGAGCATACGTCCGTTCGACAAGCCGCCTGAGTAATTCTTGCCGAGATTCCCCTTCGCTTTTGACTAATTGCTCAAGTTCCGGCCTAGT
>DUFF01000040.1 GCA_011174815.1 Dehalococcoidia bacterium | reverse complement strand
GATGACGGCTTTGAGCTCCTCCTTGTTGAGCAATTGCAAAATACCCTGGGTCACACAGACGCGGCCGTCCCGCTGGGTGCGGCCAAAGGCGAAGGCATTGGGGATGTTGAGCTGGGATATGCCGACCTTTGGCTTGGGCAGCCCGGCCCTTTCCGCAATCTCGCCCACCATCTGGTGCAGTTCAGGCGCCTCTTTTTCCGTCACCCACTTTATCCTCATTGACCAGCCCACGATAGCCGGGCTGATAAGATATTGCAAAAGAAGAAAGCCAAAGCCGATAATCAGATATGTGATGGCGCTGCCGGCACCCATCCAGGTCCCGATTCCGGTGATAACCCCATACAGTATACCGAAGAGAAGGGCGATGAGCAGGTACATCCTTGCTTGCAACCACATATCAACCTCCCTATCTATATTTTATAAGATTGGCTAGCTATTTCACAACTTATTTGTTTTTGGAGTGCGTAAAAATTAAAATAGAACGGTATGGTCATGCTGACCTTTTTACATACTGATAAGCAAGGGGATAAAAAATGGTGAAGAAGCTATATCCCGTATGTGCTCGCTGTACAAAGGCGGTCTGCTATCCACAGATAAAGTCAGGTGAGGAACCTCCCATCGATGAAGCGCCGGCATTTTGTCCGATGAAGCTGATGCCTGAAGTTATCGAAAAGGCAACCGCCGAATATGACCGGCCGGAGGTGAAGGAATTTGCCCGCCTTGCCTCGGTACAGGAATTCGAGTGCTACGAGCAACTGCCGGAAGGCAGGCGGACCAAAATCCCGCGGGTCGAAGAGCTGATTCAGTTTGCTGGCAAGTGTGGTTATCAGAGGCTCGGCATTGCCTTCTGTACCGGCCTGACCAATGAAGCTCGCATTCTGACCGACGTTCTGGAGCACAAGGGATTTGAGGTGGTTTCCGTGCGCTGCAAGGTGGGGGCGACGCCCAAGGAGAGAATCGGGATCAGGGAAGAGGAAAAGATACAGGGTCCGGGCTGGCTGGAGACAATGTGCAGCCCGATAGTTCAGGCCGAAATATTAAACGCGGCCGGGGTCGACTTAGCCATCATGCTGGGCCTCTGTATCGGGCATGATACCCTATTTATAAAATACTGTCGCGTGCCGATGACGGTGATCGCGGTCAAAGACCGGGTCTTCGGCCATAACCCGCTGGCGGCGCTCTATCTGGCCAATACCGGGTACTATGGCCGCCTGATGACCAAAACCAAGTAATGATATTTATTTTACACAAAGGAGGTGAGGAAAGATGGCCATTCTTGAGATAAGCGTCATGCCGCTGGGCACCGGGACGCCATCGGTAAGCAAGTTTGTCGCCGGTGCGATGAGGGTGTTGCAGGCGGAGAAGGATTTGAAATACGAGATGAGTTCGATGGGGACCAACATCGAAGGGGACCTGGAACGACTTCTCGACATTGCCTTGAGGATGCACCGCTCTGCCTTTGATGCCGGCGCGCAGCGAGTGGTGACCACCATGAAGATTGACGAACGGCGAGACCAGGTGGCAAGCATCCAGAGCAAGCTGGCGGCAGTAAAGGAGGAGCTGGAAAAGGCCTGATAAATCCGATGGAGTTAATCCACGTTCTTATCCTGCTGGGCACCGGTGTTTTTGCCGGCTTTGCCAGCGGCCTGCTTGGGGTGGGTGGTGGCTTCATCATGGCGCCGGTGCAATATTTCGTTTTCCTTCATATGGGTTTAACCGCTGATAGCGCCATCAAGCTGGCTTTCGGCACCAACCTGCTGGTCATCCTTCTTAACTCCCTGAGTGGAACGTGGCGGCACCACAAGCTGGGTGCGGTGAACTGGCGGGCGGCGGTGGTCATGGGCATCTCCGGAATGGCCTTTGCTTATGCCGGGGCTACCTTGGCGGCACATCTTCCCGGAGAAGTGCTGAGAATCGCTTTCGGCGTTGTTGTCCTGCTCGTCGCGGTCCGGATGTTTACCTCAAAAGCGGTGCAGGCTGAGCGGGAACCGGTGACCAATCCCTGGGTGTGGTTCGCCTGGGCCATACCACTGGGGCTGCTGGGCGGCATAATGGGACTTGGTGGGGGTGTGGTGGCGGTGCCGATAATGGTGCTGGCGCTCCGGTTCAAAATCCATAATGCTGTGGCCACTTCTCTGGCCATGATTATCTTTAACAGTGTCGGCGGGATGGTGGGTTACATAGTCAACGGGCAGGGCATTCCCGGCCTGCCGCCTTACTCTATCGGCTACGTAAATCTACTCTCGGCGTTCATTTTGGCTGTGAGCAGTTTCTTCATGGTACAGGTCGGTGCTATTGTCGCCCATAAGCTGCCGGGAAGGCGCCTGAGGCTGATATTTATTCTGCTCATGTTTTACATTGGGTTGAGGATGATCGGCGTCTTCGAATGGCTGGACTGGCCGCTGTAGTCATTATGCCATCGTTGCATTTTCGCTTGGTTTGTGTTATATTTACTTTTTGGAAAAGAAAATAAACCGCTAGGGGTGCTCACGGGCTGAGAGGCAGTAAGCGCCAACCCTGTGGACCTGACCTCGGTAATGCGAGCGTAGGGAAGCGGCAGTAACTTGGACCAAGGGTCTAGAAGGAACCGCCGGAGCCCTTGGTTTTTGTTATGTGGAGGAAATCATGACGCAATTAGAATCAGCCAGAAAAGGCGTTGTAACGCCGGAGATGAAAGCCGTGGCAGAGGCAGAAGGCCTTGATGCGGAGTTTATCCGGGAGGGTATAGCCGGGGGCAGGATAGTTGTCCCGGCCAATATCAATCATGGGAAGCTGATACCCTGTGGCATCGGCCAGGGGCTCAAGACCAAGGTCAATGCCAACATCGGCACCTCCTCTGACTTCGGTGATATGAATACGGAACTGGATAAGCTGCGGGTTGCTATCGATGCTGGAGCGGACACGGTGATGGACCTCAGCACCGGCGGCGATATTACCGCCATACGGCGGGCCATCATTGCCGCCAGCACCGCGGGTATTGGCACCGTGCCCATCTATCAGGCCGGTATCGAGGCTATAGAACGGCATGGCGCCATTGTGAAGATGACGGCGGATGACCTGTTTGCGGTGATTGAAGAGCACGCCAAAGACGGCGTCGATTTCGCCACTGTGCACTGCGGCGTTACCCAGGCCGCCATTGACCGGCTCAAGAATCAGGGCCGGGTGGCCGATGTAGTCTCGCGTGGTGGTGCCTTCCTGATCGGCTGGATAATCTACAACGAGCAGGAAAACCCGCTTTACGAACAGTATGACCGCCTGCTGGATATCGCCCGCGAATATGACGTCACGCTGAGTCTGGGCGATGGTCTGCGTCCGGGCAGCCTTGCTGATGCCACCGACCGTGCCCAGGTAGAGGAATTGCTCACCTTGGGTGAGCTGGTGGAGAGGGCCTGGGAGGCCGGGGTGCAGGTGATGGTGGAGGGCCCAGGGCATCTGCCCTTGGACCATATTGAGACCAATATCAAGCTGCAGAAAACGGTCTGCCGGGGAGCGCCGTTCTATGTGCTGGGCCCACTGGTGACCGATATCGGAGCTGGCTATGACCATATCACGGGAGCCATCGGTGGTGCCATTGCCGCTGCCGCTGGCACCGATTTTCTCTGCTATGTGACGCCATCAGAGCACCTTTCATTGCCCGATTACGAAGATGTCAGGCAGGGGGTAATTGCCTCGCGCATCGCGGCTCATGCCGGTGACATTGTGAAGGGGGTAAAAGGCGCTAAAGAATGGGACCGCAAGATGTCCGTGGCCCGCAAAAGGTTCGACTGGGAAGAGCAGGCCAAGCTTTCGCTGAATCCGGAACGGTCGCAGAAAGTCCATCGCCAGCATGCCACTGCCGGTGCTGCCTGCAGCATGTGCGGCAAATACTGCGCCATGGAGTTGGTGGAGAAGTATCTGGGCATCGGTTCGCCGCGGTGCTAGCTTGACATAATCCTATGGGCGGCTCATTCAGTTTAGGCAGGATTTTTGGCATCCAATTCCGCATTCACTACAGCTGGTTTATCATCTTCATGCTGATAACCGTTTCCCTCTCTTGGCAGTATTTTCCCTATGCCTACCCGGAATGGAGCACGCCGATTTACTGGCTCACCGGCATCGCCACCAGCCTGCTTTTTTTCACCTCGGTGGTGGCCCATGAGCTGTCCCATAGCCTGGTTGGTCGGGCCAATGGCATCCCGGTGAAGAGCATAACGCTGTTTATCTTCGGCGGGGTGGCGCATATGACCCGTGAGGCGACCCGGCACGGGGCGGAGTTCAAGATGGCTCTGGCCGGACCGCTGGCGAGCCTGGTTATCGGCGGTTTATTTTTTCTGCTTCACCTTTTGCTGCAGGGCATCAGTGAACCGGTCGCTGCCCTGGCGTTCTGGCTGGCGCAGATAAACGTGGTGCTGGCCCTGTTCAATCTAATCCCCGGCTTTCCCCTCGATGGTGGCCGCGTCTTTCGCTCCCTTCTGTGGCGCTTCAGCGGCGATTACAAAAAAGCTACCCGCATCGCCTTCGAGGTTGGACGGGGCGTCGGTTATCTTTTCGTAGCTGCCGGCATTGTTCTGATGTTTCTTTACCCGGGGCGCTGGTTCAATGGCCTCTGGCTGGCGTTCATCGGGTTGTTCCTGAGCTACGTGGCCACAGCCAGCTACCGGCAGGCGCAGTGGCAGGCGGCGCTGCAGGGCATCAGGGTGGCCGATGTTATGAACACCGCCTGCCCGGTACTATCTCCGGATATGACCATCAGCCGCGTGGTTCAGGAATATATCTTCATCAGCGGCTACGGTTGTTTCATGGTCACCGGCAACGGGCAGCTAAGGGGTATACTGACCCTGCAGAATATCAAGTCGGTTGACCGGAAAGATTGGGACAGTACATCGGTGGGCGATGTTATGACGCCGTCGGAGAAGCTGAAAGTCGTTTCCCCCGATGAGGAAGTGCTGAGCGTGGTCGAACAGATGGAAGAGTATGGTATGGGCCAGATGCCGGTGTTGAGCGAAGGCAGAATCATTGGTCTGATTACGCGAGATGACATTATGAGGCTTCTCTATGCCCGTTCCCGACTGGGCATATAGGTCTTCACCTTTCTGCGGTTTTTCCGATAATTACCATTCTATTGACTTTTAAGGTCAGCGTAGTAGAATGGGGACAACATAAGGACTGTCTATTTCCTTTTAAGGTTCATTCTTTTAAAAATAAATAGTATCTGACGACTGTGTCGAGCAAGGAGAGCGTGGATTGAAAGCGGTTATCCTGGCGGCCGGCGAGGGCAGCCGCATGCGACCTCTTACCTATACTAGGCCCAAGGTGATGCTGCCCATTGCCAATAAGCCGGTACTGGAGCATTTGCTCATTGAAGCAAGCGCGGCGGGCATCGGCGAATTTATCTTTGTGGTTGGCTACCACGATGAAGCGGTGCTTGATTACTTCGGTGATGGTAGCAAGTGGAGTGTGCGTATTGACTACGTTAAACAACGCCGGCAGTTGGGCACCGCTGACGCTCTGAAAATGGTGGCTGACCTGACGGAGGGTATTTTCCTGCTGATGAACGGAGACATGGTCATTGGTCGTCAGGACATAGCTGAGATGGCCGGCAGTGAAGACACCACGCTGGCGGTAATCGAGGTAAGTGACCCGCGGGGATTGGGTGTCGTCGAGGCTGGTGGGGGCAGGGTGGTCCGCATTTATGAAAAGGAGGAAAACCCGCCCTCGCGGCTGGCCAATGCCGGACTTTACCTGCTGACGCCGGAGATATTTGACGCGATAGCTCGCACCGTCAAATCGCCGCGCGGCGAGTATGAGCTGACCGATTCCTTAACATTGCTGATAGAGGCCGGACACAATATCGGCTGCCACACCATAGGACAGTGGCTGGACATCAGCTATCCCTGGGATTTGCTGACGGCAAATGAAGCATTGATGTCCGACCTGAAAGCGCAAAACTCAGGTGAGGTAGAGGCAAATGCAGTCGTTAAGGGAGCCGTTTCCATCGGCAGGAATACCGTAGTTCGTTCCGGTACGTACATTATTGGTCCGGCAGTTATCGGGGAGAACTGCGAAATTGGCCCCAACTGCTACATCAGGCCCTGTACCGCTATCGGGGATAATTGCCATATCGGCAACGCGGTGGAGGTGAAGAACTGCATCATCATGAGAAACACCAAGCTTCCTCATCACAACTATGCCGGCGACAGCGTTATCGGCGAGGGGTGTAATTTCGGCGCCGGCACCAAAATCGCCAATCTGAGACTGGACAAGGAAGATATCTGGATTGAAGGCATCAATACCGGCCGGCGCAAGCTGGGCGCCATAATCGGGGATATGGTGGAAACGGGGATAAACGCCAGTATTAACGTGGGCAGTATGCTTGGCGACCATACCTTTATCGGTCCGGGAGCTCTGGCAAAGGGCATAATTGCCCCGGGGTCAAGGATATTCTGAGGAGAAGAAGATGAAACAGGCGGTTATTCTGGCCGCCGGCGAGGGGCAGAGGCTGAGGCCGTTTACCGTAAACCGGCCCAAGGTAATGCTGTTCATCGCCGGCAAGCCGATTCTGCAGTACGTAATCGAGGCGCTGGCGCAGAAAGGTATTCGCGATATTGCGCTGGTGGTGGGCTACCATAAAGAGCAGGTGCTCGACTATTTCGGCTCCGGCGAATCATTCGGTGTTGACCTGACCTATGTTACCCAGGAGCGTCAGCTGGGGACGGCACATGCGCTGGCGCAGGCGAAAAAAGCCATCAAAAGCGATTTCCTGGTCCTGCCCGGCGACAACCTGATTGCTGCGGACACCATCGACCGTTTTGCCGCTATTGAACCGGAGGCGGTGCTCATCAAGAAAGTGGATAACCCGATGCGGTACGGTGTGGTAAACGTACAGCGCGGTACGGTGAAGGAAATCGTGGAAAAGCCGGAAGAAGCGGCCAGCAACCTGGTCAGCACCGGGATATATTCCTTCAGCAAGGCGATTTTCGACTTCGTGGAACCTCAGTTGGACCTTCCCGATGTCGTCAACCGGATGATTGAACAGGGCGGGAAAATCAGGGCCCTGGAAACGGAAGGAGCTTGGCTGGACGCGATTTATCCCTGGGATATCCTGAATCTGAATGCCGCCATTTTGCAGCAGAGCCAGGCGAAAACAGGTGGCACCATTGAAGCCGGTGTCTCGGTCAAGGGCCAGGTCTCCATCGGGAAAGGTACGGTGATACGTTCCAATTCTTATATCCTGGGGCCGGCCGTTATCGGCGACGGCTGTGAAATCGGGCCCAGCGTCTGCATCTTTCCGGCGACGAGCATCGGCAATAACGTGGTTATTTCTCCGTTCACCGAATTAAAAAATAGCGTCATCGGTAACGATGTAAGCATTGGTCCGGGCAGTATCATGCACGACTCGGTCATTGATAATAGCTGCCATATCGATGGGCGGTTCGCCGCCTGTGGCGGTCAGGCGGAAGTTGCCGTCAACCGGGAATATCATTCGGTCAGCTTTGGGGCGATGCTCGGGGAAGGGTGTACGCTGGG
>DUFF01000004.1 GCA_011174815.1 Dehalococcoidia bacterium | reverse complement strand
GAGGAGCTTCAAGCAACCGAAGAGGAACTGCGGGCCAGCAATGAGGAATTACAGGAGGCCAACGCAGAGCTGAAGGAAACACAGGAGCAATTGATACGCTCGGAAAGGTTAGCGGCCATCGGCCAGCTGGCGGGAGGCGTGGGCCACGAGCTCAGGAACCCGCTTGGTGCTATTAAAAACGCCATCTATTATATCAGGGGTAAACTGACTAAAAGTGAGGTGGCGGAGAAAGAGCCGCGGGTCCTGGAATTCCTTGACATCGTGGATGATGAGGTCAACACGTCCAATAAGATCATCAATGATTTGCTAGGATTTTCCCGCGTCGGCAGGCCATCGGTGTCACCCACCGCAGTAAAAAAGATAGTTGATGATGCACTGGCGCGGGTACCTATTCCGGAAAACATAGAGTTGACCGAGGACCTCAGCGTGGACTCGACCAAAATCAAAGTGGATCCCGGTCAAATTCAGCAGGTGCTGGTCAACGTGATTACCAACGCGGTGCAGGCAATGCCGGAAGGTGGCAAACTGACCATAAGCACCAGAGAGAAAGAAGGGTTCCTGGAACTGGATATAACCGATACCGGAAGCGGCATAGCTGATGAAATAAAGGGCAAGATTTTTGACCCCCTTTTCACGACTAGGGCAAAGGGCATCGGCCTGGGGCTGGCCGTCAGCAAGTCCATAATTGAGCGTCACAGCGGGAAAATCGAGGCCAAAAGCAAGGCGGGAAAGGGGATCACGTTTACTATCAGATTACCGCTGGAAATGCCGGCTCAGGAGGGCAGCTTTGGGACAAGATAACGGCCAAATCAATATCCTAATCGTTGATGACCTACACAGCATGCGGATGACACTTGGCGGCATACTGGAGGATGAAGGATACAGTGTCATGACCGCAGAGGATGGCTACCACGCTATAGAAGCGGTGGGCCAGCGGCACTTTAACATCATTTTCATCGATATCAAGATGCCGGGGATAGATGGTGTACAGACCTTCCGAGAGATCAAAAAGATAGACCCTGATGCTGCGGTGGTGATGATGACGGCTTATTCTGTGGAAGAGCTCTTCAGGGAAGCCATGGAGGAAGGTGCTTATGCCATTATCTACAAGCCTTTCGATATCAATATGGTCATCGCCATTATCGAAGAGTTGCTGACCCGGAAGACGCTGGTGCTCGTGGTCGATGACCATTTCGCGGACCGGGAGACGCTGAAGACAGTTCTTGAGGAAAAAGGGTATCGGGTAGCTACAGCTTCCGATGGTACCGAAGCTATAGACATGGTCAGGAGCCGGCATTATGACATCATTTTCTTGGACGTCAGGTTACCCGATATGACCGGTTTTGAGACCTTTGAACAGGTGAAAAAGATAGACCCGCAGGCAACGGTTATAATGATGACCGGCTATGCTGAAGAAGACCTGATCAAGAATGCCATCGAAGCTGGTGCCTATACGTGTCTGCGCAAGCCCTTTGATATTGATAAGGTAATCACTTTGGTTAATACTGTATCTAGGGAGAGATAAAAATGGCGCCGGTATCAGCTACTATACTGGTTGTAGAGGACGAGATGGGCTCAAGGTCAACGCTGTGCGGCATACTGGAGGAAGCTGGCTACAGAGTTATCGGGCTGGAAAAAGGGACCGATGCGTTAAAAATAATGAAAAAAGGCCCTTTTGACGTTGTTATTGCTGACATAAAGCTGCCTGACGTCAGTGGGCTGGAGATACTGGAAATAGCCAGGGAAATAAATCCTGAGGTAGCGGTGATAATAGCTACGGGATATGCCAGCGTTGAAACCGCGGTAGATGCGGTAAACCAGGGGGCTTATGCCTATTTTGTCAAGCCGATCAATCCGGATGAAATCAAGAACACCATCGCCAATGCGCTCAGGCAGCAAAGGCTTTCGCTGGAGAATAAAAAGCTGGTGGAAAGGTTGCAACGTTCCAGCAAGCTGCTCTTTGAAACCAATGAACAATTGCAAAATGACATCACCGAGCGCGAGCGAATTGAGAAAGCCCTGCGACTATCAGCGCATCAGTGGCGAGCTACGTTTGATGCCATCGCCGATGCGGTATGTCTGCTTGATGATGATGCCAAGATTGTACGCTGTAACAAAACGATGACCGAACTGATAGGCCTGCCCTACAGCGAGATCAACGGAAGAAACTGCTGTGAGCTTTTACATGGCCGGGCGGAACCAGTGCCAGGTTGCCCTTTCGTGCGCATGAAGAAATCAGGTCACCGCGAAACAAAAGTGATATCTCTGGGTGATAAATGGTTTGAGGTTGCCGTGGACCCTCTGGCTAACGAGGAAGGCAATATCATAGGTGCAGTTCATCTCATCGTCGATATCACCGAGCGCCGGCAGTATGAAGAAGCCCTGCGGCAGTCCGAGGAATTCAGTTCCACACTGCTTGAGAACGCGCCCTATCCGCTGCTTGTGCTCAATGCCGATACTTCAATCAGATATGTTAATCCGGCACTGGAGGAATTATCCGGTTTTACCTCGCCTGAGGTTACAGGGTTGAAAGCGCCCTATCCCTGGTGGACGAAAGAAACGTGGGAAAAAACCGGAGAGGATTTCAATAGGGCGCTGAAAGAAGGCGCCACCGGTAAAGAGGAGCTGTTCAAGAAAAAGAACGGGGAGCGGTTCTGGGTTAATATAAATGCTGCACCGGTAATCATAAACAGGGAATATAAATACTATCTGGCAAACTGGGTTGATATCACCGAGCGCAAGCGTATGGAGCGGGAATTGAAGGAGAAAAGCGGGCTTCTGGAGATAAAGAACCGGAAATTGCAGGTGCAGAGTCGGGAATTGAAGATGCAGGAGCAGGAACTCATCGAGAAGACCAGGGAACTGGAAGTGGCCAGCAAGGCGAAGTCCGAATTCCTGGCCCATATGTCGCACGAATTGCGTACTCCCCTCAATGTTATCATCGGCTTTTCCGAACTGATGCTGGATGGTGTTGTGGGGCATCTCAGCAAGGAACATAAACAATGCCTGAACGATATACTGGGTAGCGGGCAGCATTTGCTGAGCCTTATCAATGATATTCTGGATCTCTCCAAGATAGAGGCGGGCAAGATGGAATTAAAAATGAGGAATTTTGCGCTGCAGGATATTCTGGAGACATTGCAGAATGAAATGATGCCTATAATTAACAGGCGAAAGCAAAACCTTGAACTGGTAATCACGGACGGGCTTCCCCCGGTTCGGGCCGATAGAGACAAGCTCAGGCAGGTGATTATCAACCTGCTGAGCAATTCTAGCAAGTTTACTCCAGATGGTGGGAACGTGCGTGTTGAGGTAGTGAGGGAAGACAGCTGGTGCCGGGTTAGCGTTATCGATGATGGCATCGGGATAAGAAAGAAAGACCAGAAATCCATCTTCGAGCCTTTCAGCCAGTTTGATAATCCGTTGCCAAGAGAATCCGGCGGTACCGGGCTTGGCCTGGCCATTGCCAAGCAAATCATCGAGAAACACGGCGGCAGGATATGGGTCAACAGTGAATACGGCAAGGGTAGTCAGTTTAATTTTACCCTGCCGCTGGTTATATCCGGTACTTTTCACGCCGTTTAGTTGCCTGGCAGGGCGGGTTCGCTGGAGGGATAAATTGCTGAAGGAAAAAGTAATGATTGTGGAAGATAACCCGCAGAATATGAAGTTACTCGAGATACTTCTAAGGAAGAGCTATGTGCTGCTGCAAGCGCATGACGGTGAGGAAGCGCTGGACATGGCCACCCGGGAGCAGCCTGATCTGATTGTCATGGATATGCAGCTGCCCGAAATGAGCGGAATTGAGGTAACGAGGCGACTCAGGCAGATGCCTGTTTTCAGCCATACTCCCATTATCGCACTCACTGCCTATGCCATGAGAGGGGACAGGGAACGTTTTCTGGAGGCAGGCTGCAATGCTTATCTACCGAAACCAATCAGCACTCGTGAACTGCCCGTGATGATCGAGCGGATGTTGCAGGAGTGTAGAAAAAAGTAATGCCCAGTGTGATGCCGAGATGAAGAAGAAAATACTGGTTGTTGATGACGATGCTGCAATGGTAAGGCTGATTTCGCAAATACTAACCAGACAGGGATATGAAATACTGGCGTCCAATAATGGTCAGGACGCACTGCGTCTGCTGTACAACCACAAGCCGGACCTGGTTCTGCTGGATATCGTTATGCCGACAATGGATGGCTGGCAGACGTGCAGTCGCATTCGTGATATATCGGCGACGATACCGATTATTATGCTCACCGGTCGGCGTAAAACAGAAGACGATGTAGCGCGTGGTCTCGACTACGGTGCCGACGACTATCTGATAAAACCGGTGGGAAACAAAGAACTCGCGGCGAGGGTGCAGGCGATGTTGCGGCGCGCCGAGCTTCCCTCATCTATAGAAGATGAGGGGCAAGATGCCATCTTCAGCGACGGTTATCTTACCGTGGATATTGCCCAACGCAGGGTAACGGTCGATGGCCAGCGTGTCAAATTAACTCCCATTGAATTCCGCCTGCTGGCTCTTCTACTGCAAAATACCGGACGAATTCTGACGCACTCGCAACTGCTGGAAAAAGTGTGGGGCTGGGAATACGTTGATGACCTCGACTACGTGCGTATCTATATCTCCCATCTGCGGCGAAAGATTGAACCCGACCCTTCTCTCCCCAAATATATTATCACCGAACCTGGCGTGGGCTATTACTTTCAAAAGCTGGTCTAATGGCAAGCCTCCTCAATAAGTCTCTGCGGTGAAAACCCGGTCTCCATGCTTTACCGAATAGTCTGGAAGCTGGTATAATCCTAGACAATATGGTGGTAAAGGTGGATTCACTGCAGTCAAGCATCTATTTCTCAGGATTGGGTTCAGACGAGCTTGATTCAATCCGAAAGTATGTATTTGAGAAAACGGCAGCGCGTGGGGAGATAATAATCTTTGAAGGCGAGCCGGCTAAGGCGATTTATATTGTTATCGCTGGTGTGGTGAAGGTATTCAAAACTTCCGCCGATGGCAAAGAGCAGATAATATATCTGGCTCGACCCGGGGACTCATTGAATGATGTGCCGGTATTTGGCGGTGCGCTGGGCTTGGCCAGCGCCGAGGCAATGACGCCGGTAGTCCTGTATGGGATGAAAAAAGAAGATTTGGAGGTGAGGCTGCAGGAACATCCAAAACTGGGAGCGAATATAATTAAGGTGCTGTCACAGCGGGTTGAGCAGATGCTTTCGCTGGTCGAAGACCTTTCGTTCCGACGTGTGACGGGCAGAGTGGCCAAGATACTGCTGGAGAATATTGAGGACACGAACGGGCAGAGACACAGGCTGACCCAGCAGGAGATGGCCGCCATGGCTGGTACGGCAAGGGAGATGATTGGACGGTCGCTCAAGTTGCTCGAGGACGAGGGGAAGATAAGGCTGGAGCGCAATCGTATTGTGATCACGGATAAGGAGGCGCTGAAGGAAATCGCCAGTGTTGGCAAGTGAGACAAAAGTCGCTGACAGCCAGGATGATTGAGTCTTAAACTATTTGCTGTCTGGAGAATATTGGAATAAATGGCCAGAATGCCGGAAATCGACCGAAGTAAGTGCAACGGGTGTGGGCTTTGTGTGGAGGTGTGCTCCTGTAAGGTCTTGATGCTTGTTGGTAGTATGGTCGAGATAAATGAGAAGGTTGAATGCAGACGGTGTACCAGATGGTGCACGATGTGTGAGATGGTCTGTCCCACCGGGGCGATACAATGCCCCTTCGATGTGATTATTGAAGAGTAAGCGTACCGGACGGGCCTATCCCAGCCGCACAATTTCCGTTTTTTCCAACTACCCCACCATCTTTTGTCCCGTTTTTTCGTTATTTTAATATGGGACAAAAATCACATACAGCATCGAACTGTCGGTTTAAAATGTGCTAGATAACCAGGAGAGGAGGTGCGTGATGAGGAATAGAAATAACCTGAAAGAAAAGAAGTCGGCGGTTTCAACAACCTGCCGGCATTACTGGCATATTGAGGCTGCTGACGGTCCAATCAGTCGGGGTATCTGCAAGATCTGTGGTGAGGAAAAGGAGTTCTACAACTCATGGTCAGCTTCTGGCTACATGGGGAAAGATGCCCAAGATGTTTTTAGCCTGCCCAGCGTGCTGGAAAGTGAAGAGGAGGAAGAAGGCAGGGAGAAATCGTAGCTGTAGAGGGGTAAGTATTCTACCATTCCAGGTTGGCAGCAGCTGCCATCGCTTTACTCAGTTTCAGCCTGCTTTCCGTTAACCTTGAACTGATTACCGCACCAAGGTTAGTCATCACCAAATAGCCTACTTCTGGTCTTTTCCTGAAGAAGTCAAGCAAGTCCGACCTGTTGATGCAAATGGCCTCGGTCCTTTCCTGACACTTTGCCGATGCCGTATAGACATATGGTTCCACCATAGCAGACCAGCCAAATAGTTCGCCCACCGTTGCCGTATGAACGGTGACTTCCATACCCCAGGGCTCACGAACCTGAACGGTGACGTCAACCCTGCCGCTGCGGCAAAGGTACAGCTCAGTGGCTTTTCTGCCCTGCAGAAAGCAGGAATCACCCTCGCCGTAACTGCGTTCATGACAGAGTTCCGCAATGTCCTTTAATACCTCATCATTTATGCCCTCGAAAAGGGCAAATTCCTTTAGAATTTCATGCGATATCATGTTCCCCACCTCCTTAAAACACAATGAGTGTCCGCCACCGTCACAATTTCATACGGTCAATGACACCCTTTCTATTATTACACCCCGAATCCAATATGCTATTTTGAAGGTGTTTTACATCAGGTAAGCTTTATTATATTCCTTTTAGAACTGAAGTCAATACCATTTACCATTTAGGGTTTTTCCTTGAAAAACGCCGCAACAGGCGCAAGACTACATTCATGAACCTATTTGTTGTAAGATAATAGGGCAATGGTTGATTCAGTAAAGCGGGTGGCTGTCCTCGGCTCCACCGGTTCCATCGGCCGGCAGACGGTTGACGTTATACGCGCAATGCCGCAGCAATTTCAGGTTGTCGGGCTGGCGGCGGGGAAAAACCTGGAGCTGCTGGCCGAGCAGATAAAGGAATTCAAGCCGGAGTTTATCGGCTGTCCACCGGAAGAAAACGACATCGATAGGCTAAAAGATTTAGTTAACATAAAGAATAACCTATTGTCTCTGGATGAGATTGCGGCCAGCAAAAAAATAGACATCGTGGTCATTGCCACGTCCGGAAAAGCGGGCCTGGGGCCGACGCTGGCTGCGTTGCGGGCGGGCAAAAACATAGCGCTGGCCAATAAAGAAGCGCTGGTCTCGGCGGGGGAGATAATAACTGAGGAGGCCAGCAGAAGTGGTGCCCGGATTCTGCCCGTTGACAGTGAGCACAGCGCCATATGGCAGTGCCTCAGTGGGGAGCACCAGGAGGCCGCCCGTATCATTCTGACGGCGTCGGGAGGGCCGTTTCGTCAGTTTTCACGAGAGCAGCTGGAAAAGGTGACGGTGTCGCAGGCGTTGCAGCACCCTTCGTGGCGGATGGGGAAAAAGGTGACGGTCGACTCGGCGACGCTGATGAATAAGGGACTTGAGGTTATTGAGGCGCACTGGCTTTTTCATATGCCGTACGAGCGCATCGATGTACTGGTCCATCCCCAGAGCATCATCCACTCTATGGTGGAGTTCGTCGATGGCTCGATTAAGGCGCAGCTGAGTTACCCCGATATGCGCCTGCCCATCCAGTATGCCCTGTCCTATCCGGAGCGACTTGCCAACCCACAGCTTCCCCGGGTTGACTGGGGCCTGGTCAGAAGCCTTGAATTTGAGTTACCCGATTACGTTAGATTTCCCTGCCTGCGACTGGCAATAGAGGCGGGCAGACGGGGTGGAACCTACCCAGCGGTGCTCTGCGCTGCCGATGAGGTGGCAGTGGAGCTTTTCCTCACCGGGCGCATCCAGTTCACCGATATTGCCGGTGCCATCGAGCGGACGCTGGAGCAGCACCGGGCCATAAGCAGCCCCGGGCTTGGAGAGATTGAGGCGGCGGATGTCTGGGCCAGGGAAACATTGCTCAAAACAGTAGGCGGAGTGAGGTAGTGGAAATATTCATCACCATCGTCGCTTTCCTGGCCATACTGGCAGTACTGATTATCGCCCATGAGTTAGGGCACCTGACTACTGCTAAAATGGCTGGCGTTACCGTTGAGGAATTTGGCATCGGTTTCCCTCCCCGGCTACTCTCCTTTCGGCGCGGTGGTACCGTATATTCGCTGAATGCCATACCGCTGGGCGGTTTTGTCAAAATGGCCGGCGAAGAGGACCCGAAAGTGGCGGGCAGTCTGGCCAGTAAAAGCATTCCGGTCAGGCTGCTGGCACTTGGTTCCGGCTCGCTGATGAACCTGCTGCTGCCACTGCTTCTCTTCTCGGTGGCATTTATGGTGCCGCATAATATTGTTTACGGACAAGTGCAGGTTGATGAGGTGGCGGCAAATTCACCTGCGGCGCGGGCGGGCATCGTTTCCGGGGACTCTATCCTTGAGATAAACGGGAACGAGGTCAATAACATCGGCGATGTGCAGCGCCACATCCAGCTCAACCTGGGGCAGCCCGTTACTCTGCT
>DUFF01000039.1 GCA_011174815.1 Dehalococcoidia bacterium | reverse complement strand
GTGCCGCCTCAGCGCATGCCACCAACGATACGCTGGCGCTGGCCCTGCCCGCCCGCAATCTGGAAACCGCAGATAAGATGGGGCTTGACCTGGTGGTGCCCTGTGCGGCCTGCTACTCCCGATTAAAACATGCCGATAAGGCATTGCGTTCGGGCGCACAGATTGAGGGCGTTGCTGACGGATACAAAGGCGATTTCAGCATCAAACACTTCGTTGACTTCATCTGGGAAAAGATCGGCGAGAAAGCGATTCTGGAAAAAGTGAAGAAGCCGCTGAAAGGCTTGAAAGCGGCCTGTTACTATGGCTGCCTGATTACCAGACCGCCAAAGATTACCGATGCCGCTGACACCGACAATCCCGAGGCCATGGACAATATACTGCAGGTTCTGGGCGCCGAGGTGAAGAATTGGAGCTACAAGACCGATTGCTGCGGCGCCGAACATGTGCTCACCATGCCCGAGGTGGCCTGGAGAATGATAGGGAAGCTGTTTGATATGGCCGAGGAGGCCGGGGCCGAGGCCATCGCGGTGGCGTGCCCAATGTGCCAGTCGAACCTGGATACCCATCAGAGAGAGATTTCAGCGCAGGCGGGTAAAAATTATAACGTGCCGGTTATCTACTTCACCGAACTCATGGGGCTGGCCTTTGGTGCTCCGGAGGCAAATAAGTGGTTCGCCCGGCACTTCGTCGACCCCAGACCACTTTTGCGAGAGAAAGGTCTTTTCTGATGGCCGAGAACGGCAATAAGCAAAAGAAAATTGAGAATAAAGTAGGCGCGGTGATGGTAGTGGGGGGCGGCATCTGCGGCATGCAGAGCGCCCTCGATCTGGCCAACTCCGGCTTCAAGGTTTATCTGGTCGAGGAGACCACCTCGATTGGCGGCCGGATGGCCCAGCTGGACAAGACCTTCCCCACCAATGACTGCTCCATGTGTATGATTTCGCCGAAGCTAATTGAGGTGGACAAGCATCTGAACATCGAGATTCTGTCCAATTCCCAGGTCCAATCTCTGGAAGGCGAGGTGGGCAATTTCACCGTCAAGGTACTGAAAAAACCGCGTTACGTGGACATTGAAAAGTGCAGTTCCTGCGGCGACTGTTTCGAGGCCTGCCCTGTCGACTTAATCAACGAGTTCGAGCAGGGCTTGAGCACCCGCAAGGCAATCAACAAGAGGTATCCGCAGGCCATACCCAGCGCCGTGGCCATTAGCAAGGCGGCACGTCCGCCCTGCAAGCTCACCTGCCCTGCTGGGTGCAATGGGCAGGGATATGTCGCCCTCATCTCCAAGGGCAAGTACCTGGAAGCCCTGGATCACATCAAGCAGTGGATACCGCTGCCGGCGGTGCTGGGGAGGATATGCCACCATCCCTGCGAGCAGGAGTGTAACCGCAACGAAGTTGACCAGCCGGTGGCCATCGCCCCATTAAAGAGGTTTGCCGCCGATATCGTGCGGCAGAAAAGAAAAGATGGCGAAATTCCGCCGGAAGAAAAGCCTTCCATCGATAAGTCAAAGCCGAAGGTGGCGGTGGTCGGGTCCGGCCCCTCCGGGCTCACCTGTGCTCTCGACCTGTTGAAACTCGGCTATCCGGTTACCGTTTTCGAGAAAGACTCGCAGCCCGGCGGGCAGCTATGGTCAGCCATCCCCAAGTACCGCCTGCCCAAAGACGTGCTAGCGGCTGACATCAAAGACATCGTTGACCTGGGCATAGACCTCAGGCTCAACACGCCGGTAAACGGCAAGAACGGCCTCGCTGACCTGAAAAAGCAGGGCTATAAAGCTATTTATCTGGGCATCGGCGCGCAGAAGAGCCGCAGCCTGCCCATCCCCGGCGTCGATTTGCCGCAGGTGCGGCTGGCGCTGGACTTCCTCCAGGACGTCAATCAGGGGGAGAAGATTGAAATCGGCAATAGAGTGGTTGTCATCGGCGGCGGCAACGTGGCCATGGACGTGGCGCGTACGGCACGGCGGCTCGGCGTGGAAGACGTAACCGCCGTCTGCCTGGAATGCGCCGAGGAAATGCCCGCCCACCCCTGGGAGATAGAGGAGGCGGCGGAAGAGGGTGTGAAAATCATGAACTCCTGGGGGCCAACGGAGATAATAAGCCAGAACGGAAAAGCGGCCGGCGTGAAGTTCCAGAAGTGTACCTCCGTATTTGACAGCGAGGGCAGGTTCAGCCCGACCTTCGACGAGAGCGTCACCACCTCGGTGGAAGGCGACACGGTCATCATCGCCATCGGGCAGGCCACCGACCTCTCCGTGCTGCCTGAGAACACCGCCATCAAGACCACCCGCGGCGGCTGGCTAATAACCGACCCTATAACGCTGGCCACCGATGAGGAGGGCATCTTCGCCGGCGGCGACGGCGTAACCGGGCCCAAGTCGGCGGTGGAGGCTATCAAGCACGGGCACGAGGCAGCCATATCCATCGACCGCTACCTCAATAAGCTCGACCTCGGTGAAGGCCGCGAAACGAAGCAAGAGGAGCCGGCGCCGCTGCCCGAAGGCAAACACGAGCGGAAGCCGAGGCTGGGAACCAAATATATTGACCTGGAAAGAAGGCTCTCCGGCTTCGATGAGATAGTGACCACGTTGACCGAAGAGGAAGCAGTGAAAGAGGCAGAGCGGTGTCTGGACTGCGGCCTCTGCAGCGAATGTTTGCAGTGCGTAGCCGTCTGCCAGGCAAAGGCCATCGACCATGAGATGAAGGAGGAAGATGTAGAGCTTGAGGTGGGTTCGGTGGTGCTGGCGCCCGGCTTTGAGCCCTTCGACGCCAGAATAAAAAGTGAGTACGGCTACGGCCGGATGCCCAACGTGCTAACCAGCCTCGATTTCGAGCGCGTCCTCTCCGCCTCCGGCCCGTTCCAGGGACATGTGCTTCGCCCCTCCGACGGTAATCACCCGGTCAAGGTTGCCTGGATTCAGTGCGTCGGCTCGCGCGATGAGACCTGCGGCCGGGACTACTGCTCATCCGTCTGCTGCATGTATGCCACCAAGGAGGCTATCATCGCCCGTGAGCATGAGAGCACCATACAGCCGACCATCTTTTACAACGACATCAGGGCTTTCGGCAAGGGCTTCGAGCGCTACTATGAATCGGCCAAAAGCAAGTTCGGTATAAGGTACATAAAAGGCATCCCCTCGGGGGTGAAGGAATTACAGCAGAGCAAGAACCTGCTCATCGAATACACCGGTGAGGACGGCAACAGGGTGCAGGAGGAGTTCGACATGGTCGTCCTCTCCATCGGACTGCAGCCTTCGGCTAGCACCAGGGAGCTGGTGGAGAAGCTCGGCATAGAACGTGATAAGTTCGGCTTCTGCCGCACCGATGAGCTGGCACCCAATGTCACTTCGCAGGCGGGTGTTTACGTCGCCGGGGCGTTTGACGCCCCGATGGACATCCCGGAAGCGGTGATGAGCGCTTCGAGCGCCGCCTGTCTGGCCTCTCGGGAAATCGCCGATGCCCGCGGCACCATGGTCACCGAAAAAGAATACCCGCCGGAGAAGGATATCAGCGAGGAAGAGCCGCGCGTCGGCGTCTTCGTCTGCCGCTGCGGGTCAAATATCGCCCGGGTGGTGGACGTGCCCTCGGTCGCCGAGTATGCGGGCACGCTGCCGCACGTGGTGCACGCCGAGGAGAACCTCTATACCTGTTCCACGGACACGCAGAATAAGATTATCAACGCCATCAAGGAGAAGGGACTGAACCGGGTGGTGGTTGCCTCGTGTAGCCCGCGCACCCACGAGCCGCTTTTCCAGGATACCATCCGCGAGGGATGCCTGAACAAGTTCCTCTTTGAAATGGCCAACATTCGCGACCAGTGTTCCTGGGTTCACTACAGTCATATGCCGGAGGCCACCGAGAAAGCCAAGGACCTGGTGCGTATGGCGGTGGCGCGGGTCGCCACGCTGGAGCCGCTCCACGAGCACCCCACCGAAATAAAGAGAAAGGGGCTGGTCATCGGCGGCGGCTTATCTGGCATGACCGCTGCACTGGAGATGGCCGGGCAGGGCTACGAGGTGGTACTGGTGGAACGGGAGAAAGAGCTCGGCGGCAACCTGTGGCGCATCCATTACACGGCGGAAGGCGCCGACCCGCAGCAGCTGCTTGCCTCTCTTATCGAACAGGTGGAAAAGGAATCGAGAATAACTGTCTACAAAGGCGCTGAGGTGCACCGAATCTCCGGCTACCTAGGCAACTACACCACCGAAATAATCACTGAAGGTGGCGAGGTTGTGGATGTGGAGCACGGCGTGGTTATACTGGCCACCGGCGGTGCGGAATACAAACCGACTGAATATCTATACGGTCAAACCGATAGGGTGCTCACCCAGCTTGAGCTTGAAGAAAAGATTGCCGGAGGCAGCGACGATGTACAGAAGCTGAATTCGGTGGCGATGATACAGTGTGTCGGCTCGCGAGAAGAGGGGCACATGTACTGCAGTCGCGTCTGCTGCACCCAAGCGGTAAATAATGCTCTCAAATTGAAGGAACTGAAGCCGGATACCGAGGTCTACGTCCTCTACCGCGATATACGCACCTACGGCATGAACGAACTGCTCTACCGTCAGGCGCGGGAAAAAGGGGTGACTTTCATCCGCTATGACGTGGACCATAAGCCTGATGTGGCTGAAGAGGACGGCAAACTGACCGTAACCGTGTATGACCCGGCGCTGGGCGCTGAGGTTGAGATGACACCGGATATACTCGTGTTGAGCACCGCTATTCGCCCGCAGCCCGACGCCGAGGAATTCGCCAGCCGACTCAAGCTGCCCCTCACCCAAGATAAATTCTATATGGAAGCCCATATGAAGCTGCGCCCGCTGGACTTCGTCAACGAGGGGATGTACCTGTGCGGGCTGGCCCACTCCCCTAAGTTCATCTCGGAATCGATTGTGCAGGCGAGGGGGGCGGTGTCACGGGCGCTGACCATCCTCTCCAAGCCATATTTGATGGTAGGTGGGATAGTCTCGGTGGTGGACGGTGACCGTTGTGCCGCCTGCCTTACCTGTGTCCGGTCCTGCCCGTTTGGCGTGCCGAAAATCAACGAGGAAGGGGTGGCCTATATCGAAGCGGCGGCCTGCCAAGGATGCGGCATCTGCGCCAGCGTGTGCCCGCGCAAGGCGATTACGGTACAGCATTACAAAGATACACAGGTAACGGCCAAGACGGCGGTCCTGGCCGGGAGTTAAGAGAAAGGAGTTGACATGGCCGGGAAATATGAGCCAAAAGTGGTCGGGTTCTGCTGCCACTACTGTGCCTATTCGGCCGCTGACCTCGCCGGCTCCATGCGCCTGGAGTATGCCCCCAACGTGCGCATCGTCAAGGTGATGTGCACCGGCAGAGTGGATACCCTCCATCTGCTCAAAGCGTTTGAAGATGGCGCTGATGCTGTCTTCGTTGCTGGCTGAGAGGAAGGCGATTGTCATTTCCTGGAAGGAAATCTCAGAGCCAAGAGAAAGGTTGAGCAGGCCAAGAAGCTGCTCGAAGAAGTGGGCATCGAGCCGGAACGGGTGGAGATGTTCCATATGGGTGCCTCTGATGCCCCGTTGCTTGCTGCTGCCTGCAATGAGATGACGGAACGGGCAAAACGTCTGGGTCCCAATCCTCTGAAAAAGGAGAAAGTGAAACCATGATAGTTGCCGAGAGGAAGCCTTTTGCCGAGATAAAGGAAAAAATCAAAGACTATAAAAAGCTGCTGGTACTCGGCTGCGGTACCTGCGTCAGCGTCTGCCAGGCCGGGGGGGAGAAGGAGGTGGAGCTGCTGGCCACGGAGCTCAGGATGGTCAACAAGATGGACGACCGGGAGGTTGAAATCGGCGAGCTAACCATCCAGCGCCAGTGCGACCGCGAGTATATTGAGCCGATAATCGAGAAGGCGAAGGAATATGACGCCGTTCTGTCCATGGCCTGCGGGGCGGGAGTGCAGTTCGTCGCCGAGATACTGGAAGAAATACCGATAATTCCGGCCGTCAATACCCGTTTCATTGGAGTAACGGCCGACGAAGGTCTCTGGCTGGAGAAATGCCGTGCCTGCGGCAACTGCCTGCTGGCCGATTATGGCGGCATCTGCCCCATGACGATGTGCGCCAAGAGTCTGGTCAATGGCCCCTGCGGCGGCTATAAAGACGGCAAGTGCGAAACGAGCCGGGAACGCGACTGTGCCTGGGTGAAGATCTATGAGCGACTTTCCAAGCAGGGCAAGCTGGATAGAATGCGCGAGGGCTTCTCGCTCAAAGACTACAGTGTCCAGAGCCACCCGGCGCGGCAGGTGAACGAAGCGTACACCAAGCCCGAGCTGGCGGCAGCCAAAGAGAAGTAAGCCCTTACTTCTGAAATTCGCCGTAACCGCATTGGACAAATTGGGCCATATTGTGCCAAACTATTAAAGATAGAGAGTGTTAACAATGAATTCAGTATATTCATTCCGCGAAGCTTATGATGATAAATCCCAGCTAGGTAATAAGGGAGCCAATCTGGTAAAAATGACCCAGCTGGAGCTCCCGGTTCCGCCCGGTTTTGTGGTATCAATAGAGGCCTACAAAAGGTGGAAGGAGACCAGGTCATTACCCGATGAACCCATAGCAGAGGCTCTGGCTTCGCTTGAAACCGAGATGGGCAGGAAGATGGGGAAGGGGCTGGAGGTATCGGTGCGTTCCTCGGCGCCGGTATCAATGCCGGGCATGATGGATACCATCCTGAACATCGGCGATACGCGCACGATGAGGAATGCTATAAGGAGCATCTTTGAATCATGGGACAATCTGCGAGCGGTGGAGTATCGGCGAATCCATAACATCCCCGCCACGCTCGGGACCGCGGCCATAGTGCAGGCTATGGTATACGGCAACCGCGACCAGAAATCAGGCACCGGCGTGGTCTTCAGCCGAAATCCGAGCACCGGTGAAGAAGGACTCTTTGGCGAATATCTGAGCGAAGCCCAGGGCGAAGACCTAGTTTCTGGCGCCAGAACTCCCCAGCCAATTGAACAGCTAAAGTCAGTAATGCCGGAAATCTATGAAGAACTGGAAGAAATCGCGCAAAGGCTGGAAAGGCATTTCTGTGAAATGCAGGATATCGAGTTCACGGTGGAATCAGGAAAGCTCTATATACTACAGACTCGCTCGGGCAAAAGGAGTGGTCATGCAGCCGTAAAAATTGCGGTTGATATGGTCAATGAGAACCTAATAACGCGCGACGAAGCCATAATGCGCGTATCCGTAGATGATATTCGCGGGCTTTTGCACAAGCAGCTTAAGACACCTGAAAAATACCAGCCGATAGCCAAAGGGCTCAATGCAGCCCCTGGGGCAGCCAGCGGCAAGGTGGTGTTCGATGCTGCAGGGGCACTAGCCCAGGCGAAAAAAGGCGTCCCCGTAATCCTGGTGCGTCCCGAGACCAACCCCGACGACATCCAAGGAATATCTGCTGCTGACGCCGTCCTAACGCAAAGAGGCGGGCTAACTTCTCACGCTGCCATCGTAACCAGGGCTATGGGCAAGCCCTGCATCTGCGGGGCGGAAGGCATAAATATAGACCTTGAAGCGCGGCAGTTCTCAGCCAATGGGACAATCGTCAAAGATGGTGATGACCTGACGGTTGACGGGACCAATGGCAACGTGTACCTGGGGGTTCTGCCCGTGGAGGACGTTGGCCTCAGTGCTGAACTTGGGGAACTCATGAGCTGGGCGGATGGATTTAAACGGCTGGGCGTTAGAGCCAATGCTGACATTCCAGAGATGATAGCTGAGGCTAGAAAATTTGGTGCCGAAGGCGTAGGCCTCTGCCGCACGGAGCGCATGTTCAACGCCCCCGAGCGCCTCTCCGTGATCAGAGAATATATACTGTCGGAAAAAGGCGCCCAGCGTACCGCCGCCATAGAACGTCTGCGCGAATTGCAGCAGCAGGACTTTGCCGCCCTTTTCCGGGAACTTCAGGGCCTGCCCATTATCATAAGGCTCCTTGATCTACCGCTGCATGAATTCCTGCCCTCTGAAGACCAGATCAGCGACCCAAGAATAAGGAACCGGATTGTTGAACTCCATGAGACCAATCCCATGCTGGGGCACAGGGGGGTAAGGCTGGCCGTGACGGATCCAGAGATATACAAAATGCAGGTCGAGGCAATCGAGCAAGCGAGGGCTGAGGTGCCTGCCGATGTATCTATAATGATACCACAGGTTATTACGGCACAGGAGGCGCTCGCCATCAAGAAGCTGGTCAAGGCTTCCAATCTAAGGATAGGGGTTATGATAGAGACCGTACGCGCCTGCATGCGGGCGGGGCAGTTAGCGGGCGAGGTGGATTTCTTTTCCTTCGGTACCAATGACCTCACCCAGGCCGTCTTTTCTTTCAGCCGGGAAGACGCGGAAAAGAAGTTCCTGTCAACATATCTGCAGCTGGGAATATTACAGGACAATCCGTTTGAGGTCCTGGATGTCAAGGGCGTCGGCCGGCTGATGGAAACAGCCATATTCTGGGCACGTCGGGCAAAAAGGAAGCTGGAAATCGGTGTTTGCGGAGAGCAGGCCGGGGAACCGCGGTCTATCTCATATTTGCACGGTACAGGTGTGGACTACGTAAGCTGCAGTCCTTTCCGGATACCGATAGCCAAGCTGGTGGCAGCGCAAGCCGCGATCCAGGGAAAGTCCGCTCAAACCTCGGTGGAAGTTCCCTCCAAATAAGGGCATCTATTCCATTTTTGATTCTTGCTTCAATCTGCTATACTTGGCGTAACTCGCGGTTTACTCCCAGCTCTCCAGAGCCGCAACCAAGGAGGAGATGATGCGCACCGACGAACTGATTGAATACGACCGTGAACACATACTGCACGGCATGAGCGTTGTGGGCAAGACTCAGGGCCTGGTGGTGGAAAGTGCCGACGGCATTATTTTAACCGATACTGATGGCAGGAAGCTGATGGACCTGAGCTCCCAGTTAATCAATGTCAACCTGGGCCACAACCGCCGTGAAATAATTGAAGCCGCTAAAGAGCAGATGGATAAGTTAAACTATGCCTTTCTATTGCGCGGCTTTGCCAACCTCCCAAGTATCGAGCTCGCATTTAAATTGTCAGCCATTACTCCTAAAGGGCTGGACAGGTTTCTGTGGGCTCACACCGGAGCTGATACCATAGATTCCGCCTTTAGAATAGCCAATCTGTACTGGAAGGCCAAGGGCTCCAGAAAGTACAAAATCATCAGCCTGCACAGCAGTTACCACGGCACCACCCGTGGCGTTGCCAATGCTACCAACCTGGCTAGGGGTGTTACCGAGGAAATGCCACCAGCGCCGGGTCACCTCCATATTCCCAATTACTACTGCTACCGCTGCCCTTTCGACAAGGCCTACCCTAGCTGCGGCATCCAGTGCGCCAAATTCCTTGAATATACTATCATTAATGAAGGTGCGGATAGCGTGGCCGCTTTCATCGCCGAACCCGAGCAGGGCTCCGTTGGCTTTATTGCCCCACCCCCAGAATACTGGCCAATGGTCAGGGAGATATGCAGCAAATATAACGTGCTCTTAATCGCCGACGAGGTGATGACGGGGTTCGCCCGAACCGGCAAGATGTTCGCCATAGAACACTGGAACACCGTCCCCGACATGATGGTCATGTCCAAGGGAATCGTCAATGGCTACCTGCCCTTCGG
>DUFF01000038.1 GCA_011174815.1 Dehalococcoidia bacterium | reverse complement strand
TGCTCCACCCCAGAATGCCGATTGAGCCCGCTTTGCTCCTCTTCCGCACCCGGATGCGCAAGGGGATAGCCCGGGTAACGCTGGCCAATTCCATTACCCTGACGCCCGGAACCATCACCGCCAGCCTCGAGGGGAGCAACTACATCATCCATAACCTGAAGCCACCTCTGGCGTCAAGTCTTGTTGAGGGAGAGATGCAGAATAAAATCGCCCATGTGTACCTGGAAGAAGAAGCGCCAAAGCCGGAGGTCCGCTGGGTACACTCTCTGGAGGAACTCGAAAAATGAACTCTTTCCTGCTGGGCGTTACCGTGCTTATTGCTGTGCTCACCGCCATTTCACTGTACCGGGTGGCGGTGGGGAAAACCATCTTCGACCGCATTATCGCCGCCGGGCTGGTGGGCACCAACGGCTTTATCATACTGGTGTTAATTGGCTTTCTCTTCCAGCGCATCGATATGTTCATCGATATCGCCATCGCCTATGCGCTGCTCAATTTTGTCATCGTCATTGTGCTGGGCAAGTACTTTGACCGGGGAGGAGAAAGGCTCTGATGGCTGGGATGATTATAGCCATAGTCCTGATGGTGGCCGGAGTTTTCTTTCTCACGGTAAGTGCCCTTGGCCTGCTCCGCTTCCCCGACTTCTACGCCCGCACCCACGCCGTGGGCAAGTCAGAGACGCTGGGCTCGATATTGACGCTGAGCGGCCTCGCTGTCTACAACGGGCTGGAACTGAGCACCGTGAAGATACTGTTTATTTTAGGCTTTGTCCTGGTCGCCAATCCCACGGCCACCCATGCCATTGCCCGGGCGGCGCTGCGCACTGGCCTCCAGCCCTGGACCAGAAAGAAAGTTGAACCAAGAGAAAAGAGGACTGAGCCGTCATGATCTGGCAGATTGATTTCTGGTTGCTGGTGATACTGATAATAACCGCGCTGGTGGCACTATCGGTGCACGACCTTCTGGCGGCAGTGGCGGCGCTGGCCGCCTACAGCTTCTTCGTGGCACTGCTCTTCAGCCAGATGGGGGCGATTGATGTTGCCTTTGTCGAGGCAACGCTGGGGGCGGGGATAAGCGGGGTACTGTTCATCGTGGCACTGTTCCTTACCCGGCGGAGGTCAGAAGATTGAGATGGCTTAATGCGCTCATTATGCTTCTATTCGTGGCCTTGATGCTTTACGCCACCGTCGGCCTGCCCGACCATGCTGACCCGCAAGCCCCGGCGAATGTTCATGTTTCCCCTACCTATATTGAAGATACCATTGAGGACACCCATACCCCCAACGTTGTCACCTCGGTGCTGGCCGACTATCGCGGCTATGATACCCTTGGCGAGACGATAGTGATTTTCACCGCCGGCCTGGCCTGTGTCCTGATACTGATGAAGAGAAAAGGAAATGATAAAGCAACATTATCAAAGCATCATCGTTCAGACTATATGTAGCCTGCTCATCCCGTTCATTCAGCTCTTTGCGCTGTACGTCATCTTCCACGGGCACTATGGACCGGGCGGAGGGTTCCAGGGCGGGGTTCTGCTGGCGGTGAGCATCATACTGCAGAGACTGTATCTGGGCACCAAAATCGCCCATCCGAAATTCCCGCCCAAGCTGACGATGGCCTTTGCTGCCGTTGGTCTGCTGATTTACGGTCTCGCCGGTATAATCCCCATGGCCTATGGGGCATCATTTCTCGATTATGGAAGCCTGCCCCTTTTCTGGGTTCACGATGCGGAACTGAGGGCGCTCGGCATCCTTATCGTTGAAATAGGCATTGGCCTGGGAGTTTTCGGCACGCTGGTGTTGATCTTCGATAACCTGGTTGGTGAAAGATGGTAGCTATCGATTTATTTCTGTCCCGCTACGTTTACCTCATGATTGTCATCCTGCTGGCCATCGGCCTCTATGGGATGCTCGGCAAGCGCAACCTGCTGAAGAAACTCATCGGGATGAACATCTTCCAGACCGCCATCTTTCTTTTCTTCATCGAGGGTGCTACCAAAGCTGGCGGTACGGTGCCGGTCATTGATGAATCGCTCGGCATGGAAGCGGCCAAATACATAAATCCTCTGCCTCATGTCCTAATACTGACCGGAATCGTGGTTGGGCTTTCCCTCACCGGCGTGGCGCTGGCCTTTCTTCTCCGCATTTATCGTGCCTACAAAACTCTCGACGATAGAGACATTATGGCCAATATGAAAGAGAGTTCGGAGTAGATGTCCAGCTTATCGGTTCTTATCCTGGCACCGTTACTGCTGTTCTGCTTTATATCGACGCTGGTTGGCATATGGCGGTTGAGGTGGGCCTATGCGGCGGCGATAACCGGCATGGCACTGGCGCTGGCCGCCGCTGGAACCGGATTTTACCGCGTCCTCTCTGAAGGAGAGCTGCACCACTTTCTGGGTGGGTGGCCGCCGCCCTTCGGCATTGAATACGTCCTTGACTACCTTTCCGCATTCATGGCCGTTATCATCGTGTTCATCGGCCTCATCGCCGTTATCTATCCACCTGAGGCGGGGCTTTACCATACCCCCCGCCGCGGCATTCCCGCTTACGGACTGGTTCTCCTGCTCATTGGGGGGCTGGTGGGCGTGGTGATTACCGGCGACCTTTTCAACCTTTTCGTCTTTCTGGAGATATACTCACTGGCCAGCTACGCGCTGATAACGCTCGGCGGCGACCGGGCGGTGGTGGCGAGCTTCCGCTACCTGATACTGGGAACGATTGCCGGCAGTTTCTACCTGCTGGGAGTTGGCTTCATCTATTTTTCCACCGGCACACTTAACATGGCCGATGCTGCCCGTCTACTGCCGCCGCTTTACGGTTCACCCACCATTATGGCCGCGGTGGCGCTGATAGTGGTCGGTATGGGGATCAAGATGGCCCTGTTCCCACTGCACGTCTGGCTCCCCGACGCCCACAGCTATGCGCCTCCGGTGGTGGCGGCCATCCTGGCCGCCATACAGATAGAGGTGGCTGGCTATGTCATCGTGCGCTTCATGCTCACCATATTCCAGCCCCAGTATTTCATTGACATCCTGCCGGTGACCACGGTTATCGGCTGGGTGGCGGCGGCAGGCATCATCTTTGGGTCGGTGATGGCCATTGCCCAGAAGGATTTCAAGCGCATGCTCGCCTACAGCACCGTGGCTCAGGTGGCCTATATTGGCCTGGGCATCGGCCTGGCCAATCCGCTGGGATTGATTGGCGCACTGCTGCATATCCTGAACCATGCATTCATGAAGAGCTGCCTCTTTCTAGTGGCCGGAGGCATACGATATCAGACCGGACTGCACGCCATACCGCAGTTCGCCGGACTGGGGCGCAAGATGCCGCTGATGATGACCGCTTTTACCGTGGCTGCTCTGTCCATGGTGGGCATCCCGC
>DUFF01000037.1 GCA_011174815.1 Dehalococcoidia bacterium | reverse complement strand
GTCCCGGCATAACGCCCGCAGTTAAAGCCTTCACCGAGCCGGCACCAGAAGCAGCTGTCCGGAATTTCCTCTGTTATCATCAGCTGTGACTCACATTTGCCGCAGAGGTATTCCTCGCCGGGTTTCATGGGGCCGTCACACGGCGTGATGGTCATGGGACAGATCTGGATGCAGTAATCGCATTGCTTGCAGTACTCCTGGCGCATATTAAGGGGGCGTTCCACGTGGCGGTTGATACCGCGTCCGACAAAGCCGATGGCGTTGGCGTGCCACAGTTCGTTGCAGGCGCGGACGCAGCGTCCGCACAAAACGCAGTTGTTGTTCCTGAAGGGATAACGTACTGTCTTAACGCCGCAGCGGACGGCGATGTCCTGGATAGCGCGGGAATTCGGTGCCTCCGCAACCAGCAACTCGGCGATATTATGGCGAAGCCTCTTGATCCTATCCGTATTGGTCCTGATGACCATGCCTTCCTGTACTTTCAGCGTGCAAGAGGTAGTTACCGTGGAGCGGCCATTGGTGACGTGCTCAACGATGCAGAGTCGGCAGGCTCCTATATCCGGAAGATTGGGGACGTGGCAAAGGTGGGGGATACAGATACCGTATTCAATAGCCGCTTCAAGTACGCTGGAGCCCTTGGGGGCCCTAATATCAGTGTCATTAATAGTAAGGGTTACATAGTGCAACATGTTTCACCTCGTTATTTAACCTGAATTGCCTCAAACTTGCATTCGCTCTGGCAAATACCGCATTTCTGGCACAGCGCGGGCTCAATTACGTGTACCTCTTTTTTATTTCCGCTGATGGCGCCGTGTATGCAGGCCCGCCGGCAGACTCCGCAGCCGTTGCATTTATCGGGGTCGATGAAATACTCGATGAGGGCCTTGCAGACGCCGGCGGGGCATTTCCTATCATTAATGTGCGCTTCGTATTCATCGCGGAAATAACGCAATGTGGAAAGCACGGGGTTGGCGGCGGTCTTCCCCAGTCCGCAAAGCGATGCCTGACTGACCGTATCAGCCAAATCCTCGAGGAGGTCTATCTGTTCCATGGTGCCGCGTCCTTCGGTGATATCCGTAACAATCTCAAGCATACGGTCGATTCCCAGGCGACAGGGGACACACATGCCGCATGACTCGTCCTGCAGGAAGGTGAGGAAGTATTTGGCCACATCCACCATGCAGGAGCTTTCGTCCATGACCACCATACCACCGGAGCCCACCATCGAGCCTGCCTCGTAAAGAACATCGAAGTCTACGGGCAGGTCGAATTTGTCAACAGGCAGACAGCCACCGGAGGGGCCTCCGGTCTGGACGGCTTTGATAGCTTTACCATCGGTGGCACCGCCACCGATATCGAAGACGATATTCCGTAGGGGTGTACCCATGGCGACCTCGACAAGTCCGGTGTTTCTAATGCGGCCGGTGAGTGCCAGAATTTTGGTACCTTTACTACCTTTGGTGCCTTTAGAGGCAAACCAGCTGGCGCCGTTCAATATTATGGAAGGGACATTGGCCCATGTTTCGACATTGTTGAGGGTGGTGGGTTTGTGCCACAGGCCGTCAACAACGGTATGGACATCCTTGGCACGCGGTTCGCCCACTTTGCCTTCCAGGGAAGCCATGAGCGCCGTGGATTCCCCGCAGACGAAGGCTCCGCCACCCCGGGCAACGTCTACGTCGAAAGAAAATGACGACCCCAGGATATCTTCACCGAGGAGACCGAACTTTCTGGCCTGCTGCACAGCTATCCGCGCGTGCTTTACCGCCATAGGGTATTCATCGCGAACATAGATGTAGCCCTTCGTGGCACCAACGGCGTAGGCGCCAATCATCATGCCCTCAAGAACCAGGTGCGGATTGCCTTCCAGCAAGCAGCGGTCCATAAACGCGCCGGGGTCGCCTTCATCGGCGTTGCAGATAACGTATTTTTCATCACCGGGGGCTTCATGACACTCCGCCCATTTACGACCGGTGGGGAAACCGCCGCCACCCCGGCCCCTTAAACCGGATACTTTAATTTCATGGATAATTTCCCCGGGAGACAGGCTATCGATAGCTTTAGCCAGCGCCTTATAACCGCCGGTAGCAAAGTAGTCCTCTATGGAGCATGGATTGACCTCTTTGTTCTTGGATAACAACTGGCGGTCCTGCGCCTTGTAGAAAGGGATTTCCGACTCGGTCTGGATTTTTCTCCCGGATACCGGGTCAGTATAAAGCAACCGTTCGATAACCTCGCCATTCTGAAGAGTTTTAGTGACGATGTCATGAGCATCCTCGGGTGTGATATGACAATAAAAGACATTGCCCGGTTCTATAACGGCAACAGGACCCTGTTCACAAAAACCATGACATCCGGTTACGCGTAAATGGACTGTAGAATCCATTTCCTGCTCAAGTAATTCTTTATTTACTGCATCGATAATTTCCTGGGCCCGTGCTGCTTTACATGCTGTATCACCGCATATTATGAGCGTTTTGTTTATCTTCTTTCTATCGAGGAGTAACTGCTTCTCTATAAGCTCCAGTTGTTCTTTCGTGGCTAACCTGGGCATGTTTGACCTCCTCTTTTTCGGCGCGGCTGAGCGAATTGATAAATTTCCGGAGCTTGGCGGGGGTCATTTTGTGATGGTACGAACCGTTTTCAGATGCAATGGGTCCCAGGGCGCAAGCTCCCAGGCAATTGACATGTTCGATAGAGAACAGACCGTCCTCCGTTACCTCACCGTGTTTTATACCCAGCTGGCTCATAGCCTGGTCCATAAGGAGCTGGGCGCCACGGACATGGCACGCTGTACCGTTGCAGATTGTTATCACATGTTTGCCACTCGGTTTTAGTTTGAAGGCCTTGTAGAAGGAGGCCACCCGGTAAACCTCGATAAGGGGTACGCCCAGAGTTTTCGATATTTCCCTCATGGCTTCCTCGGGTATGTATCCGTAGCTTTCCTGTACGTCATGCAGCACTTCAATCAGTAGATGGGGCTGGCTGTCGCGTCCTTTTAGTATAGACTCCATCTTTGACAGATTCATGGAAACCTCCTTGGGTTAAAAAAATCAGCTAACAGTTGACTTTATTAATTTTATAAGGTAAGCTAATGGTAATAAATACGGAATAAATACTGGTATATTGCCTATATTGAATGGTTATTTTATATATTAAATCAGTGCCAGTATAATGCCAATATAAAATAGGCAAAAAGGGCTAATTTATGGCTAAAAAGAAGGTTGTGTCCGTTAATAACGATAATGATAATGTAGTGTTCCCCAATACCGAACTGGCCAGGCTCTGGCGAATTCCGTTCAGTGACGAGACCGAGCAGCCAAAGGTAGAGAGCGCGTTACGCGAGCGCATAAAGGAGCTTAACTGTCTCTACGGGGTGTCGCAGCTGGCCGAGCGTCATTTTAATTCCCTCGACAATCTGCTGGAAGAACTGGTCAACTTTTTACCACATTCATGGCAATATCCGGATATTGCCTGCGCGCGGATTGTCTTTAATGAAAAGACATACAAGAGTGAAGGATTTAAGGTCACGCAGTGGCGGCAGACTTCACGGATCTACGTTTACAGCGAACCGGTGGGTGAAGTAGCGATGTTCTATCTGGAGGCGCGCCCGCCTGCCGATGAGGGCCCCTTCCTTGCGGAGGAACGCGCGCTGCTGGATGCGCTGGCGGACCAGATCGGTACTATCGCGACACGCATATCCGCCGAGATGGAATTGCAGGAAATCAACAAGCAACTGAGCCTGGAGCGGAAGGCACTACAGGAGTCGAACACGGCTATCCGAACGGTTTTAACCAGGATAGAGGAAGAGAAGAATGAAATTTACCGGGACATAAAAACGAACGTCGACAAAATCATAATGCCCATTCTACTGGCTCTTGCCGTAGAATTACCCAAGGCACAAAGTAAATATATCGAGATGCTCAGGACGAGCCTGGAAGAAATTACGTCGCAGTTTGTCAGGCATTTATCGAATTCTTATCATTCCCTGACACCCACGGAGATAACAATCTGTAATATGATACGGAATGGTATGAGAACCAAAGAAATAGCCCAGCTAAGAGGGGTATCTATGGCCACTATCAACCGTCACCGGGAGAATATACGGAGAAAGCTTAAAATCACCAACGATGACGTGAATCTGGCGACGTATCTGCAGTCAAGCATGTGGGAAGAGGAGACCAAGTTCTAAGCGGGGCAGGATAGTGGGTGGCACTGCACAATAGGTGGAGTTTTTAAACCGGCACTCATTTTACTCCAATTATACGGGACTACCGGGTGTTGACTATTAACCATCCTTATGCTATCATGAATTATGAGCATATGCTCATAATATGTAAAGGGACTATATCATGGCCAGACCACCAAAATGTCGTCGAGTAGCCTTCCTGCCGGGCGTGACATATTTCAAGCCCGCTGGTATGCCGCTGAGCTCTTTAGGTGAGGTGCAGCTGTCAGTAGAGGAAGCCGAGGCGATACGTTTGAAGGACCTGGAGGGCCTCGGACAGGAAGCCGGAGCCGAGCGGATGAGTATATCCCGCCCGACCTTTCAGAGAGTCCTGGCTTCGGCCCGGCAAAAAATGGCCGATGCATTACTGAACGGCAAGGCAATAAGGATTGAAGGTGGCAGCTTCGAAATGGCTTCCAGTCGATTCAAGTGCCTGAACGGTCATGAATGGGAGGT
>DUFF01000036.1 GCA_011174815.1 Dehalococcoidia bacterium | reverse complement strand
GCTTTCATTGGCGATGGTACCCTGAATACCGGCAGGTTTCACGAGGGGATGAACATGGCCTCGGCCTGGAAGTTGCCTCTTATCTGCTACTGCGAGAACAATCTATACGCTGAGACCACCAGCATCTACGAGTCCACCAACCTGACCGACCTTACCGCAAGAGCCGCTTCCTTTGGCGTGCCTGGCGTATCCGTTGACGGGAACGACGTGATGGCGGTATACGAGTCAGCATCGGAAGCGATGGCAAGGGCCAGAAAGGGTGAAGGGACCACCTTCATCGAGGCCAAGACCTGTCGGCAAAGGGGCCACTTCGAGGGAGACCCGCAGGTCTATCGCCCCCGAGAGCAGCTGGACGAATGTCTTAAAAAGGACCCCATCCCGAGGTTCAGAAACAAGCTCGTCGAAGCGGGTGTATTGACGGAGCCGGAGGCAGAGGGGATTCACCGGGAAGCACTGGCGGAGGTGGACGAGGCCGTCTGCTTTGCCACTGAAAGCCCGTACCCTGCCCCTGAAGAAGTCCTGACCGATGTTTATGCGTAAGGAGAGAGAAGATGAGAGAGATAACCTATCTGAAAGCGATAAACGAAGCCGTAGATGAGGAGATGGCGAGGGACCCGTTGGTGATATTGATGGGCCAGGACGTCAGAAAATGGGGTGCGCCTCTGGGCGAGTTTAAGGGTCTGTACGAGAAGTACGGAGAAAGAGTGCTGGACACCGGAATCTCGGAGACAGCCATGCTCGGTGCCACTGCGGGCTCGGCGGCCACTGGCATGAGACCAATCGTGCATATCATGTTCGGTGAGTTCCTGGGTGTGTGTATGTCAGACATAAGGTGTGCGCTTACCAAGACAAGGTATATGACCGGCGGGAAGACCAGGTTCCCCGCCACCATCATGACCTATACCGGCGCCGGCAGGTCGGCGGCGGGAGAACACTCGGCATGTCCCTACGGCGTTCTGATGGCGACACCGGGACTAAAAATCGTCGCGCCATCAACGCCTTATGATGCCAAAGGACTGATAAAATCAGCCATCAGGGAAGATAATCCGGTGCAGGTTTTCTACCATGTTGGCCTGATATTCAGCAAGATGACCAGCCAGATACCAGATGAGGAGTATACCGTATCCATAGGGGAGGCGGATATCAAGAGGGAGGGGAGCGATGTTACCGTGGTAGCCATAGGGCTGATGGTACATCGGGCAATCGCCGCCGCCAACAGGCTTCAGGAGAAAGGTATCAGCCTAGAAGTTGTCGACCCGAGAAGTCTGGCGCCGCTGGACAAACAGACCATCATCAAATCGGTTGAGAAAACGGGCAGGCTGGTGATTATGGATGAAGAGCCCAAGACGGAAAGCGCCGCCTCCGAAATCGCCGCTATCGTGGCTGAGGAAGCCTTCGACCTCCTTGATGCGCCGATAAAGAGGGTGTGTGCTCCGGATACCCCTATCCCGTTCAGCCCGGCACTGGAGAGGGCATGGATGCCTGACGAGGAGGACTTAATCAGGGCCGTGGTGGAACTGACCGGCTAAGCGAATCTATCACGTAGCTGTCTGTGGGTAGTGATTTATATCGTCTGATTTAGGGCGTGCCTCACTTGGCTGGTGAAATCGGTCAATTCAGCCAGGGAACCATCTGCCTCCATCAGTTGAATTATTCGGCTGCCGATAATCACTCCGTCGGCTATTCCGGCCAGTTGTTGTGCCTGTTCCGCGTTGGATATCCCGAAGCCAACACAGAGCGGTTTCTTGGTAACCTTTCTCACCTGGGTGATAAATGCATTCAGGTTATCGGGCAGTTTATCTCTAGCGCCGGTCACGCCGGTTACCGAGACCAGATAGATAAACCCTTGAGAATGCTCGGCCACGAGCCTGATGCGCTCTTCACTGCTGGTGGGGGCAAGCAGATAGATGAGGTCAAGCCCGTGTTCTTGAGTAACCCCTTCCAGCTCTTGGCCTTCTTCCGGGGGCAGGTCGGGCACGATAAGGCCATTGACGCCGGCTTCAACACATCTACGGCAGAAAGCATCAAGTCCAAGATTATACACCGGATTATAGTAGGTCATGAAAACTAACGGGACAGCTATTTCCCGGCGAATCTGCCTTGCTGTTTCAAAACATGCTGGCAGGGTAACACCGTTTTGCCGTGCCTGATGGCTTGCCCTCTGGATGGTAGTGCCGTCGGCCAGAGGGTCGGAGAAGGGGATACCCAGCTCGATGATGTCAGCGCCGTCGCTGGCCAGCGTAACCGCTGCCTTTCTGGTGGCGTCAAGGTCGGGATAGCCGACCGTCAAGTAGGCAATGAACGCTTTGTGGTCCGGTTTGAAGACAGCGGCAATCTGGCTCATATCTTCTCACCCGTGAATCTGGCAATTATGTCCAGGTCCTTATCGCCGCGGCCGGAGAGATTGACCACGATGATTTTCTCCGCGGGCAGGTCAGCCGCCATTTGGGCAGCATGATAGATAGCGTGGGCGGGTTCCAGGGCCGGGATGATTCCTTCCGTGGCGCACAGCAGCCGGAACCCCTCCACCGCCTGCTCGTCGGTAACCGCGACGTATCTGGCACGGCTGGTGTCCTTGTAGTAGCTGTGCTCCGGCCCCACCCCGGGATAGTCAAGCCCGGGGGCGATGCTGTGGGTCTCGCTTATCTGGCCGTTATCATCTTCCATGAGGTATGATTTGGCGCCGTGCAGAACGCCCACCTTTCCTGCGGTCAGCGGTGCGGCGTGCTGTTTCGTGGCCAGGCCCCGCCCGGCAGCCTCAACGCCGACGAATTCGACTTCACCATCGTGGAAAAAGGGGTGAAAGAGGCCGATACTGTTGCTGCCCCCGCCAACGCAGGCCACCAGATAGTCGGGCAGGCGCTTATATTCCGCCAGCATCTGCTCTCTGGTCTCCTGTCCGATGACCGATTGAAAATCGCGCACCAGCAACGGGTATGGGTGAGGACCGACCACTGAGCCGAGCAAGTAATAGGTGTCACCGACGTTGGTGACCCAGTCGCGTATGGCCTCGTTGATGGCGTCTTTCAGGGTGCGGCTGCCGGAGGCAACGCCGTGGACCTCGGCGCCCATCAGCTTCATGC
>DUFF01000035.1 GCA_011174815.1 Dehalococcoidia bacterium | reverse complement strand
AGCAGCCTGCTGACTGCGGTCTATTTCTTCCGCATGATTGAAAAGCTCTTCGCCACGCCTTCGGAGGGCGACCCAGCGGTGGAGCGGGCCAAAGAGCCTCCCGCCCGAATCCTAGGGCCCATCCTGACGCTGGCAACAGGCATTATTGTGCTTGGACTGATTAACGCGCTCATTGTCTCGTATGTGCTGCAACCGGTGGTGGCGTTATTGCCATAGAGAAGAAAAACGGGTAAATAGATTGGATTGATGGAAACAGTCTATTCGCTGAAGCCGCTGCTTGCGGTGCTGGTCTCGCTGGTCGCCGTCATTTTCATCGTCATTCCCAACCAGCGGCCCAACGTCCGCGAATCCTGGACAATTATGGCTTCACTGGCGAAATTCGCTCTGGTGGCATCGATGCTGCCCCTGGTCCTCCAGGGAAAATATCCGGCGATAACCCTCTTTGCCATTTCCCCCGGTATATCGCTGGCATTGCGGGTGGACTACCTGGGCATTATTTTCGGACTCTCCGCCTCATTCCTCTGGATAGTGACCTCGTTCTTCTCCATAGGTTACGTGCGGGGCATTCCGGAGCACAAACAGACCCGCTACTTCGCCAGCTTTGCCGTCTGCCTCTCTGCGACCATGGGCATCGCCTTTGCCGCCAATCTCCTGACTCTGGTCATTTTCTATGAGATTCTGACCATCGCCACCTATCCACTGGTGCTTCATCGGGAGACACCGGAGGCCATTTTCGGCGGTCACAAGTACCTCGTATATCTGCTAAGCGGCGGCGTTTTCCTCCTCTTCGCCCTGGCCTTTACCTACCAGTTGAGCGGCACGGTTGATTTCCAAGCCGGTGGCATCCTTCCGGCACAAACCATGAAAAGCAGCGTCATCATGCTTTTCACTCTTTTCCTGCTCAGCTTCGGGGTGAAATCGGCCATCATGCCCATGCACAGCTGGCTGCCTACGGCGATGGTGGCGCCGACGCCGGTGAGCGCGCTGCTCCATGCCGTGGCCGTGGTCAAGGCCGGGGTCTTCGGTTTCGCCAGAGCCATCGGGTTCATCATCGGCCCCGAGATGCTGCATGATAGCGGCGCCGCCGGCTTTCTGGCCGCGCTTACCGCCGCCACCATACTGGTGGCCTCGCTCATCGCCCTGCGCCAGGACAACCTCAAGGCGCGCCTGGCCTATTCCACGGTAGGGCATTTATCCTACATTGTCCTCGGTCTGGCGCTGTTCTCGCCGAGCGCCTGGACAGGTGCGCTGCTCCATATCGTAAACCACGCCGTGATGAAGATAACACTCTTTTTCTGCGCCGGAGCCATCCACGTCAGGACGCACTGCGATAACGTCAGCCAGCTCAACGGCATTGGCCAGCAGATGCCAGTCACCATGGCCGCCTTTGCCATTGCCTCGATAGGGCTGGCGGGTATACCGCCGGTGAATGGCTTTATCAGCAAATGGTATCTGGTACAGGGCTCCTTTGACGTCGGGCAGACGGTTTTCGTCGTTACCTTCCTGCTCAGCGGGCTGCTCAACGCCGGTTATCTGTTAAGCATCGTGGCACGTGCCTTTTTCGCTCCGTCGGACAAGTTCACCAGATTCGGCGAGGCATCGCCACTGATGGTGGTGCCGCTGGCGGTAACGGCCGTGCTTTCACTTTTGATGGGGATTTTCCCGGACCGGGTGCCTTATTTCTTCCAGCTTGCGTCCAGCGTCGCCCGCAGTGTTATCGGTGGAGGAGGGATATGAAACGGTATCGACTGAGGGCTGCCGTGGCTACATTGATTATCTTCATCATACTTGACATTGCCATAGTAAGCGGCCACGTACATATCGTGTTCCCGTGGTCGCACGTACCTGGATTCTTTTCCTTTTTCGGTTTTCTCGGCTGCCTGGCCATAATCTACGGCGCCAAGCTGCTCGGCCACCACTGGCTGCAGCGAGACGAGGACTATTACGGTAAAGATGATGAGCATGAGTAACTTTCCCTTGGCGATAATATACGTTCTCGGGGCGGCGCTGCTGCCGTTGCTGCCGCGGCGGGTACGTGCTGCTTTTGGCCTGTTAGTCTCAATTGCCGCATTTATCTTCCTAGTCAATCTGGAAACAGGCGCCAGCCTGACTTTCCCTTTCCTCAACTACGAACTCATGGTCTGCCGGGTAGACCGACTGAGCCTGGCTTTTGGGTACGTCTTCGTCATCATGGGATTCCTCGGCGGGATTTATGGCTATCACGTGAAAGATACCCTGCAGCAGGTAGCGTCACTTCTGTACGTGGGCAGTTCACTGGGGGTAGTCTTTGCCGGCGACTTGTTCACGCTCCTTTTCTTCTGGGAAATCATGACCATCTCCTCGCTGTTCCTTATCTGGGCACGGCGGACCCGCGATGCCAGGAGGGCGGGATTTCGCTACCTGCTGGTGCACGCTTTCGGGGGCAGTGCCCTCATGGCCGGCGTCCTGCTGCACTTACAGCAGACGGGTTCCCTCCTGTTCACCCATTTTGACGGCGGCGTGGCCTCCTACCTTATTCTTCTCGCATTCACCCTAAACGCGGCGGTACCGCCTTTAAATGGCTGGCTCCCTGACTCCTACCCCGAAGGGACGGTTACCGGGAGCGTTTTCCTCAGCGCCTTTACTACCAAGGTAGCTGTCTACGCCCTCGCCCGCGGTTTTGCCGGCCTGGAACTGCTCATGTGGTCGGGGGCAATTATGGCAGTCTACGGCGTGGTCTTCGCTTTCTTGGCCAATGACGGCAGGCGGCTCCTGTCTTATCATATCATCAGCCAAGTGGGCTACATGGTCTGCGGTGTGGGCATCGGTACGGAAGTGGGGGTGAACGGGGCTACCGCCCATGCCTTCGCCCATATTCTCTATAAAGGGCTGCTTTTCATGGGAATGGGGACCGTCCTTTATGCCACCGGCCACAACAAGTTGACCGAGCTGGGCGGCCTGTTTAAGAAAATGTGGCTCACGCTGATATTTTTCATGGTCGGTGCCTTCTCCATTTCCGGCGTACCGCTTTTCAGCGGCTTCGTCAGCAAGTCGATGGTGGTCTACGCCGCCGAAATGGAGCATTTCGGTGCGGTGGTGCTCCTGCTCAACCTGGCCTCCATCGGCACTTTCCTTTCCATCGGCCTGAAGCTGCCGTACTTCACCTGGTTCAGCACCGACCGCAACCTCAAGCCGGAACCCGTGCCGCCGGGAATGTACATCGGCATGGGGCTGACATCTTTAATCTGCATTGCCATCGGCGTTTATCCAGCGCTGCTCTACAACCTTCTCCCCTTCGAGGTGCATTACCAGCCCTATACCGCCTCGCATTTAGTGGAAACGATGCAGCTCCTTATTTTTACTGGCCTTGCCTTCTGGCTGGTGATAAAACAGCTCCACGTTGCGGACACAATTACACTGGATACCGACTGGTTTTACCGGCGGCCCTCACGCCTTGCTTTCAAGGTGTTTAGTATCTGGGTCTGTCAGCTTTTCGAAGCGGTGGAAGAGCTGTCAATTCGCTTCGCCCGTTATCTGGTCAAAGTTGGCGCCAACCCCGCCGGTTATTCTGTCGAGGCGGTGAAGAACGCCGGTCATATTCTGCTGCGTACGGAGAAGCCAGCCCCTGAGCCGCCGACGTTCAGCCCTGACCGCTACCGGATACCGCTGGGATTCATGGTGCTGGTGGTGCTTCTCGTCCTTATCGTGATACTTACCTGGGATTTCCTGTTTTGATGGTCAGCGCAAATCACGCCAGTTGAAAATTGTAGTAAGCACCCAGAAGGAAAAGCACAATCAGGGTTATATTCCACCAGCTGAGATGGAAGATGCGATGGTGCCGTTGACTCAGCCCGATGATGAACACGATGGTCATAAGCATCACAGCGGATGCGGTGACGAGGTGGGACTCAGCGACTGCGGCCAGTACCGGCCCTTTAACGTAGAGCAGGTCATCGATGGGAATGATGGTCAGGTTGAACAGATTGCTGCCAATCAGGTTGGCCACCGCCAGGTCCTTGGCCCCGATTCGCATAGCGGCAAAGGAAACGGTTATTTCGGGCAGGGTGGTGGTGAAGGCGAGGAAAAGGCTGCCCACGAAGCTCTGCCCCCATCCGTAGACCTCAGAGATTTCATCGCCAACAAAAGCGAGCCAGATGCCAGCGCCTATGATGAAGATTGCGGATATTGAGAAATAAAGATAAATATGCCTTAAAGACTTATCGGCATACTCGAATTCCGTTTCCTTCAGGGATGGGTGGCGCTGCTCGTAACGGTATAATATCCGGGCGAAAATCAGGTACATCAGAATAATGAACGGAGTGTACCAGCCAATCCAGCCAATGTCCATAATATGGAATCTGCTGCTTATCAGTATGCAGCCGGCAACAAAGAGCACCATTATCAGGCTGAATATACCGGTCAGACGATGGGTCTTCCCCACGACCGCCATAAGGGAACCATTGCGGTGGACCAGGTCGAGAAGCGCCAAGTTGAACAGGTTAAACATGTTGGCACCAAGGATATTACCGATGGTCAGGTCCGGGGCATCGACCAGAGTTACCGCACTGACGCCATTGAAAAGTTCGGGCAGCGAGGTCAACATGGCGATGAGGACAAGGCCTATCCAGACACCGCCAAGACCGGTTTTCTCGGCGATTATGTCACCGTATCGAGCAACTTTTCTACCTGAGATAAAAATGGTAATAACGCAGACAATGAATTTAACCCAGACCAATCGGTGTCTCCTTTGCTCATTTCACTTTATTGACACTGGATACAAATGTCAATACTTGCGTTATTCACCCGTGGCGGTTATAATAGGTCGGTTTTTGGAGTAAGCGAAATCTATGTTTATGGGCTGTAAACCACTTGTAACCACAGCATCCGCATCATCCTCATCAAGCACTAACCTCGTTACCTTGTCCTTAAATTACCCTCAGGGATATAATAATAGTGGGTGCCCCTGTAGCTCAGGTGGACAGAGCACCAGCCTCCGGAGCTGGGTGCGGGCGTTCAAGTCGCCCCAGGGGCGCTTTAATGTGGTCAGGAGAGTGCAATGACGAAAAACAAGCTCATAGAGATCAGGTGGCACGGTCGGGGAGGTCAGGGGGCGGTTACCTCGGCGGAACTAGTCGCTCAGGCAGCTATCAGTGAAGGTAAGTTCGCTCAGGCATTCCCCAGCTTCACCCCGGAAAGAAGGGGAGCGCCGGTTCTGGCCTTCAATCGCATCAATCCGGATGAGCCTATCCGGAGCCGGGCCGAGGTTGACCAGCCCGATGTGGTTCTAATTATGGACCCGAGCCTTTTATCCATTCTGGATGCCACTTCCGGGCTAAAAGACGGTGGCATAGCCATCATCAATACCAAAAAATCTGTTGCCCAGGTCAAGAAAGATTTTGGTATCGATGCCAAGCTGGCCCTCATTGACGCCGATACAATTGCCCAAGAATCTCTGGGAGTTCTCATCGTCAACACAACCATGATCGGCGCCCTGATAAAAGCCACCGGCGCTATTTCCATAGAATCGGTAAAAGAACCTCTGCAGAAACGTTTTGGGCGTCTGGCAGAGCGCAATATCAAGGCGATGGAAAGAGCCTATAAAGAAACGATAATAGGAGAGTAGCTGGAAATGGCCAAAGCAAAGACGAAGGCAAAACCAAGAACCAAAGGAGAGCTGGGCTGGAAAGAGGTAGAGCTCGGCTTTTTCATCACCGAACCAGGCAACTCGGTCGAAGTCAGGACCGGCGACTGGAAGTCGCGGCGACCGGTGGTCGATTTTAAAAAATGCAATAAATGCACTCTCTGTTACTTCTTCTGCCCTGAGGGGTGCATTGCCAAAACCAAAGACGGGTATTTCGAAGCCGATTTATTCTATTGCAAGGGCTGTGGGATCTGCGCCACAGAATGTCCCAAAGAGGCGATAACCATGGTCGAGGAGGAGAGATAATGGCGAAACGGGAAGGTCTGGAAGTATCGGTGGCGGTTGGCGATGCTGCCATGTTATCTGATGCTGACGTCGTGTCAGCTTACCCGATAACCCCTCAGACACACATCGTGGAGCACCTGGCAGAGCTGGTGGCCAATGGTGAACTGAAAGCTGCCTATATTCCAGTGGAATCAGAACACTCGGCGATGAGCGCCTGTATTGGCGCTTCCGCGGTAGGCGCCAGAACTTTTACCGCCACCGCCGCACAGGGGTTGGAGCTGATGCATGAGGTGCTATATGTTGCCTCAGCGATGCGGTTCCCCATGGTAATGACGGTGGCCAACCGCGCCCTCTCTGCACCCATCAGTATCTGGGGCGACCACTCCGATGCCATGGCGGTCCGGGATACCGGCTGGATCCAGATATTCGTTGAGAACGGACAGGAGGCGGTTGATAATGTCATCTGCGGCTTTCGCATCGGTGAGGATAAAAGGGTCCTGCTGCCGGTAATGATTCACCTCGATGGCTTTGCCCTGACCCATGTTATCGAGCCCATCGAGCTTCCCGACAAAAAGGATGTTGACCAATTCCTGCCGCCTTTTAAGTACCCCCTGCCGCTTGACCCGGAGAAACCGGTCACCATGGGGGCTCTGGGCTCACCATTCATTTACACCGAGGTGAAATGGGGGCAGGAAATAAATCTGGAAAAGGCAAAGAGTGTTACGCTGGAAGTCTGGCAGGAGTTCGATAAACTTTTCGGTCGCAAATATTCGCCGATAGAGCAATACCGGACCGAGGGTGCCAAGACCCTGCTGTTAACTATGGGCAGCTATAGCGAAACGGCAATGGTGGCCGTGGACAAGATGAGGGGCGATGGCAAGGAGGTGGGGCTGCTCAAGCTGCGCCTGTGGCGTCCCTTCCCGTACGAAGAACTCCGGGAAGTGGTAAAGGACGCCGATACACTCATTGTGCTGGACAGGGCCATTTCCTTTGGCGGACCGGGAGGGCCGGTCTGCTCCGAGATAAAGGCTGCCTTGTACGAAGAAAAGAAAAGGCCGCGGATCATCGGCTTCGTGGGTGGTCTGGGTGGCAGGGATATCTCTATGGCTGGTTTCGAGGAAATAGTGAATCGCGGTATTGAAATCGCCCGGACGGGAAGCGAACGAGAATTTGAAATCTATGGAGTGAGGGAATAATGATGGCAACAGCAGTTCATGGACCTGGTGTAATTACTGAGTTGGAGCCCTTCGCCCCCGGACACCGTGCCTGCAGTGGCTGCGGCGAGGCGCTGGCGGTGAGGCTGGCGGCCAAAGCCATTGGCAATAATGCCATTATTGTCAACGCAACTGGCTGCATGGAAGTAGTGGCCTCGCCATTTCCCTATACCTCCTGGCGCATTCCCTGGATCCATACCCTGTTTGAAAACGCGGCCGCAGTGGCCTCTGGAGCCGAAGCCGGCCTGAAGGCGCTGGAGAAAAAAGGGAAACGCCCGGAACGCAACATCAAGGTCGTTGCTTTAGCCGGTGACGGCGGCACCAGCGATATCGGCCTGCAAGCCCTGTCCGGAGCACTGGAAAGGGGACACGATTTCGTCTACATCTGTCTGGATAATGAGGCTTACATGAATACCGGCATTCAAAGGTCCTCGGCCACGCCTTATGGAGCTTCAACAACCACCTCACCCGCTGGCAAAGAGAGTTTGGGACAGGTAACCTGGAAGAAAAATCTGCCCGCGATTGCGGTAGCTCATGACATACCGTATGTGGCTACGGCCTGCCCCAGCTACCACCGCGACCTGATGAGAAAGGTAACCAAGGCAGTTGAAACTCCCGGCCCGGCCTACATACACATTTTATCTGTATGCCCCACGGGATGGCGCTGTGCCACCGACGACGCTATCAAAGTAGGCCGACTGGCCGTGAGGACGGGCATTTTCCCGCTGTACGAAGTTACAAACGGGCAGTACAAAATGAGCCTGAGCCTGACCAAGCTGGAACCGGTGGAAAACTACCTGAAGACTCAGGGCAGGTTCCGCCACCTGACGGAAGATACCATTAAAGAGATACAGGAAAGGGTAACCCGGGAATACAACAAGCTTGTGGAACTGGCCGGCAAGCCAGGCGGGGAAACCTCCTCAGAATAATAAGTATGGTAATATTGTAGTGGCGGGGTGTGGCGCAGCCTGGTCAGCGCGCATGGTTTGGGACCATGAGGTCGGAGGTTCAAATCCTCTCACCCCGACCATTAATCATTTCTAATTAATAACTGCTACATGCTGACTTACAGCACAACGTTCAGCAAAGAAGGTAGCACATAGCAGCGAGCTGGCAGTCCTCCGAGCAGTTCACCATCTGCCTGAAGAAACACCGAGTCGTCCGACCTTATCTCTATCTCCCTGGCCTTTTTCAACGTAACTTTCGGATGGGTCAGATGGGTTCCCCGATACACCCTCGGCAGCGACCAGAGCAGGTCAGGTTTGCTTAAATCGCCAATGACGAGTACATCGAGGAGGCCATCGGAAATATCAGCCTCGGGCGCGGCAAACATGCCGCCGCCTCCGTATTTACCATTGCTCAGCAGGACGGCACACACCTTCTCCTCACTGACCTCACCATCGATAAGCAGAGTCACCGCCTTGTTTTTGTAGAACAGCAGGCTGGATAGCAGCCCGGCGAGATAGGAAGCGGTAGCATTCAGTGTCTTGTACTTCGATGTCGTCGTTCTCACGATTTCAGCGTCAAATCCCACGCCAGCGAAATTGACAAACAGTCGTCTGACCGTCTCGCCACCACTCAAGTACTCAATAACACCCAAATCCACAGCAACCTTTCGCGGGTTTTTAAGGCACTGACAGGCTTCCAGATGCGCCCTTGGTATTCCGATGGTACGGATGTAATCGCCGCCGGTACCGGTACCAATAATGCCAAGCAGGACATCAGCAAGGCTGCCGGTATCGTACAGGCCATTGACCACCTCATTTATGGTGCCATCACCTCCCACCGATACTACCAGTTCGTAGCCCTTGGCCACGGCGTCTTTCGCCAGTTCCCGGGCATGGCCCGGTGCCTCGGTGAGAGCATAATCAAAGCGCAGGTCAAGGCTCTGGAGTCGGGCCATGATGTGAGGCCACTTGCGGGCGGTCTTGCCGGCACCGGCCGCCGGGTTGACTATCAGCCAAGCGTAAGTCAATATTCCCTCTCGAGACCGAGGAAAGTGACAAGTTCAATAATATCAAAAGTATACCACGGAGCGGGCCGGGGGTAAATAGTTTACATAATACTTAAATTGACAGTAATCCGTAAAAACTGTTAGAATGACCCCCAGTAATTGTGCGGTAAGCGGTTGCCAGCTACCATATTTTCATTTAAGAGGTTAAGGCATGGAATCAGTGCGCATTATACCCTGTCTGGATGTTAAGGAGGGCAGGGTAGTCAAAGGGGTAAACTTTGTGAACCTGCGTGACGCCCGCGACCCGGTGGAGGCAGCGGAAGCATATTGCCGTGAGGGTGCTGATGAGCTGGTATTCCTAGACATCCTGGCTACGGTTGAGAACCGCGGTACCATGCGGGAATGGGTGAAAAAGGTGGCCGAAAGAGTGACCATACCCTTTGCCGTTGGCGGCGGTATCAGGAACACCCGGGATATGGAAGAATTATTCGGGCTAGGGGTGACAAAAGTCTCCATCAACACGGCGGCGGTAAAGAACCCGGAGCTTATCAAGCAAGCTGCTGCCGAATTTGGCAAAGACAGGCTGGTGGTGGCCATCGATGGCCATAAAAACCCGGCCGGCAGCAAAGTGCCCCGACTGGAGGTCGTAATCAGAAGCGGCAGCGAGGCTACTGGAATGGACATAGTCGGCTGGGCAAGAAAGGTGGAAGAGCTTGGCGCTGGCGAGATACTCCTCACCAGTAAAGATGCCGACGGCACCGAAGAGGGCTATGACCTAGAGATGACCAAAGCGGTTGCCGAAGCCGTCAACATACCGGTTATCGCCTCGGGAGGCGCTGGCAAGCTGGAACATCTGTATGAAGCGGTAACCATCGGCAAAGCGGCGGCCGTTCTGGCGGCCTCCATCTTCCATTTTGGCGAGATAACCATACCGGAGGCGAAAGAGTACCTTCGCGATAAAGGGATACCGGTTAAGATATAAAAACAAAAGGAGTTCTCAAAAATGAACCTGCAAAGACCAAATGCCAACGATGCAACAAGGTCGGCAAACCGCTCTCGAAATGTCGCTCCAATGAGCGGCATCTGCAGCCGCTGTCTTGACGGCTGTACCGGAAACTGCGAGGTATTTCGGGCTACTTTTCGGGGCAGAGAGCTGATTTATCCCGGACCTTTTGGCGATATTACCGCTGGCGGCGATAAGGAGTATCCAGTTGATTACTCCCACCTCAATATTCAGGGATATGCTCTAGGAGCCAGAGGCTTGCCTTCCAGCGTTGAAGGTAACTCGGATACTGCCATCTTTCCCGCAGTGGACACGGAGACAGAATACGGCTGGGACATAAAAGTTAAAATGAAGCTGCCGGCCTTTACCGGCGCCCTCGGCTCCACTGAGATCGCGCGCAAGAACTGGGAGCACTTTGCCATCGGCGCCGCCATCAGCGGGGTTACACTGGTCTGTGGCGAAAACGTATGTGGCATTGACCCCAAGCTTGAGCTCGACGCAAATGGTAAAGCGGTTTCGGCACCGGACATGGACCGCCGCATTGAGATCTACCGCCGCTACCATCAGGGATACGGCGAGATACTGGTACAGATGAACGTGGAGGATACCAGGCTCGGAGTTGCGGAATACGTACATAATAAGCACGGGCTGGATACCATCGAGTTAAAGTGGGGACAGGGCGCGAAGTGCATCGGCGGTGAAATCAAGGTCGATAGCTTGGAGCGAGCGCTGGAGTTGCAGAATCGCGGCTATATCGTTACTCCCGACCCCTCAAGCCCGATCACCCAAGCAGCCTACAAGGATGGCGCGCTCAAGGAATTCGAACGTCACAGCCGACTCGGCTTCGTCAATGAGGAAGGTTTCTACGCTGAGGTGGAACGTCTGAGAAACATAGGTTTCAAACGCATCACGCTCAAGACCGGCGCCTACAGTCTGCGGGAACTGGCCATGGCAATCAAGTGGGGCGCCAATGCCAAGATTGACCTGCTCACCATTGACGGCTCATCCGGCGGCACTGGCATGAGCCCCTGGCGCATGATGGAGGAGTGGGGCATTCCCAGTCTCTACCTGCATTCCGCTGCCTACGAGTTCTGCAAGAAGCTGGCGGACAAAGGCCAGCGCGTACCTGACATAGCTTTCGCCGGTGGTTTCAGCAGCGAGGATGGCATATTCAAGGCGCTCGCTCTCGGTTCACCATTTGTGAAAGCGGTATGCATAGGGCGGGCAATGATGATCCCGGGCATGGTCGGCAAGAATATTGCCAACTGGATTAAAGAAGGTAAGCTGCCCAACACAGTGAGCCAGTTTGGCTCAACACCGGAGGAAATCTTCGTCAATTACGAAGATGTGATGAGCATTGTTGGTGCCAACGAAATGAAGAACATACCTCTGGGTGCGGTGGGTATATATAGCTACTGCGAAAAGCTACGGATTGGCCTGCAGCAACTGATGGCCGGGGCAAGATGCTTCAATATGCCAGCAATTACCCGCCGCGAGCTCATGTCGCTCACTGAGGAATGCGCCAAGGTAACTGGAATTCCATACCTGATGGATGCTTACCGGGAAGAGGCGATGCAAATCCTCGCTTAAAAGGCAGTTTCAACCCCGGGTTAAAAGGCACAACCTCAAACCTGTTCCAGTTCTATCCTTGTCCTCCGAAAATGCCCATAGTAAAATGTAATGACGCTATAAGGGAGGCAAAATAGAAATGGCACGTTATGAATGTTCAGTGTGTGGATATATTTATGATCCGGCACAGGGAGATCCAGAAGGTAACATCCCGGCAGGAACTCCCTTTGAAAAATTGCCCGATGACTGGGTCTGCCCCGTATGTGGTGCCAGCAAAGACCAGTTCAACAAAATAGACTGAGCTATTTACAATCTGCGACACCAGATATGACATCCGGTTGACCGGATTGTGTCCCTCGTGGATTAGCCAAGTGCCTTCTGGTAGCAGGCCAGTACCTGCTTAGCCACGTTTTCCCAGCTGTATTTCTGGGCAGTGGCAATTCCATTCTGGCTCATCTTTTGTCTTCGGGACTCATCGCCGGCCAGCGACAGCAATGCCTCAGCCAGGCCGGGGACATTCTTCGGCGGCACCAGCAAGCCTTCACTACCGTGGGTCAGCACGCTGGCATACCCCAAGATATTCGAGGCAACCACGGGCGTCCCCACGGCCATAGCCTCAATCAGGACGATGCCGAAACTCTCCCACCCGGTGGCCGGGCAGCAGACGATATCCGCCGTCTTGTAATACCTGGGCAAATCACCATAGGTGGCATAGCCAATGAAAATGACATCCTCTATGCCGCGCCGGGCCACCCGTTTCTCATACTTTTTCCTGAGCCGAATGCCTGGCCCGACGACGAGCAGTCGCGAGTCAGGGATTTCGCGCTTGACCTGCTGGTAGGCATCGAGCAGATAATCAAGGCCTTTGCGCTTCTCCAGCCGACCGATAAATAAGATGTTCAGCTTCCCGTCAAGATACTCCTCAAGTGGCTCGACGTCAGGCCGGAAATGGCCCGTATCAACACCGTTGGGTACGATGCTGTATTCATCGGGGAAGAACTTGTTCACGTAATCCATTGCTGGCTTGGAAACGGCAATCTTATAGTCCAGCCGGCGAAACCACTTCTTCAAAATCAGCTTGCCCAGCGGCGTGCCGAAGTCATACCAGGGTTTGCCGCCGGAGGCATGGAAAGTGCCGATATTCGGGGCATTGGATAGGCGCAGCACGGTGGTGCAGAGCATCGGCATCAGAGGCTCGTGGAGATGAGCGACTTCAAATTTCTCCCGTTCCAGCACCCTCTTAATCCGCGATGACAGCCATGGGGAAAGGGTAATGCGAGCAACCGAACCGCTGACCGGAACCGGTCTGGGCTTGCCGATTGGTATGAGACGCTCACCCAAAGCCGAGACTGCCTTCGAAGCAGGGGCAATGATTTTCACATCATGCCCCATCTTGGTCAGCTGCTCCTCTAAATTGGATATATGATTGCAGACACCCCCGGGATAGGCGAAGTCATAGGGGGAGACCAGCGCTATCTTCATATCTTTATTTTACACCAGTTCTTTTAGCAGAGCACGTACTTCATCTGGTGAATCGAGGCTAAACTTGGCCGCCGAAAGGCCAGGCCTTACCTTTATGGACCACGCCTTCTCCGGCAGAGCCCGGAACAGGTCTTCATCAGTAACATCATCACCGATGGCAAGGACAAAATCCCAGGCCTGACGGGAAAGCCAGTGCTGTGCCGTCGAGCCCTTGTTCAGATTGGCGCTTTTCACCTCCACCACCTTGCTGCCTTCGAGTACTCTCAAGTTGGAATTGGCCGTCAGATTGAGCAGGTCGTTCACTATCTCCCGGATGTGTCGTTCGCTTATTCTCGGGTCAGCCCTGCGGTAATGCCAGGCGAGTGAGTAGTCCTTCTCCTCGATAAGGGACCCCTGAATCCGGTCCACCGCCAGCTGCATTATGGCACGTGCTTCACCTTTCCAGTCATCCGAGAGGCCGGACATCTTGCCCCAATCGCCGCCTTTGACTTTCATCCACACACCATGCTCTGCCACCATCGCCGTCTTCAGGCTGCCAAACCACCGGTCAAGCGTGTTTTTGTCGCGCCCACTGATGAGCACAACCTCATTCCTGGCATCTTTGTTCAACTCGGACAGCAGCTTCAGCAGTTCCGCGTCCGGCTTGGCCTCTTCGGGCGTTTTGGCGAAGGGCACCAGCGTGCCGTCATAGTCCAGCAACAACAACCGCGCCCGGGCTTTCTGTAACTGCCCGGTTAACTCGCGCCTTGTCTTATCGGGCAGCGGTTCGGGCACAGCACCCGTCTCCATCTTTACCGTCTCATGCAATTTATCAATGAAGTCTCCGGCCCAACGGCTGACGTCATAGCGTTTGATTATCTCCTGCATGGCCCGGTTGCGCTCAATCTGCTCTTTTTCCGGCATCGCCAGGGCATCGGCAAAAGCCTGCGCTATTTCCTCGATGTTATTGGGATTGACCATGATGGCGTCTCCCAGTTCCCGGGCGGCGCCGGTGGTCTCGCTGAGAATGAGAACGCCTCTGCCATCTATCTTGGTGGCCAGATATTCCTTCGCCACCAGGTTCATCCCGTCACGCACTGGGGTAATCGGGCATACATCCGCCATCCGGTACATGCCAAGAAGCGCATGATAGGGTATCGGATTGTAGATATACTCCAGAGGCGTCCAGCCAACGGTGCCGAACCTGCCGTTTATGGTGCCCACCATCTCCTCTATTTGCTGCTTTAACTCGGCGTACCGCTGTACCCTGATGCGGGAAGGCCCGATAACCAGAATGAACACCACCTTCTCCCGATACTCCGGATGTTTTTCCAGGAAGAGGCCGTACGCTTCCAGCCGATTCGGGATGCCTTTGCTGTAGTCGAGGCGGTCAACGGAAACGATTACCTTCTTATCGCCCAGCTTCTCACGGAACTTTTTGATTTCCGCGTCCACTTCCGGGCTCCCGGCAATGCTGGAATAGTGCTCGTAGCCGATGCCGATGGGGAAGACATCCGCCTTGGATACGTGGTCGGAGGCCGTAATCCAGCCCATGCCTGTGCTGTAGCCAAGCAGGTTGCGGGTGCTGTTCAGAAAGTGCCAGACATAGTCATGGGTATGAAAGCCGAGCAGATTGGCGCCAAGCAACCCCTCCAGTATTTCCCGGCGCCAGGGCAGAAGGCGGTAGACTTCATAGGACGGGAAGGGTATATGGAGGAAAAAACCGATGGTTGCCCTGGGCAGCCGGTCCCGTATCAGCTTGGGGAGAAGCATAAAGTGGTAGTCCTGCACCCAGAAAATATCATCCTCTTTGGCCACGCTAACGATGGCATCAGCAAAAATCTCGTTAACCCGCTGATATGCCTGCCACAGGACTGGGTCATACTCCACGTAATGCGGAAAGTAATGAAAGAGAGGCCAGATGGTCTGGTTGCAGAACCCGAAGTAGAAATCGTCAACGTCCTTCTCCGAGAGAAACACCGGATAGCAACGCTCTTCAGCCAGCTTATCCTCAATCTCTCTCTCCTCACCTTTTTTAATCTTCTCCTGCTCTATGCCCGGCCACCCGATCCAGAGACTGGGACGGGATTTATAAAATGCGCCCAGCGCTGTGGCCAGTCCACCGAGGCTGGGCTGAAAATTAAGCTTATCACCTTTTCTCTCAACGTTCAGAGGCAAACGATTGGAAATAATAAGCAGTCTTGACATGAATTCCCTCCCTCAGCGCCTTTAATCAAATATTAATAGCATAATCCGCCCGATTTTACAACGATAATCCAGCTTGAAACTACTTAAAATTCACCGGTTAACCAGCCAAGATTGACAGAATTCACGTGATAACTGAAAATTAAAGGATAAAGGAGAACCAGTGAGGAAATCATGAATACAAAAGCTTTACATAAAATAAGTTACGGGCTTTACGTCATAACTTCAAGAAAGAACGACCGCCTGAATGGCCAGATTGCCAATACCGTTATTCAGGTTACCTCCGAGCCGCCAACCATTGCCGTGAGCATCAACCGCCATAACTTGACCTGGGAGTTCATCAAGGAGAGCAGGGTCTTTGCCGTTTCGGTGCTCTGCGAAGATACGCCGTTGATATTCATCGGGCGTTTTGGCTTCCGCTCGGGAAGAGATAGCGATAAGTTCGAGGGGATTGATTACCGGATAGGCGAGACGGGGGCTCCAATAGTCCTAGATAACGCCGTCGCGTTTATGGAAGCCCGCGTAACCCGGGAAATGGATGTGGGCACGCATACCATATTCGTCGGCGAACTGGTTGACGCCGATATCGTTTCCAACAAGACATGCCTGACATATGAACACTACCATCAGGTAAAAGGCGGCAAGACACCCAAGGCAGCGGCAACCTATATCGAAGAGACAAAGGGTGAGAAAAGGTAAAAATCAGTGACTGACAATCCATTGGTGCTCGGCGTTGACCTTGGCGGGAGCAAGATACTGGCCGCGGTAGTCAACGCTAAAGGCGAAGTACTATCAAGCGACCGCCGCACCACGCCGGCAGCAAAAGGACCGGAGGCGGTAATTCAGGCCATGCTCAGTTCTATGAAGCGCGCTATCGACCAAGCGGCTATAAAGGCAGCGGAACTCGAGGCTATCTGCATCGGCGCTCCCGGCCTCTCCAATCCGGAGACTGGTGTTATCTTTACCTCGCCGCACCTACCCGGCTGGAAGGATGTCCCGTTAAGGGAGAGCATCGAGGGAAAAATGGGCGTTAAAACACTGCTGATAAATGACGCCAATGCCGCTGCCCTGGGAGAAATGTACTTCGGGGTGGCTAGGGGAGCCCGCAATTTCATTTACATTACCATAAGCACCGGTATCGGTGGGGGCATCGTAATTGACGGTCAGATATACGCCGGCAGCACGGGTACCGCCGGTGAAATCGGCCATATGACCATTGACAGCAACGGCCCGAAATGTAACTGCGGCAACACCGGCTGCTGGGAGACGCTGGCATCGGGCACAGCCCTAGCGAGAGAAGCCAGAAAGCGCATCAAATCCGGGGCCGAAACATCAATTGTAGACTATGCTGGCGGTGACATCGATAAGGTAAACGCCGAGGCCGTGCATAAAGCCGCCCGGCGGGGAGATGCCCTGGCGAAAGAACTTATCGTCCAGACTGGTTATTATATCGGGGTGGGCCTGGCCAGCCTCATCAATATCTTCAATCCGGAACTGATCATTATCGGCGGTGGCCTGTCCAGTATCGGCGATATGCTGCTGGAACCGGCATACAAAGTCGCTGAAGAGAGGGCGTACCGGGTAGCTTTCGACTCCGTACGTTTTGCCCGTCCCGCACTGGGCAGAAACTCGGGGGTTATCGGCGCCGCTGCCTATGCCTTCCGTAAAATAGAGAAATCGAAAAAATAATATATCCGGAGGTAACATAGCCATTAAACTGTCCAAAAGGCGTACCAAGATAGTCTGCACCATCGGGCCATCGACAGGCTCCGCAGCCGTCATAGAGCGTCTCATCCTTGCCGGAATGAACATCGCCCGGCTGAACCTGTCGCACGGCACCCACCGCGAACATGGTCGGTACATGCAGACTACCAGGGACGTAAGCCAGCGGCTGGGCATAGACGTGGCTATTCTCATGGACCTGCCGGGCCCCAAATACCGCACTGGCAAACTTAAAGGTGGCCAGATAACACTGAAAAACCGCTCACAGGTGGTGCTGACCACAAAACCGGTGGTCGGGGATGCCGAAGTCATACCGGTCAACCTGCCCAATCTCCCCCGGGATGTAAAAGCAGGAGACCTAGTGCTGCTTGACGACGGTGCCATGCAGCTCAAGGTACTGGAGACAGACGGTATCGAGGTTAGGTGCAGGGTAATTGCTGGTGGCGTGCTTACCGAAGGGAGGGGAGTGGTGGTTCCGGGGATGCGCATATCAGAGCCGTTTCTCACCGATCCGCTGAAGGAAAACCTCCTCTTCGCCATCGGCAAAGAACCGGAATATATCGCTCTCTCCTTTGTCAGCAGTGCCGACGATGTGAGGGCAATCAAAGATATGCTGCACCAAAACAATGCCGATATACCCATTATCGCCAAAATAGAGCGGGGAGACGCGGTCGGCCAATTCGACAGCATACTGGCAGCCAGCGATGGCATTATGGTGGCACGCGGCGACCTGGGTGTGGACATTCCGCTGGAACGGGTGCCAATGGTACAGAAGGAAATAATCCAGAAATGCAACTATGCCGGCAAGCCGGTCATCGTTGCCACGCAGATGCTGGAGTCAATGATAAGCGCAGCACGCCCCACGCGCGCCGAAGTGACCGATATCGCCAACGCCATATTCGATGGTGCTGATGCTACCATGCTTTCGGCAGAGACTTCCATCGGCAAATACCCACTGCAGGCAGTTAACATAATGGCCAAAATCGCTCAGGAAGCAGAAAACAAGCTGCCCTATGACCGGATACTGATGGAGAGGGGCCATCATCTGGAGCACAAGACCGATGAACTGATAAGCTACAGCGCCTGCCACACCGCTTACAGCCTGAAAGCAAAGGCCATCGTGGCCTTCACCCGGTCGGGCAGCACTGCGGGGAGGGTATCCAAGTATCGTCCCAGGATGCCCATCCTGGCCATCACCCCCGACAGTGACGTGTGCCGGCGGTTGCTGCTTCTCTGGGGCGTCTACCCCATACGGATACCCGAGCAGAAATCCATAGACGCGCTTTTTGCCACTGGCGTACGTCTCGCCAAGGAAATGAAGCTAGCCAAATCCGGTGACCTGATTGTCATTACCGGAGGCATACCCATCGGCGTGGCGGGCTCCACCAACCTGCTCAAGGTGGAGAAGATAACCTGAACGCCGAAATATATTGCAAATAGGCCTGGCGCTACTCCTTCGCCTTTCCCTGCCTGGCCACGGCGGCTGTGGCCTTCGCCACCTGCTCAGGGTCACCGAGATAGTAGCTTTTAATCGGCTTCAGTTCTCCGTCCAGTTCGTAGACGAGCGGAATGCCAGTCGGGATATTCAGCCTGACAATGTCATCATCGCTGATGTGGTCAAGATATTTGACCAGCGCCCGCAGACTATTGCCATGCGCCGATATGAGCACCCGCTTTCCGGACTTTATCGTCGGCGCCAGCACCTCATGCCAGTAGGGGAGAAAGCGCTCAACGGTGTCCTTTAAGCACTCCGTGAGCGGAATATCTTTCCTGTCCAAGTCCGCGTATATGGGGTCATTTCCAGGATAGCGCTCGTCCGTTTCCTCCAGGCTGGGTGGCCTGATATCGTAGCTCCGGCGCCATATCAGGACCTGCTTTTCCCCGTATTTAGCCGCCGTCTCTGCCTTATTCAGTCCCTGCAACGCTCCGTAATGCCTCTCATTAAGCCTCCAGGAGCGATACACCGGTATCCACATCAGGTCCATCTCGTCAAGGACAATCCACAGCGTGCGTATGGCACGTTTCAGCACCGAGGTAAAGGCCACATCAAAGGTGTAACCCTCCTCTTTGAGGACCTCACCGGCCTTCTGCGCCTCTTTGATGCCCCTCCGGGAAAGGTCGACGTCCGTCCATCCGGTGAACCGGTTCTCCTTGTTCCAGATGCTCTCGCCATGCCGCAAAAGCACAAGCTTTATCACACTCAGCACCTCCTGAAAAACGTCTCCATTATATCATATGCCTGTGCCTGCATTTGCATTCTGCATTTGCATTCTATGTGTGAACAGCCTACTTTAATACCCTGGTCTGCTTTCTCTTCACCAATTCCCAATCAATATCATAGCCGAGGCCAGGTTTCTCCGGGGCATAGACCAAACCCTGGCGATCAACCTCAATATCATTAACGAGGCCATATTTCTGGGCGGCTTCCGGCAACAGCACCTCGAAATACTCACAGTTGTTAACCGCCATGGTCACGTGGAGATTCGCCACGTTGTTCAGCGAATTGCCAGCGTGGTGGATCTCACACTTCATCCGAAAGGCCTCAGCCAGGTGACATATTTTGACCAGCGCGGTTATGCCGCCCTTCAGCCTGACATCGCCGCGCAGAATATCGGTAGCTCCCTGAAGAATGAACTGGGTGAGTCCGTATAGGCCACCTGGAGAATATTCCGTGGCCAGAATTGGGATATCGAGTT
>DUFF01000034.1 GCA_011174815.1 Dehalococcoidia bacterium | reverse complement strand
CTTTCAAGGAGAGGGGGATAAAGGGGGTGAGGTCAATATTATCTTAATTGCCTTCGTGAGTGTATTTAACTTATAATAAGGGAAAAATCGGAGGTAGCAGGGCGATAGAAATCATTCCCGCAGTAGATATCAAAGGCGGACAATGTGTGCGTCTGTACCAGGGCGACTACGAACGGGAAACGGTCTTTTCTGACGACCCTCTGGAAGTGGCCCTGAAATGGCAGGCAAAGGGCGCGCCGAGGCTGCACATCGTTGACCTGGATGGTGCCAGAGCCGGCGAGCTGTGCAATCTGGGTATCATCAGCGAGATTGCCAGAGCCATGCTGATTCCGGTGCAGCTTGGCGGTGGCATCCGCCAGCTGGAAACAATCGAGGCGGTGCTGAAACAAGGCGTGGAGCGCGTCGTACTGGGCACGGCGGCGGTGGAGAACGCCGTGCTCGTCAAAGAGGCCTGCCACAGGTTCCCGGACTCGATTGTGGTGAGCGTTGATGCCCAGGAAGGACAGATAGCCACCCATGGCTGGCGCAAAACGACGGAACTGACCGCGCTCTCTTTTATCCGGGCCATGATGAAACTCGGTGTGAAACGTTTTATCTATACCGACATCAGCCGCGATGGCACCCTTACCGAGCCCAATTTTGACGCTATTTCCGAGGTCATCGATGCTACCAGGGCGCCGGTGATTGCTGCCGGCGGCATATCTTCAATCAATCATCTGAAAATGCTCCAAAAACTCGGTGCGGAGGGGGCAATTGTGGGCAAGGCCCTGTACACTGGCAATATCGACCTGAAACAGGCTATTGCCACCCTCAGCCGGATGGGATAAAACGAGATGGAATCGATTGAAAATCTGAAATTCAATGAGAAAGGGCTCATCCCGGCGATAGCTCAGGACGAGGAAACCGGCGAGGTACTTATGCTGGGCTACATGAACCAGGAAGCACTGCGCCGCACACTCACCAGCGGCGAAGTCTGGTTTTACAGCCGCAGCCGCCAGGAATTGTGGCACAAAGGCGCGACCTCGGGCAACCGCATAATGGTACGCTCGGTGTGGGCGGACTGCGATGGCGATACTATCCTGGTAAAAGCCAAACCTCTCGGCCCCGTGTGTCATACCGGAAATCGCACCTGTTTCTTTCAGCAGCTTACTGAGAGGGACGCAGCCGCAATGCCTCAGGATGAGGGTTGAGGCGCCTCAGCATCTATCTCCCGCGCCTTATTCAAAGCGACCAGTGCCACCTCTATCTGGTCGTCTTCGGGTTCTTTAGTCGTCATTCCCTGTAGCCAGAGGCCAGGGAGCAGCACCGCTTTTACCAGCGGGTTTCCGGCGTGGTTGGCGCCGAAGTGAATGAACTCGTAGCCAAGGGCGGCAATGACCGGGATGAGCAGGATGCGCGAGAGTACCATCAACCACAGCGAAGGCCGGCCGACCAGCGCAAAAACCACAATGGCAATCACCAGCACCACAAAAAGAAAGCTGGTGCCACAGCGCACATGTGCTTTGCTGTATTCTCTTACTGCTTCAACTTCCAGCGGCACGCCGTGTTCATAAGCGTTCACCGCCTTGTGCTCGGCACCGTGATAGGTGAAAACGCGCCTGATATCCGGGAGCAGGCCAACCAGCTTCAGGTAGGCAATAAAGATGACCAGTCTTATGGCGCCTTCAATGAGGTGAAAGACCAGCGACGAGCTGATGTACGGGTTGATCAACCTGGTCAGAAACAGCGGAATGATTAAAAACAGGACTACGGCCAGCACGACCGCCACCGTAATCATGAGCCACACTGTTTTCCCGGAGATCTCCTCATTCTCCTCCTCCAGCGATATATTCGCTGAATAAAGGAGGCTGCTTATGCCCAGCACCATTGCTTCAATGATGACGATAATTCCTCTGAGCAATGGTGTTTTTCGCATCCAGCCCGTATAGAGTGACGGCAGAGGCCGGCTATCGGTGATCACCTCGCCGTTGGGGCGTCGCACCGCGGTAACCACCGCCTTCTGCCCCCGTATCATCACGCCTTCGATGACCGCCTGTCCCCCATAACGAAATTTAACCTTCATCAATCTGCCCCGATAAAGAAAAAGGAGCGGCCTTTGTAACTCGCTCCTCATCCCGCCGTCAACATACTGGCTTAATCTTTCACTTTGTAGCGTTTCTTGAAACGCTCCACTCTGCCCGTGGTATCAAGAACACGCCTTTCCCCGGTGTAAAATGGGTGGCACTGGCTGCACACCTCCACTTTCAGTTCTTTTTTGGTGGAGCCAGTGGTAAAAGTATTGCCGCAGGCGCAAACAACCCTGGCGTCATTAAAGTATTTGGGATGAATCTTATCTTTCATAGCTGCTAACCAGCGTAAACGCTGACTTTCCTCCGATCATTTCCGACCGGTTCAAAGCTGACCACACCGTCAATGAGAGCAAAGAGGGTATGGTCCCGGCCAACGCCAACATTGTTGCCCGGGAAAATACGCGTGCCTCGCTGCCTGACCAGAATGGTCCCGGCATTGACTGCCTGCCCGGCGAACCGCTTCACACCGAGTCGTTTGGGCTGGCTGTCCCGCCCGTTGCGGCTGGAGCCGCCCCCTTTCTTATGTGCCATCTTTGATCGCTCCTTTTCGGCGGCGGCTAGGTTTCTTGGCCGGCTGTTCTGGAGTCGCCCCCGGTTCAACTATCCGCTCAATAAGCAGTCTGGTATGTAGCTGGCGGTGCCCGTTCCTGATGCTGTAACGGACTTTCGGTTTATATCGGAAGACAACTACTTTATCGCCTTTTTTCTCTCCCTGAGAAGTGGCGATGACCTTGGCTCCCTCGACCGCTGGCGTGCCCAGCATTACCTTATCGCCATCGGCGATGCACAGGACATTGCCCAGCTCCACACTGCTGCCTTCGGTCACGCTCAATCGTTCCACTTCTATTGCCTGGCCGGGAGACACCTTGTATTGCTTGCCGCCGGTTTCAACTATCGCGTAAATGGTAAACCTCCAAATACAAAAACCAAATCATTATACCAGTTGCCGTGCTTAAGTGTCAAATACGGGAGCGCAGCTCATGCCACTGCGCTGTAACTTCTTCCTTTAACTCGTCAAGAGGGAAATCAGTGGCGATGACCACATCTGCCTGTTGAGTCCTTTCCTCATCAGTCAGTTGCGCCTGAATACGGGCCAGTGATTCAGACTCAAGTATGCCCTTTTGCTCTTTCATCCGGCGGATTACCGTTGCCTGTGGAGCGCTCGCCACCCACACCTCGTCAACCATAGGCTTCCATCCCGCCTCCAGAAGCAAGGAGGCTTCGACTACAACCACATCAACGCCGCTTCGCCGGTATTCTTCAATCATGTCTTTTACCCGCTCGTATATTCGGGGATGCATTATCATATTCAGCTTGGCCCTGGCATCAGGGTCCCGGAAAACAATCCTGCTCAGCTTTCGGTGGTCGATGGTGCCATCAATGCTGATGATTCCCTGACCAAAGGTGTCAACCACCTCCCGCCAAGCTTCGGTACCGGGCTTAAAGACCTCGTGCCCCACCTTATCAGCATCAATTACCGCCGCTCCCAGCTCGGCAAGGAACCTGGTTATCGTACTTTTACCGCTGCCATAGCCGCCGGTAAGACCGATAATCTTCATTCTACCGCCTGCAATTTGAGTACAAATTAGTCTACTGTTACTCTGTATAATAGTCAAGAGGTCACCGCTGCGTATGCTGGACAACAGGGATGGCTTTCCGATATGATAAAGAACATTCGAAGTGCATCGCTGTCACCGGACAGATACCAGTTGAGGAGGATAAAAAATGCCAAAGGTCTTCATTACCAGAACCGTGGCTCAGGAAGCTGTGGAACTGCTCGCAAAATATGCTGAGGTTGATGCCTGGGAAGAAGTAGATAGCATACCGCGCGAGGAATTTCTCAAGCGTATCGCCGATGTCGATGGCATTTTGCAGTGGGGTGGTGACTCGATCGATGGCGAAGCCATGGACGCAGCTCCAAAGCTGAAAGCCATCGCAAATGTGAGTGTGGGTTACGATAACATAGATGTTGAAGCGGCCACTAAAAGGGGGATTAAAGTCAGCAATACTCCGGGCGTGGTCACGGACAGCACTGCCGACCTTGCCTTCGCCCTTATGCTGGCCATATCCCGCCGGCTCGTTGAGATGACTGAGATTGTCACCAATGGCGAATGGCGAAATTTCGGTCCCATGGAGATGCTCGGATATGATGTATGTGGAAAAACGCTGGGTATCATCGGTATGGGGCGAATTGGCGCTGCTGTGGCGCAGCGGGCCAGAGGTTTCAACATGAAGGTGCTCTATCATAACCGACGTCGCCGCCAGGATGAGGCTGAATACGGGGCGGAATACGTGAGCGACTTAAAGGCGCTGCTCAGCCGGTCTGATTTCGTCAGCATTCACGTCCCATCGAACAAAGAGACCAGACATTTGATTGGCGCCAAGGAGTTATCCAGCATGAAGCCAACGGCGATGCTGATTAATACCGCCAGAGGTGTAATTGTTGAGCAGAAGGCACTTTATGAAGCGTTAAAGCGGAAGCAAATCCTGGGCGCAGCCCTGGACGTCACCGAAGAGGAACCGATGTCGCCGGATGACCCGTTGCTGGAACTGGAAAACGTGATTGTTACCCCGCATATCGGCACTCAGACCCTGGAGACCGGAATAAATATGAGCCTCATGGGAGCGCGCAACCTGCTCGCTGGCCTGAAAGGCGAGCCCATGCCGAACTGTGTTAACTGCCACCTTCTGGACCGGAGATAGCACGATTTTCATCTAATCTCCACCGGAAATGTTTTTTGGCCCCAGCTGAATTTTATATCAGGGCCCTTCAGGTTTAACTGCACTTCAGTGTTGCCCTTTTTCAGTGCCCGGCAGCGAAAGTGCTGTTCCAGAATGCCCGATGCCGGCTTTTCTGTTTCCATCTCTGAGGTTTCAACAGTTGATGAAATCAGTTCCAGCATGCTCTCGTCGACGGTGGCTGTCCACATATAACCGGTGGGTGGGTTCGTTTCGGTGGCAATAATAAATTCCTGGTTGACTTTACCGTGATGACTTCGCCTGACTCCCGGTAGATAGCCGGCTTTCCGGAACAGCCCGCAAACAGAAAAAAGAGGGCAGTTGATGCCATAATCAAAAGGAGAAGCAATCTCATCTGACTACCTGTTAGCTGAAATGAAAATGGGCGGTACAGGACTTGAACCTGTGACCTCCTGCGTGTGAAGCAGGCGCTCTAACCACTGAGCTAACCGCCCGAACACCAGCTATTTTACCCTAAAACAGTTGTAATGCACAACTGACGTCAAACTTTCTCAAAGGTAATATGACCTAACTCATTATGTACAGCGCACAACTTTACCTCACATATGTTATAATTGCAGCAAGAAAATATGCCTGAGGTAAGGCGGAATGCTCCTCCAATCGGTGGAGAAATGAAAAAACCGGAAAAGCCTGAGATAATCGTCGGCATACCGGCTTATAACGAAGAGAGGTATATCGGCAGCGTTGTCCTGCAGGCGAGGCGGTTTGCCCGCGAGGTGGTGGTGGTTGATGACGGCAGTTCCGACCGTACGGCACAGGTGGCCGAGCTGGCCGGCGCCACGTTGATCAAGCACCAGCAAAACAGTGGCTATGGTGCCACGGTACAGTCCGTGCTTGCCGAGGCGAAGAAAAGAAACCCGGAGGTGCTGGTGCTCCTTGATGCCGATGGCCAGCATAACCCAGAAGAGATATCATCGCTGGTGGATGCCATCGCTAATGGCGCCGACGTAGCCATCGGGTCGCGAAAAATAAAGAGCGAGGATATTCCAGCCTACCGCAAATTTGGACAGAACATCATTTCCTATTTCACTCGCGTGCTTTCCCGGAGCAAATTATCTGACACCGAATCGGGGTTCAGAGCCTTTTCCCGCAAGGCAATAAACGTGCTTGAGCCCAGAGAACAGGGGATGGCTATCTCGGCGGAGACCATATCGGAGGCAATGGCCAAGGGGCTAAAAATTGCTGAAGTTCCCATCTCAGCCATTTATACTAGGGATGGTTCCACGCTCAATCCTATAAGGCATGGCATTGGTGTTCTGAATCGAGTGCTGGTGATGATATCGGAGAGAAGGCCGCTTCTGTTTTTCGGAACGGCCGGCGCCATTTCCATAATCCTAGGCATTGTGGCCGGTGTTATAGTGCTGAAAGCTCTGTTCACCGCTAACGAGCTGGCGGTGGGCACGGCGATGGTGGCAATGCTCCTGATCACCGTTGGCACACTGTGTATCTTTGCCGGCATGATACTGAACGTACTTGTGAAGAGAATACGCGATTCACTGTGAGGATGAGATATTTTGTCACCGGTGGTGCGGGCTTTATCGGCAGTCATCTGGTTGGCCGTCTCGTGAACATGGGAGCGGTATCCGTCTACGACAACCTGAGTTCCGGGAAACAGGAATTTAACAACCAGCATTCAAGTAAACCCGATTTCCGTTTTATTCAGGCTGATATTCTGGATCGGGATCGACTTTCGGCAGCAATGGCAGGCAGTGATACCGTCTTTCACCTGTCATTTAATCCGGACGTGAGGATAGGCCAGCATGATACTGAGATAGACCTGAATCAGGGAACCATCGCCACATATAATGTCCTGGAAACAATGCGAAGACAGAATATCAGTAAAATCGTCTTTGCTTCCAGCAGCGTTGTTTATGGCGAAACGTCAGGTGAGCCGGTTTCCGAGGATTACGGCCCATTGCAGCCCATATCCCTGTATGGGGCTGCCAAACTGGCCAGCGAGGGGCTGATTACCGCTTTCTGCCACCTCTTCAACATGCAGGCGTGGGTTTTCCGCTTCGCCAACGTTGTCGGCCCGAGGGCAACCCACGGTGTAATTTACGATTTCATTCATAAACTGAAAAGAAACACACAGGAATTGGAGATACTCGGCGACGGCAAACAGGCGAAGTCCTACATACATGTCAGCGACTGCGTGGACGGTATGCTCTACGGTTTTCAGAACTCAAACAATCAGGTCAACGTATTCAACCTAGGCAATCATGACGTGGTCGAGGTCACGACCATAGCCCGCCTGCTTCTGGAGCAGATGGGGCTATCGGCAACGAAGCTGAGATTCACCGGAGGCAGCCGGGGCTGGCCGGGCGATGTCCCCCGCATATGTCTGGAGACGTCGCGTATGGAAAAACTGGGCTGGAAGCCGAAGTACGATTCTAAAGAGGCCGTTAGCCGGGCGATAGGAGAAATACTGGCCGAGACGGCATGAAGGGTTTATGATGAAGGCGGTCATTTTAGCCGGAGGCCTAGGCACTAGGTTGGGGGAATTGACTAAAGATATGCCCAAAGCGATGATACCCTTCGCGGGCAGGCCCTTTCTCTACTACGTCCTGCGGCTTCTGGAAAGTCAGGGAATAAAAGACATCATTATATGCATCGGCTACCTCGGGGAGCAGATTGAAGGTTTCTTCGGCGATGGCCGCAAGCTGGGCGTGAATATAAAGTACAGCCAGGAAAACGAGAGATTACTGGGCACCGGCGGCGCTTTGAAGCAGGCTCAGCATATGCTGGACAGCCGCTTTCTAGTGCTCAACGGGGATACTTACCTGCCGGTTGATTACCATGAAATAGAGGAGAAGCATGTGCGACTCGGGCGCAAAGCCCTGATGGTGGTCTATAATAATGAGGTAGATACCAGCGTGAAAAACAACGTCGCTCTTGACCGCAACCAAATGGTGGTAAGATATGAAAAGGAGAGCACATCGCCAGACCTGAAGTATGTAGAAGCGGGCGCGGTAATTCTCCAGAGAGAGGTGCTGGATTTTATCCGGGAGGGCATCCCGGTTTCTATTGAAGACGGAATATACCGCCACCTGATAGAGCAGGGGGGACTGGCCGCCCATATCACCGGGCAAAGGTTTTACGATATCGGGACACCGGAGCAGCGACAGATTTTTGAAAAATTGGTGGAGAAGATGGCACAATGATTATCACCCGCACCCCGTTCCGCATCAGCTTCGCCGGCGGTGGCACCGATTTGCCTGAGTTCTACCGGCGCGAAGCCGGCGCCGTTTTAAGCACGGCCATAAACCGGTATATGTACATCATCGTCAACCAGCGTTTCACCGATGCTATCAGAGTTAGCTACTACGCCAAGACAGAAATCGTTGATAGCGTCGACGAAATACGCCATCCACTGGTCAGGGAAGCGCTGAAGCTGGTCGGAATCGGCCGGGGGATAGAGATCGCCTCGGTGGCTGATGTCCATGCCGGGGCCGGGCTCGGCTCCTCCGGCAGCTTCACCGTGGGCTTGCTGAACGCCCTCTATGCCTATAAAGGCTCCCTCAAGTCCTCCGCAGAGCTTGCCCGGGAAGCGTGCCACATTGAAATCGACCTCCTAGGCGAGCCTGTGGGCAAGCAGGACCAGTATATCGCTGCTTACGGCGGTTTCCGCTATTTTCAGTTCAATCCCGACGAAAGCGTCACCACCGAGCCGATCATCTGGTCGCCAGAACACAAAGACGAGCTGGGGCAAAACCTGCTGCTGCTGTATACCGGCGACGTTCATGAGGCGGGCAGTATTTTGCAGGAGCAGAAGGAGAAAACGCCACAGCCCGACAAAATGGCGAGCCTGATAAAAATGCGAGATATGGCTATAAATTTGAAGGACCAGCTAAATGATAAAGCCGAAGCAGATATTTTCGGCGACATATTACATCGCGGATGGCAGTTGAAGAAAGAGCTGGCTAGCGGTATCAGCAATGATAAAATTGATGAATACTATCAAAGGGCTCTGAGCGCCGGAGCGATGGGGGGTAAATTGCTCGGTGCCGGGGGAGGGGGCTTCCTGCTTTTGTATTGCCCGAAAGCAAAGCATCCACAGGTTAAAAAGGCGCTCAGCGACCTTCCTGCCTTGGAATTCTCTTTCGAGCCGGAGGGGAGCAAAATAATCTATGTAATTTAGCTTTTACATCGAGGTGATATGATGAAATCAGCACATGAAATAGTCAGCGATTACCTGAAAGGGTTGCATTCCTGTCTTGAGGAGATAACGGAGAAAGATATCACTGAAATAGTTGACATAATAATGAAGGCTTACGCGAAGGGTAGAAAGATAGTATTCATGGGGAACGGCGGCAGCGCGACCACCGCCTCTCATTTTGCCCGCGATATAAGCATCGGCACCGCTGTGGAAGGGAAGCCACGCCTGAGGGCAATCAGCCTGGCAGATAATGTGGCTATAATAACCTCTCTGGCCAATGACATAGATTATAATGCCATTTTCAAGGAGCAGTTGGTCGGCCAGCTGGATGAAGGAGACGTGGTCATCGGCATCAGCGCATCGGGTAACTCGCCCAATGTGCTTGAAGCGGTCAAGTATGCCCGCAATGCCGGGGCGGTTACCGTAGGATTTATCGGTTTCGGCGGCGGCAAATTGAAGGGGCTGGTCGATAAATCAATCGTACTGTCAAGCCGGGACTACGGACATGTGGAGGACACCCACTTGGTTCTGGACCATATCTTCACCTGCCTGCTTAAGGAGAAGATAACCGGTGGCTAACCGTGCCGTCTTTCTTGACCGGGATGGCACAATGGCTGTGGATGTATCGTATTGCTGCCGCCCCGAAGATTTTGAGCTTTTCCCCGCCACGGCAAGGGCCATCAAGCTGCTTAATGAGCACGGCTACAAAGTAATCGTGATTACCAACCAGTCCGGCGTGGCCCGTGGCTATTTCACCGAGGATATGCTCAGCCTGATTCACCGGAAAATGCTGAAACAACTGGGTGAAGAGGACGCCCATATCGATGGCATTTACTACTGCCCCCACCACCCGGACGATAACTGCGAATGCCGCAAACCAAAGCCCAAGATGGTTCTGCAGGCGGTGGATGAGCATGATATCGACCCTGAACAGTCCTTCGTGGTGGGAGACAAACCGCAGGATATTCAGCTTGGCCAGAATGTTGGCTGCCGCACTGTACTGATTCCGAGCGGAATTGAAGAAGTTGCATTGTGCCTACCTGATTACACCGCGGCAGACCTTTATGAAGCCGCATTGTGGATTATCGAGCAGAAATGAAAATCCTCGTCGTATCCGAGCATTTCCACCCTCACGGTGGCGCCGAATTATCGCTGTGGCAGCTTTGCCGTATGCTCTCCCGGAAAGGCCATCAGATTCAGGTTATCACTGCCCGACGAGATGAGGAGCCTGCTTATGAGACAAAAGAAAGAATAGAGATTTTCCGCCCTTTCCCCACGGGAAACCTTGTATCTCGTTTTATCTTTGCCATAAGGCTGCATTCTTATCTGAAAAGATGGCTACCGGAAAAGGGAATTGATGTCGTTTACAATCTCAGCTACGTTCAAACGGTGTCGGCGACCTGTGCTGCTCGAAGATATGGCATACCGTCAGTTACGCTGCTGGGGCATTTTTGTGGCCGAAAATGGTTTAAGCTGACCAGCTTTCCCCTGGCTTTGTTTAACTTCCTCTCGGAAATAATGGTCATCCGTCTGGGTAAACACAATGCGCTGGTGGCACAATGTCAGGAAACTGCCGTAAGAGTATCCGCGCATACCAAAGCAGAGATGGCAGTCATAGGCAATACCCTGCTTGAACCGGTGGCGCTTAATCAGGTAAAAGCGGAAACGGACGTTATAAAGGTGCGCCGGGATTTAGGAATCGAGGATGACGAATTACTTCTGACACACGTTGGGGCGCTGATACGAACCAAAAACGTATATAATTTGATCAGTACCTTAGCTCACTGGCAGCATAAATACAAGCTGGTGCTGGTCGGAGATGGCCCGGAGCGACCGCGCATTGAAAAATCGATTCAGCGTCTTAAACTGGCAGGAAAAGTCGTTCTGCTCGGCAAAAAACCGCATGATGAGACGCTGTCGGTAATCAGGTCCTGCGATATACTGCTCTTATCCTCAATCTGTGAGCAGGTACCGAATGTGGTGCTGGAAGCTCTGGCTCTGGACAGACCGGTTATCGCCACCAGAGTTGGCGGGGTACCCGATATAAAGTCGCCCAATCTGCATCTGGTCGACCAGCTTGAAGAAATCGTGCCGCTTATAGAGAGTGGCGTTGAGGTGGTGGAGGAAGGTAAAATTATGGAAGAGTATTCGCTGGACAGGGTAGCCGAGCAATATGAGAGATTGTTCTTGCGGCTGGCCGGTTCTAAAATGAAGGAAAAACGGATGTAAAATGATGATAAAAGAAAAACTGCTGAGCGGTGAAAAACTCATAGGCATCTGGGGGATCGGCTACATCGGCTATTCGTCGATGGCCCATTTTGCCAGCAGAGGCGTTAGGTGCCTGGGCACGGACGTAGATGCCGGCAAAGTTGACAAGATAAACAACAGCATATTACCGATACATAACATCGAATACTGGCTTGGCTTTGATACCGAGCCGCTGGTCACCTCCGGCATGATGAAGGCAACCACCGATTGGCAGCAGCTAATCAGTGCAAATATGCCGATACATTTGATATGTATACCAACGGAAAAAGATGACGTGCCCTATGATGGCATTCTTATCGATGTGATTGAGAAGCTGTCCACCTTTCGCAACGTCAACGTGGAATACCCACCGCTCATCATTATTGAATCGACGCTGACGCCGAATACAACCGAAAGGACGATTATACCTGCCTTTGAGAAAAGAGGGATGAAGGTAGGCAGAGATATCCTGGTCGGCGTGGCGCCGCGCCGCGACTGGTTTATCAGTCCAGAGAAAAGCCTGAGGAATCTGCCCAGGGTGGTGGGAGGTACTACCCCCGAGACCACGGCGATGATGAAAGAGGTTCTCGGTATCGTCTGCGAGACCATACTGCCGACCAAAGACCATCGCCACGCCGAACTGGTCAAGAGCATTGAGAACGCCTATCGGCATGTGGAGATAACGCTGGCCAACCAGTTATCGCTGGCCTATCCCGATATTGATATGCGCGAAGTTCTGGCGCTGGTGGGCACCAAATGGAATATCGGAACCTACCATCCCAGCTTCGGCACAGGAGGCTACTGTATTCCGCTATCAAGCCAGTACGTCCTTTCCGGCACACCAAAAGCGGACCGGCTCAGTATTTTGACTTCGGCAATTGAAACTGACCGGGACTTACCCTGTATCGTCGCTGAGACCGTAGCCAGAAAAGGAGTACGGAAGGTCGGTATCCTGGGGCTGGCCTATAAAGGAGACCTCAAGGTTCATACCCTGAGCCCGACTTTGCGCATCGTGTCCTACCTGAAACAGAAAGATATCGCAGCCAAGGTACACGATCCATACTATTCAGCGGAAGAGATAAAAGAGATATGCGGCGTTGAGACATTTCGTTTCCCCGATGACCTGCGCCAGTTTGACACCATATTGATTGTGGCCGACCACCGCGATTATCAGGCAGTCCCGCATAATCAGATTCTGTCCAACCTCAAAAATTGCAAACTTATTCTGGACAACACGGGCATATGGTGTGGAATCGATTTCACCCCGGCCGGGATTGAATACCATCTTGCCGGCACCGAGAACTGGCTCGGAGAACAGCCATGAAAATCCTCATGCAGCAGTGGGCATATTATCCCTGGGTAGGCGGTGCCGAGATATTCACCCAGCACCTGGCCGAATACATGGTGGCAAAAGG
>DUFF01000033.1 GCA_011174815.1 Dehalococcoidia bacterium | reverse complement strand
CGGCGCACCCTGGCGCGCATCGCCCATGAAATCATCGAACAGAACAAATCGCTGGACCATCTGATACTGGTGGGGATGCGGACGCGGGGAGTGCCTCTGGCCAGGCGCCTCGCCGCCAATATTCAAAAGTTCGAAAATACGGCTGTGCCAGTGGGCGCCCTCGACTTCAGTCTCTACCGCGATGACATTTCCCACCTGGACAAGCAGCCCGTCGTCCAGCATACCGACCTCCCGACCAGTGTCGACGGCAAATCAATCGTGCTCGTTGATGACGTGCTTTATACCGGGCGCAGCACCCGGGCGGCCATGGACGCCCTCATAGACCTCGGCCGTCCCCGGCAGATTCAGCTGGCAGTGCTCATTGACCGCGGACACCGTGAGATGCCCATCCGTCCCGACTACGTTGGCAAGAACATACCGAGCGCCCGCCACGAAGAAATACAGGTGCACCTCCTGGAGACCGACGGCGCAGACGAGGTGGCCATCCTCAGCCAGGAGTCAAACACAGGCCAGAATGATATGCACCCGGCAAGTGCCGGGAAAAGGAGCCGCCATGACGCTGGTAAATAGAAGTCTGATTACCATTGACGATCTCTCCTACGGGGAAATTGAAGCGCTCTTCAAGCTGGCGGACGAGATGGCCGGGGCTATGGATGAGCAACACGGGCTGTGCCGGGGCAAGATTATGGCCAGCCTCTTTTTCGAGCCAAGTACCCGGACCCGGCTCTCCTTTGAGACGGCGATGCACCGCCTCGGGGGGAACGTCATCACCGCCGCTGACGTCGGGGCCACCTCACTGGCCAAGGGAGAGAGCATCGCCGATATGGCCAAGGTGGTGGGAAGCTATGTTGACATGATTGTCATCCGCCACCCCTGGGAAGGAGCGGCCAAAGTGGTCGCCGACTACTCCGGCGTGCCGGTCATCAATGCCGGCGATGGCGGCCACCAGCACCCCACCCAGACACTGCTCGACCTCTACACCATCAAAAAGGAGAAGAAGACCTTAAAGGGGCTGAAAATAGGGCTGTGGGGCGACCTCAAGTACGGCCGGACGATACATTCCCTCATTTTCGCCCTGGCCAAGTTCGGGGCCAACATCCTCTTCTACCCCACGCCGGGGCTGGAGGTGCCGGAGCACATACTGGAAAAACTGACTCTAGAGTATGGCGGCGAACTGGAAAAGCACAAGTCTCTTGACCCGGCGGCGAAAGAAAAGCTGTTCCCCCTTGATGCCATCTATCTGACGCCGAGCAGTCCGCACCAGCTGGCCATGATGCCTGACGTGAATATCCAGGTGGAATTGAAGACGGGAATCGATGCCCTGTACGTCACACGGCCACAGAAAGAACGGTTCACCACCGCCGAAAAGGGCAAAGAACTGAGAGAAAAATACCCCGTGGTGGATAAGAAACTGCTCAAGAGCAAGGAGTTCCGCAGAACGCTGGTGATGCACCCGCTGCCCCGCGTCGATGAACTGGCCCGCGAGCTTGATGCCGACCCGAGGAGCATGTACTTCAAGCAGGCGGCGCGCGGGGTGCCGGTGCGGATGGCGCTTATCGCACTTCTGCTGGGAGCCAAAGATGTAGCCATCCCGCAGGAAAAAGCGCCGCCGATAACCTATCCCGTTTACCGGCGCGACTACGGCCCCAGGTGCCCCAACCCACGCTGCGTCTCGGTGCAGGAGACGGAGGTAAAATACGTCAGGCCCGAATTCAAGGTCGTAAACCGCAGGCCGCTCACCCTGCGCTGCATCTACTGCGAACACGGCTTCGAGCCGGAATACGTTGCCAGCTCTGACTGGCACGAGGGCAAGACGGCCACCAAGAAATACCACAGCGCCGCCAGTCACTGGGCCAGGAAAATCAGAACCGAAAACCTGATTGTTTTTCGCTCGAACAAAGATGCGGAAAGCCTCGGCTTCAAGCCGAGCCGGTACGTCAAGGTGCGGCACAGGAGAAAGGGCACGCCGAAATGAAAGCAATACTGATTAAAGACGGACGGATTATCGACCCGGGCCAGGGCATAGACGAGCTGGGCAGCCTTTTGCTCAGCGAGGGAAAAATTGCCTGGCGGAAGGCCGTGCCACCCCAGGGTGACTATGACATCCTGTATGCCGAAGGCATGGTGGTCTGCCCGGGATTCATCGACCTCCACTGCCACCTCAGGCAGCCCGGCTTTGAGGAAAAAGAGACTATAGCCACCGGCACCCGGGCGGCGGCGAAGGGAGGCTTCACCACCGTCTGCGCCATGCCCAACACCAGCCCGCCGTTAGATAACAAGGAAACCATAGAATACGTCAGAGCCGAAGCGGAGAAATCCGGCGCTATCCGGGTGCTGCCCATCGGCTGCGTGACCAGAGGCAGAAAAGGAGAAGAACTCGCTGACATGGCGGAACTGGCGGGGGCGGGGGCCATCGGCTTCAGCGACGACGGCAGTCCGGTGAAAGACCCTGAGATAATGCGCCGAGCGCTTGAACGAAGTAGAGAGCTCGGCCTGCCGGTCATCGACCACTGCGAGGAACCGTCGCTCATCGAGGGCGGGCAGATGAACGAGGGAGAGCTTGCTCGACGGCTTGGCCTGCGCGGCATCCCGCCAGCTTCGGAGGAGATTATGGTCTCGCGGGACATCATGCTGGCCAGAATGATCGGCGGACACGTGCACATCGCCCACGTCAGCACATCGGGCGCGGTCGCCCTTATTCGAAACGGCAAAAGACAGGGAATAAAAGTTACCGCCGAGGTGACCCCCCACCACCTCACCCTCACCGAGGAGGAGTGCAACGGCTACAACACCAACGCCAAGGTCAGCCCACCGCTGCG
>DUFF01000032.1 GCA_011174815.1 Dehalococcoidia bacterium | reverse complement strand
TGGTATTTATTCAGGATACCACCGGCCCGCTGGCCATCAGGCAGCTCCGGGAGAGCGGTTTGAAGAAGCTGGCCATACCGGAGCGGACGGCGGTATTCATTGACCATGCCGTTCCCAGCCCAACACATGCGCTATCGAACGACCATCTGGTGCTGCGGCGCTTCGCTGCGGAAGCTGGAGCAGTGATGTCTGATATTGGTGAAGGTGTCTGCCATCAGTTAGTGGCGGAATCCCTGGCCCGGCCGGGTGATGTCATTGTTGCCTCCGATTCCCATACCGTGACCGCGGGCGGACTGGGTGCCTTTGCCACCGGAATGGGCTCATCCGATGTGGCGGTGGCTATGGGCCTGGGCAGGACCTGGTTCCGCGTCCCGGAGAGCATAAATATAACAGTCACTGGAAAGTTCCAGAAAACAGTTTCAGCCAAGGACTTCATCCTCCACCTTATCGGTCGGGTCGGTGCCGACGGTGCGACCTATAAAGCGCTGGAATTCGGCGGTGATGGCATAAAAGATATGTCAATGTCGGGGCGGTTTACCGTCGCCAACATGGCGGTGGAGGCAGGGGCAAAGGTCGGACTTTTCCCCGCCGACGATGTTGCCCGGGATTATCTGGTCGAACAGGGAAGGGTAGAAGACTACCAGCCTGTCTTCCCCGATGTCGATGCCGTATATGAGCGGACGATGCAGGTTGATTTGGGTGCTCTTGAGCCCACTGTTGCCCGGCCTCACACCGTGGACAACGTTGTCCCGGCCCGCGAATTGAAAGGCACCAGAATTCAGCAGGTGTTTATCGGTACCTGCACCAACGGGCGACTGGAGGATTTGGAAATCGCCGCACGCATATTGAAGGGTAAAAAGCACCATCCGGATACCAGACTGCTCATTGCCCCGGCTTCACGGCGGGTATTTCTTGATTCCCTGGAGAAGGGCTATATTCAGACGCTGGCGGAAGCTGGCGCGACCTTTCTGCCCGCTGGCTGCGGGCCTTGCCTCGGCCTGCACCAGGGAGTGCTGGGTGACGGGGAAGCCTGCCTTTCCACATCTAACCGCAATTTCAAGGGCAGGATGGGCAATCCGAAGGCTTTCGTCTATCTGGGCAGTCCGGCCACGGCGGCAGCCACAGCGCTGGCCGGCGAAATCACCGACCCCAGGGAGGTGATGTAGGTGCTCAGGGGAAAGGCTTTCAAATTCGGCGATGGTATCTCAACAGATGATATTATCCCCGGTCGATATGCCCACCTCAGGAGCAACCTCGACGAGCTGGCCAAACATGTCCTAGAGGATGCCGACTCCACCTTCGTTTCGCGGGTTAAAGAGGGGGACTTAATTGTGGCGGGTAATAATTTTGGCCTTGGCTCCAGCCGGGAACACGCCCCGCTGGTCATCAAGATGGCCGGCGTCAGTGCCATACTGGCCAAGTCGGTGGCACGTATCTTTTTCCGCAATGCCATCAATCTGGGATTGCCGGTGCTCATCTGTGACACCGATGGTATCAATGATGGCGATGAACTGGAAGTCGACCTTTCCGCCGGCACGGTCAGAGACATCAGCAATGGGCAGAAGCTCACCTTTGGCAAAATTCCGGAGGTAATGCTCCGTATCCTTGATGAGGGCGGGCTCATCCCCTATATCAAGAAGCACGGCGATTTCAAGCTGTAACCGAAAGAGGTTAATTGATGGTTCATAACGTCACGCTTATTCCCGGCGATGGCATTGGCCCGGAGGTGGCCGAGGCGACAAGGCGGGTTCTGGAGGCTACCGGCGTTGCCTTTCAATGGGATGTGGCTGAGGCAGGTGCCGACATAATTGCTAAATATGGCACGCCGTTGCCTGATTCAGTGCTGGATTCGGTTAGGCAGAATAAGGTGGCTCTCAAAGGGCCGATAACCACCCCGGTTGGCTCGGGCTTTCGCAGCGTCAACGTCGCCCTGCGTAAGGAGCTGGACCTTTACGCCTGCGTTCGCCCCTGCAAGACCTACCCCGGTGTGCCATCTCCCTATAAAAATATTGACCTGGTGGTCATCCGGGAGAATACCGAGGACCTTTATGCCGGCATTGAATTCGAACAGGGTACGCCGGAAGCGACAAAGCTTATCCAGCTCACCGCGCAGGCAAAGCGAGGCACCATCCGCGAGGACTCCGGCATCAGTTTGAAGGTCATCTCGGAAGCGGGAAGCCGACGCATCCTCCGTTTTGCCTTTGAATATGTGCGCGCTTACGGCAGGAAAAAGGTGACCGCTATCAGCAAGGCCAATATCCTGAAATTCTCCGACGGGTTGTTCCTCAGGGTGGCAAATGAAGTAGCCCAAGAATATCTAGGTATTGAATTTGAGGACCGACTGGTTGATAATATGACTATGCAGCTGGTGAAGAACCCGCGGCAGTTTGATGTCATTGTGGCGCCGAATCTGTACGGTGATATCCTGTCCGACCTATGTGCCGGGCTGGTGGGGGGACTGGGCGTTGCTCCCGGCGCCAATGTTGGCGATGAGATCGCCGTCTTTGAACCGACCCATGGCAGCGCTCCCAAGTATGCCGGTCAGAACCGGGCGAACCCGATGGCGATGATGCTCTCGGGCGTTATGATGCTGCGTTACCTCGGTGAGAAAAATGGTGCAGACAGGCTGGAAAAAGCCATTGCCGATGTTATCGCCGAAGGCAGAAGCCTTACCCACGATATGACGACTGACAGTGCGTCCGCCGTCGGCACTATACAAGTGGCCGATGCGGTGATTGAAAAACTGGCGAAAGGCCAAAGGGGGTGATGATTATAACCCCGAAGTTGAGGGAGATAAAGGCTAAAGACATCGCCGAAGCGGTGGCCCAGCTCTGTCAGCGTGCCAATTTTGAACTCGATGAGGATGTGCTGGCAGCACTGAAGCAGGCCCAGCAGAGCGAGCAGTCACCGCAGGGTAAAGAGATACTGCATCAGCTGGTGGAAAATGCCCGTGTTGCTGAGGCCAAGAGCCTGCCCCTGTGCCAGGACTGCGGCAGTGCCGTTATTTTCCTTGAGGTGGGGCAGGACACGCATGTGGTCGGCGGTGAACTCAATGCCGCGGTGGAGGAAGGCGTGAGCCAGGGTTACACACAGGGATACCTGCGCAAATCCATGGTCAGCCAGCCCTTTTCCGAGAGAAAAAACACCAAAGACAATACCCCCCCGATCATTCATACCGAGATTGTGCCCGGAGACCATATAAAGATTATTTGCCTGCCCAAGGGAGCCGGGTCCGAGAATATGAGCCGTCTGGTCATGCTGCGGCCGGGCGAAGGCCGGGAGGGTATTATCGATTTCGTCGTCAGGGCTGTCGATGAGGGTGGTGCCAATCCCTGCCCGCCAATTATCGTTGGCTTGGGCATCGGTGCCACCTCTGAAGGGGCCATGCTGCTGGCCAAGAAGGCCCTGCTGCGACCCATTGGCCGGCCAAATCAGGACCCGGAAATCGCGGAGCTGGAAAAAGAGCTTCTGTCCCGAATCAATGACCTGGGAATTGGGCCCATGGGTGTGGGCGGTACCACTACTGCGCTGGCGGTGCATGTCGAGGCCAGGCCGACACATATTGCCAGCTTGCCGGTAGCCATTAACTTTCAATGTCACTGCTCTCGACACAAGGAGGCCAGGTTGTAGATGGAAGCGGTGCATATCACCTCGCCCTTTGACCGAAAAACGATTAAGGAGCTGACCGCAGGTACACCGGTGCTGCTTTCCGGAACCATATACACGGCGCGCGATGCAGCCCACAGGCGACTGGTTCAGGCATTGAAAAATAAGGAAGAGCTTCCCTTCGTGCTGAAGGGACAGACCATCTATTATACTGGACCTTCCCCGGCAAGGCCAGGCCGTACCATCGGTTCTGCAGGCCCCACCACCAGCGGCCGCATGGATATCTACACACCGCGCCTGCTGTCCGCCGGTGTGAAGGCGATGATTGGCAAGGGAAGCCGCTCCATGGAAGTCAGGGAAACAATGCAGAAATACAAGGCGGTGTACTTTATCGCCACCGGTGGGGCTGGTGCCCTGCTGGCACGGTCGATCAAGAAGGCAACCATTGTCGCCTATGAGGACCTGGGCCCGGAGGCAATCCGGATGTTAACGGTGGATAATTTCCCGGCCATCGTGGCCAATGACATCTATGGAAATGACCTGTTCGAGCAGGGCAAAGCTAAATACCGGAAGGAGAGGAGTTAGCCCGTGGAATGTATTTTCTGTCGTATTGTGGCCGGCGAGCTTCCCAGCGATACGCTTTACCAGGATGAGCAGATTATAGCTTTCCGGGACATAAATCCGCTGGCGCCCACCCATGTGCTGATAATACCAAAGCGGCATATCGATTCTCTGGCCGCTTTGACTGACGACGAGACAGCGATTATCGGGCATATGACTAGAGTGGCCAATCAACTCGCCCGGCAGGAAGGCATTGCCATGAAAGGCTACCGCCTTGTGGTCAGCAGCGGTGAGGATGGAGGGCAGGTAGTGCCCCATCTGCATATGCATCTCTTGGGCGGGAGAAGGCTATCGGACCGGCTGTGCTAGCCAGCCTTCTTCTTTCCCTTGCGGTATTCCAGGTAGGTAAGCAGCCCGGCGATGCTCTTGGCATCGCAGATGCGTCCGGAGGCTATCATGCCGGGTATTTCCGCCAGCGGCACCCGGACCACCTTTATTTCCTCAGTATCCTCGGCGGTTAATCGGCTCGGCACAAGGTCGGTGGCCAGATAGAGATAAAGGTATTCGCTGCAATAGCCCGGTGCCGAATAGAAACCGCCCAGCCTCTTTATGTTCCGGGGCAGGTAGCCGATTTCCTCCCGCAGCTCACGCCCCACTGCCTCCTCAGGGCCTTCACCGGCATCAATGCCGCCTGCCGGTATCTCCAGCAGCTCCTTCTCCACCGGCTTGCGGAACTGCTTCACCAGCAGCACATTATCCTTCTCATCAATGACGACGACAGCAATGCAATCGCTATGCTCCACGATTTCCCGGGTCGTCTGCCGTCCGTTCTCCATCCGGACGGAATCCACCCTGAGCTTTACCGCTCTTCCGTCGTAAATCAGCTGGCTGGATATTGTCTCTTCCATTAATCTGAAACCCCTGGTTTAAAAATAGCGGATGAGGGCTACCTCGCCGCAGTCGGGGAATTTGGGACAGCGGAAGCACTCTGTCCAGACCTTGCGTGGCAGCTCCATCTTGTCTATCTGGCTGAGGCCGAACTTCTCGAAAAAAGCTGGCCGGTAGGTAAGACAGAATATGGTGGGGATGCCGAGCACTTCCGCCTCCTTCAGGCAGGCTTCAACGAGCATGGTACCTAAACCCTTTTTCTGATATTTCTTGGCCACGGCGACGGACTTGATTTCGGCCAGGTCGGACCAGATGACGTGCAGTGCCGCACAGGCGACCACGCCCTCGCCCTGGCGGCAGACGAAGTAGTCACGGATGTTTTCGTATATCTCGCTCAGGGAACGGGGCAGCATTTCGTCCCGATCGGCGAAGTGGTTTATCAGCTGATGGATTTGGGGCACATCCTGAATCCTGGCTTTTTCTACCGTCCTCAATTTACCGCTTTCCTTTCAGTTTTTGTTCCAGCGAGCGATAGAAGGCATCCTCGGCGTGTATCCGAAGGAAGCGCGTCCGGTGCGGGCTCTGCTTTACCGTGACCGCTGCCCCCTCGGGGAGAGGCATATTGATATGTCCGTCAATGCTGATGGTTGCCGGCTGTGCTGCCTTGACCGTTAACTGAACCGATGTTTCGGCTGGCAATACCAGGGCATAGGCCGGGCTTAGGTGGGGCATTATGGGTACCAGAATGAAGTCCTTTGAACGCGGGTACAGGATGGGCCCGCCAGCGGCCAGGGAATAACCGGTACTGCCGGTAGCTGTCGCCACGACTACTCCGTCCGCTTTGTAGTCGGCCAAGTGCTTTCCGTCGACACTGACGGCCACCTGGACCAGACGGGCAATGGCCCCCCTCGCCACCACCACATCATTCAGGGCATGATATACGCTCGGCTTCTGCCCATTGGTGGAAAACTCCGCCTGGAGCATGGCCCTTTCGTCAATCCACCCTTTTCCGGATAGCAGTGTGGGCAATTGGTCAACAGCTTCATCGGCGCTGAGTTCCGTCATAAAGCCAAGTTTGCCCAGATTTATGCCGATAATCGGCGTTACCCGTGGGACTACTGCCTGTGCCGACCGTAGAATGGTGCCGTCGCCGCCAACGCTTAAAACCAAGTCTGTATCGTCAAGCTGTCCACTGACGGTTTCAGCTTCCCAGGCGGAGTAGACCCAGACAGAGATGCCGGTAGAGGCGAGGAAGTCCTTTAGCTGCTTCGCCTTGGTCTGGGCGGCTTCAATTAAAGGATGGTAGAAAATGCCAACATTTTTCACCGGTGTGACCTGCTATGCCAGTAAAATACAGTGATAAAGGGAGGGAACAAGGGAAGTGTAGCAGTATCACCTTCAGGTGTCAAGGTAGAGAAGGTACGGTTGACATGATATAATATTTACTTAAGTTTGGGAGCAGTCAATGACCGGGCCAAGAAGAAAGGCAAGAGCCGTTGCCCTGCAAGCGCTCTATGAGATAGATACCACGCGGCACGGGGCGGAGGGAGTGTTGGACCGACTCGTGGCGGAGGGAGGCTTATCCGAGGATAATAGCGCTTTTGTTCGCCAGGTGGTAGGCCGGGTGGTGCAGCACCGGGAGGAGATAGATGGTAACATCCAGCGATTTGCTCCCACCTGGCCCATAGAACAGATAGCGGTTATCGATCGTAACATTCTCCGACTTGCAATCTCTGAAATTTTGTTTGATAATGGAGTAACAGTTAAAGTAGCCATCAATGAAGCCGTTGAACTGGCCAAAAAGTTCGGCGGTGAAAGTTCATCAAAGTTTGTCAATGGCGTGCTGGGTTCAATTAGTGCGCTGGTTAAGAGATGAAAGGTTTCTGGAAAGGGGGTAAAACGTGGCGACAATTTTCGAGCGGATAAAACCCATAGTTGTGGAACAGCTTGGTGTTGAGGCATCGGAAGTAAAAGCTACCGCGAGTTTTGTGGAAGACCTTGGGGCGGATTCTCTGGACCTGGTGGAACTGGTAATGTCACTGGAAGAGGAATTCAGCACTCCGGCGAAGAAGATAGAGATACCGGATGAAGACGCGGAGAAGATAGTCACCATTCAGGACGCAGTTGATTACATAAAGGACCTGGGAATCGAAGATAGCTGAGTTAATAATTTAACGCAGAATAAAGTTAGCCCGGCACGAATCCGTGCCGAGCTTTTTACATATCTGCTTTTACCCAGGGCAGACTTATTTTCTTAACAAACGTCCTTCACGGCAAAGTCCAGCCCCAGTTCGACCAATTTTTGCTTGGTCGGGTTACCGGTCTTCAAATCCCAGCCACGGTAGGTGTAGTATTCGTCTTTCAATCGCTCCAGGGTTTCCTTGGGAATGTGGCTTCCCTGCATCGGCCCTTCCGGCACTGGTTCTTCCATGAAACGAGCGGGAAGCTGGTCGTCTTCGCGGGTAAATCCCTCTCTTGCTGAAAAGCAGCGTATCATGTTCCACTCTCGCTCTGCAATCTTTCTTGCCCCTTCATAGTCGAGCTCCCACCCCGTAACAGCATTCAGGGCATTTATCATGCTATCGCTGATCTTGAGCGGCCCCCAGATAGGCTCGCCAAGATGACAAATAAGCATGGAATCGCCGAGGATGAGCCAGTGGTTGATTTCCGCGGCCACCGCTCCTTTTCCTTCGATTATCTTGCGGTCGACCAGCCCGCTCTTCTCGGCGGTGGGGCGGATATCATGGTGGCTCCCGCCCCTCGGGCCGGTGGCGTAGCCGACGGCGGCGGCGGGGAAGGGACGGCAGGTATGGCCTGGCCACTCCAGCCCTTTGTTCTGGATAGCAAAACGGCCGGTGTCCTTGCCTACAATCTTGGCGGCGTCCCTGGTGCCTCTGGCCAGCAGTTCACCTAGGCCTTCCCTCTTGCCAATCTTTTCTATCATCGCGAGCATGCCGTCGGCATTGCCGAAATGCAGGTCAATGCCATCAGTGTCTTTCTTTCTGAAGATTCCTTTCTCGTAGCATTCCATAGCCCAGCCGATGGATACTCCAGTCGAGATGAGGTCAATCCCATAGTGGTCGCAGAGCTCGTCTGCCTTGCAGAGCACCCTGATGTCGTCTACTTGGCAGATGCTGCCGAAGGCGTAAATCGTTTCGTAGTCGGCACCGTTGATGATCGATTTGTACGGACCATTGGGCACCACGCTGTACTTGGTGCAGTTGATGGAACAGGCGAAACAGGCGCGGTCGCCCTTGACCACCTGCTCTCTCATCGCCTCGCCGGTGATATTTTTCATCCCTTTGAAGGTTTCGGTCTGCCAGTTTCGGGTGGGCAGGATACCGCCCTCATTCATGGCGGCTACGTTTCTCGGCGTTCCGTACCCGGAGAGTCCCTGCACCGCCGGGGTGGTGGCAAAGAGCTCGTTGATTCGGATGGCAGTGTTATAGACCCGCAGCATATTGGGCACGGTCACGCCTCCGGTGCCCCTGACGACGATGGCCTTGAGGTTTTTCGAGCCCATCACCGCCCCCATTCCGCCACGGCCGGCCGCCCGGATGTCGCAGAGTATCATGGCGTAAGGTGCTTTCTCCTCGCCGGCCAGCCCGATGGTGGCGATGTGAATCTCCTCATCGCCGATTTCACGCCGCAGGATGTCCTCGGCCGTGAACGGGTCTTTGCCCCACAGGTGGCTGGCGTCTCTTATTTCAACCGTGTCATCGTCAATCCAGATATATACCGGCTTATCCGCCCGCCCTTCGATAATCAGGCCATCGTAGCCGGCGAACTTGAGCTCCGGCCCCAGAAAGCCGCCGAATATGCTGTGGAAGAAAGACTTGGTATAAGGTGACTTGGCGCAGATAGAAGAGCGCGAGGCCGCCGGTATCATCGTGCCGTTGACCGGGCCGGTCATCATGACCAGCTTGTTTTCCGGCCCCAGAGGATCGATTTTGGGCGGGATTTCCTGGTACAGAATTCGGGCCGATAGGCCGACGCCGCCAACGAAATCCCTTGCCCAGTCCTCCCTGAGGTCTTCCTTCATAATGCCTTTCTTGCTGAGATTGACTCTTAGTAGCTGTCCAATGTATCCGCCGTAGGGAAAACTCTTTGCCATGATTAACCTCCTCCTATGGGAAAAATGATGGCGATTTCATCGCCGTTGTTAATTTGGTGGTCTATATCCAGAGTGGAGCTGATCATCGATTCATTCAGCTTGATGAGGAAAGGGGCCATCTGACCGGTATTCGGGTCCCATATCTTGTCTTTGAAAGCCTGGCCGTAGCGGCGCACCAGCTCGTCGAAGAGCCTGCGAACCGTCTGCGGCTCGTTGACCTCTATCTCGACTACCTCCGAACCGAGCACGTCTCTGATAACGGAAAAGCTCTTTACTTTCACCCGGGCCACTTTCTGTCTCCTACTTGCTTACCGATGCCAGCCATTCTTCGGCGATTTTCTTGGCCTCTGATACCTTGGGCCGCTCCGGCTTGGTTTCCATTTCCTTCCACTCGATAGCCTTGGGCAGACAGAACTGGACACAGGCCGGATTGCCGAAGCAGTAATCGCAGTTATCGAGGATTACGGGTACGGGTATCTCAGGTATTCCTATCAGGCATACCTTGATCCGGGAATCTCTGGGATTGAAAACGCTCTTTTTTACTGCGGAACAGGCCAGTTCGCACAGCTTGCAGCCGGTGCATTTTTCCATATGTACTTCAATGTGCTTTTCCAAGGCCGTACCTCCTTGTTCATTGTTCTTTATTTTCTTTGAGCAGCGTCAGCAGGGCATCTTCCTTGGCCAGCTTGATATGCTGGCGCATCGTCTTCTCGCATAGCTCAGGGTCCTTTAAACGCAAGGCCAGCAGTATCTTCCGGTGGCCATCAATCGTTCTCTGGGCACCTTCAGTAGATTGCAGGGTTACCTTGCGATGTCGCAGCACCTGTTTTCTCATATCGACAATCATTCGGTAAAGGCGTGTCGTATCCGAGACGAGCTCATGAAGGTGGTCATGAAAGCGGGTGTTCCATTTGAAGACATCACCCATCCGGCCTGTCTCCAGTGCTGCCTGTGCCTTATCAATGAAGGTGTCTAGTTGCTGAAAGCTCTCCTCGGGGATTCTTTCCGAGATGATTCTGAGCGCATATCCTTCCAGAATGGCGCGGAGCTCAAAGAGTTCTTCCACTTCCTCTCTGGAATCTCCGGAGACGATAAACCCCCGCGTCTCCAGGGGACGGATCAGTCCTTCCGCCTCGAGCCTATAAAGCGCCTCTCGCACTGGGGTGCGGCTCACTCCCAGGGTTTCCGCAAGGTGCTCTTCGGTTAATCTTTCCTTGGGACCGAGATGGCCGGAAAGAATCGCCATCTTCAAGTTAGCATAAACTTTTTTCCGAACTGGAACTTCTCTCTTGTCAACTTGACTGCGCACTGTCATCCCGAAATGATTGTATACAATTATAACTATATCTGTCAATAGTTACGGCTATCCGGGGAAGAAACATCGTTATATTGTATACATTATTCGGTAGGCAAATATCTGGGTGCTCAGTATTTGACAGGTCTCAGCCCATCAGATTGGTCCTGCCGCCATTGCAGGCGATAATCTCGGCTGTAATGAAAGCGGCATCATCGGATGCTAGGAATAATGCCAGATGGGCGATCTCTTCAGTGGTACCCAACCTTCCCAGAACGGAGGTGCTTTTGCCTACTTCAATGAATTTTTCTACCTGTTCCGGTGTTCTGCTGGCATGAATAAGCGGCGTTAGAATTCGCCCTGGAGCGATGGCGTTGACATTTATTCCGTAGGGACCGAACTCGCGAGCGCAGGCTTTGGTAAACGCATTGACGCCAGTTTTGGAAGCTGCATAGGCTGCCTGCCCCGGTTCGTTGGCACCCCGTGAGGCGTTGGAGGATATATTTATGATTTTACCGCAATGCTGTTTTATCATATATCTGGCTACGGCCTGGGTACAGAAGAATAGGCCTTTGAGATTGGTATCAAATATCAGGTTCCAGGTATCTTCGGTCAAATCAAGTACCGGTGTGGGGCGGTTGATTCCGGCATTGTTTACTAGGATGTCAATACGCCCGAATTCAGCAATCACCTTCCCTACCATATTATCCACCTGTTCCTTAACCCGTACGTCCATGGGTACCGCCAGCGCATTCCTGCCCAGCGCTATTACCTCGTCGCGCACTTTTTCGATATTCTGGGCATTGCGACTGCAAATGGCAATGTCAGCTCCGGCGCTGGCAAACTCCATGACAATGGCTTTCCCGATGCCGGTACCGCCGCCGGTAACAATTGCTTTTTTCCCTGCTAGCTTCATTCTGATTGCTCCTTTAAAAGAACCGGAAGGTTTTTAGGGAAAAGCTGGTCTTTTGATCGATTATCAATAGCGTAATTATAACGGCAGGTAGTGTCAAGTAATATTCTTGACAAGATAGAAATAACCGCGCAGGCATTGGGATGCTCGTTCGTTCCCGGCTATGTGTTCTAAACCGTTTTCCGTTTCTTTTTGATGAAGTAATAAGAAACCAAACCGGCGAGTGCAATACCAGCAACAATACCGACAATCATCCACAGGTTGCTTGGCTGCGTGGGTACAGGTTCCGACGCCGGACCAGGTTCCAGCGCCGGTGCTGGCATTGCTGCTGTTTCTTCTTTAGCAGTTGCTGGGGCTATTTCTGTAACCACGAAAGAGCCGGACAGGCCTTCAATGTCTACGGAATACGTTCCTGCTCTGTCCTGGGCCTTGGTGAAGACTACTTTCTGGCTCTCACCTGCATCAAGAGTTAACCACTTTGTTTCTATATGGGCTCCATCTATTTTCAGGATTACGCCATGTGTGCCGCTGAGACCGCCGGTATTAATTAAGAC
>DUFF01000031.1 GCA_011174815.1 Dehalococcoidia bacterium | reverse complement strand
CGCCCGCGGCCAACCTTGACAATAGCTATGGGTTATGCTAATGTGCTACCACATAGCGGCAGGAGATACCCGCAGGGGAGCCGAAGGGGAAAGTGGCAACGGGAAAGGCCCAATGCCATGAAACTCTCAGGCAAAAGGACTGCCATAAATAACACCTCTGGAGAGACCCCGGATTGGGGTCACCGAAGGGGCAACCCGTATTAACGGGCTATCTCTCAGGTAAAAGGACAGAGGGGCTGATCTATAATGATTGTAGATTGGCCCCTTTTTATTTGCAGTCGAAGGGAAGGAATTGGAGATGGAGCAAAAATGAAACCGCAAGAGTATAGGTATACGCAGGAACATGAATGGCTCTGCTCTGAGTCGAAAAACAGGGCAAAGATCGGGATAACTGACTACGCCCAGTCCCAGCTTGGCGATATCGTCTTCCTTGATTTGCCCGAGCCCGACTCTCAGGTGACGCAATTCGAGAAGATGGGCGAGATTGAAACGGTAAAGGCGGTGTCCGACCTTTTCTCGCCGGCCAGCGGGAAAGTGCTGGAAAGAAATCAGGCGGTGCTGGATAATCTGGCACTAGTGAATGAGGACCCTTATGGCGCCGGTTGGCTGTTAAAGATTGAACTGAGCCAGCCTGCCGAACTGGAAGCATTGATGAGCAGTGACGAATATGAGAAATTTATCGCTGGACTATCTCAGGAGACGTCAGAATAGGCTGAGGGGGTTGCAGCTCAATGCCTTCACCATATATCCCAAACACTGACCAGGACTGCGCCACCATGCTGCGTGACATTGGCGCGGGCTCCATAGACGAGCTTTTTCAGGACATTCCCGCGCCGTTCCGCGATGTCCCGTTCCACCTGCCGCCGCCGCTCACCGAGCTGGAACTCAGGGAGAAATTAAACCGGCGGTCACGCCAGAACGCCAGCCTGGATAATTATGCCTGCTTTCTCGGCGCTGGCTACTATCGCCACTTTGTTCCCGGCGTTATCGGCCATATCACCGGACGCAGCGAGTTCTACACCGCCTACACTCCCTACCAGGCCGAGGCCAGCCAGGGAATCCTACAAGCGATATACGAATATCAGTCACTGGTCTGCCAGCTTGCCGGTATGGAAATCAGCAACGCCGGCATGTACGATGGCAGCTCGGCGGCGGCCGAGGCAGCCCTGATGGCCGGCCGTATTACCGGCCGAAAAAATGTAGCAGTACTATCCTCGGTAAACCCGAGATACCGTGAAGTCATCGGCACCTATGGCCGCGGGCAGGACTTGACCATACATGAGTTGCCGCCAGATTTCAAAGGAATGCCCAATGAAAGTGCCTGCCTGGTAGTGCAGCAGCCCAATTTCTTTGGCTATTTTGAAGAGGTGAAGCGCTGTGCTGAGATTGCGCACGGTGCCGGGGCACTGCTGGTCGTCATCTTCGACCCGATTTCCCTCGGCCTTTTTCCACCGCCGGGGAGCTACGGAGCGGACATCGCCGTCGCCGAGGGGCAGCCGCTGGGCAATCCGCTTAACTTCGGCGGGCCGGGACTGGGCATCTTCACCTGCCGCCAGGAGCACCTGCGCCAGATGCCAGGCCGGGTTGTTGGCCGCACCACTGACGCTGAAGGCCAGACCGGCTTTGTCCTCACCATGGCCACCCGCGAGCAGCATATTCGGAGGGAGCGGGCGACCTCCAATATCTGCACCAATGAGGCGCTGGTGGCGCTCGCCGCCACCGTTTATCTGGCGGCCATGGGGAAAAGCGGGCTGCGCCGGGCCGCCGAGCTCTGCTACCACAAGGCCCACTATACCGCCGAAGCTATAAGTAAACTGAAAGGCTATTCGCTGGCCTTCAAACAGCCTTTTTTCAAGGAGTTCGTCATCCGCTGCCCTCAGTCGCCAGAAAAGATAAACCGGATACTTTTAAAAGAGAAAATCATCGGCGGCCTCGATGTGAGCCACCTGGTGGATAACGGGATGCTGCTCTGCGTCACCGAGATGAACTCAAGACAGGAGATAGACCGCCTTGTCTCCGCCCTGAGAGCGCTATGAAAAAGAATAAACACTATTTGCTGCCGGATATTAGCCGGCCGGGAAAGGTAGGCTGCCAGCTTCCCGAGCTCGATGTTCCGGCGGCTGAGCTACCTCCCCGGGAAAAGCTGCGCCAGGAACTGACGCTTCCCGAGGTCAGCGAAGCCGAACTGGTGCGGCATTTCACCTCCCTCAGCCGGAGAAATTACGGCGTGGATACCGGATTCTATCCACTTGGCAGCTGCACCATGAAGTACAACCCTAAATGGCATGAGGACATCGCCCGGTTTCCCGGGTTTCAGGATATTCACCCTTATCAGCCAGCTGATACCGTGCCGGGAGCCCTGCAGCTCATGTTCGAGCTTCAGGAATTGCTCGCCGAAATCACTGGGCTGGATGCCACCAGCCTGACACCGATGGCCGGAGCCCAGGGGGAGCTGGCCGGCCTGCTGATGGTCAGAGCCTATCACCGCTCGCGCGGCGAAGACCGCCGGCGTAAAATACTGGTGCCGGACTCGGCACACGGCACCAATCCGGCCACGGCCGCCATGTGCGGCTTCGAGGTAAAGACCATACCGTCGAACGGCGATGGCAATCTCGATTTGAAAAGTCTGGTCAGCCTGATGAATGAAGAGAGCGCTGCCCTGACCCTGACCATGCCCACCACGCTCGGCCTCTTTGACCCCCGGATTGCCGAGATAAGCGCCATAGTCCACGAGAGAGGCGGGCTGCTCATCGGCGACGGCGCCAACCTGAATTCCCTGCTGGGAAAGGTGAAGTTCGGCGACCTAGGCTTTGACTGCGTCCAGCTTAACCTGCACAAGACCTTCAGCACCCCGCACGGCGGTGGCGGCCCCGGTTCAGGGCCGGTATGCGTCAAGGCAGGTCTGGCCGATTTCCTGCCTTCCCTCCTCGTGGCCAAAGACAAAAAGAGATACCAGTTTACCTCACCACCCATAACAATTGGCCGGCTGGGCGCGGCCTGCGGTAACTTCGGCGTCATGGTCAAGGCTTACACGTATATCCATTCGCTAGGCGCCGAAGGTCTGAAGGAGGTCAGCGAGAACGCCGTTCTCAACGCCAATTACATCAAAGAAAAACTGAAGCCGTACTACCATCTGCCCTATGACCGCACCTGCATGCATGAGGTGGTATTCTCCGGCAAAAAACAGAAAGCGAGGGGGGTTGCCACGCTGGATATCGCCAAGCGGCTCCTTGATTACGGCTTTCACCCGCCCACCGTTTACTTTCCCCAGGTGGTTGAGGAAGCCATCATGATTGAGCCTACGGAGACTGAGAGCAAAGAGACGCTCGATGCCTTCATCGAAGCCATGATTGAAATCGCCAGAGAAGCCGAACAGAATCCAGAATTGCTGCATCATGCGCCGCACAACACTCCGGTCAGAAGGCTGGATGAGGCTAACGCTGCCCGAAAACCGAACCTGCGCTGGAAAATGAAATGATAGCGACGCCTAAAATTGGCCAAAGTTACCCAAAAGCATATAGTATTAAATATCTCGGCGTAGTTCCGTATGAAGATGCCCTTATCCAGCAGGAGGCGCTGAGGCAGTTGCGGGCGGAAGGCAGAATTCCGGACACGGTCCTATTGCTCCAGCACCGGCATGTTTACACCACAGGCCGATTCCGTGGCGAGAAGGATATCATTGCTCTGCCGGGAAATATCCCGGTCGTGCACACCGGTCGCGGCGGGGGCATCACCTATCATGGGCCGGGGCAACTGGTCGGCTATCCGATTTTGGACCTCAGAGCAAACGGCCTGTGCGTCCGCGAATATATCGGGAAGCTGGAGGAGGTCATTGTTCGCCTTCTCGGAGGCTTCGATATTCAGGCGCAGCGCCATGATGAATATCCGGGAGGTGTCTGGGTGAGAGGGCAGAAAATCTGTTCCATCGGCATCAATGTTAGTCACCACACCACCACCCATGGATTTGCCCTCAATGTGAACAATGACCTAAAATATTATGATTATATCCGCCCCTGTGGCCTGAACGGGGCCGCGATGACCTCAATGGCAGCGCTTCTCGGCCATCGGGTGCCATTTGATACGGTGGTACATAACTGGATAAAATTGTTCCCGGAGGTATTTGACCTGAGGACGGAAAAGAACATATTGCTGCTCGCTGAGGAGGTCGCCCTTGCCTAGGCTGCTGCTGGTAAGGCACGGTAACACCAAAGGCAACAGCGCAGAAAGGTTCTGGGGGCAGACCGACGTCGAACTTAATGCCAATGGGATATGGCAGGCGGAGCGGCTTGCTGACCGCCTTGCCGGGGAGGACATTGATGCTATCTACTCCAGCGAGCTGCGCCGGGCCTCGGCCACCGCCGGAATAATCGCCTCCCGCCGCCGGATGGAGGTCATCACCTGCCCGGAACTGCTCGAGATAAATTTCGGCAAGGTGGAAGGGCTGTCCTTCAATGAAATCGGTCAGCGCTATCCAGAGCTGGTCAGCGCCTGGCCGACCCGGGATCCCTCCTTTTGTTTCCCCGAAGGCGAAAGCATCAGCGACCTCGACCAGCGGGTGGTGAAATTCCTCAGCCGACTGGAAAAGCATGCCTCCGAGGACACAGCGCTGGTGGTGGCCCACGCCGGAGTGGTACGCCTTCTTATCTGCCACCTGTTGCCCATAGATATATGGCACTGGCGGCAGCTCCGCACCGATTTAGCCTCGCTCAGCATTGTGGAGACCCATTCGCAGGGAGCCACATTGACATTGCTTAACGATACCTCCCACTTACACTAGGCAAAGGCCTTCGTTCAGTTTTCCACACACTTCTGGCTGTGTTATACTCTTATTGTAAACCAGTTTTCCCTTTATAATCTTATGGCGGACCTTGCCGAAGCACAGAAGAGAATCGAAAAGCTAAGGGCCGAGATAAATCATCACAACTATCGCTACTATGTGCTCGACAGCCCTGAAATCAGCGATGCTGAGTACGACGCCCTGATGCGGGAACTTCAGCAGTTGGAGGGGCAATACCCCCAGCTCTTAACCCCGGACTCGCCTACCCAGCGCGTCGGTGCCGAACCTCTAGAAGCCTTGGGGGTGGTGGAACACCCTCTCCCCCTGCTGTCACTCGGCAACGCCTTCTCCGGTGAGGAACTGCTCGCCTGGCACACCCGCATCTCCCGACTGCTCGGCCAGGCCAGTTTTGACTTAGTCGGCGAGCACAAGATAGATGGCCTGGCGGTGGCCCTGACCTACGAAAACGGGCGCTTCGTAACCGGCGCCACCCGCGGCGATGGCTTCCGCGGCGAGGATATCACGCAGAACCTCAGGACCATCCGGAGCATTCCTCTGGCCGTGCCCAAAGACACCCCGCCGAGGTTTGAGGTGCGCGGCGAAGTATTTTTGCCCGTTGATGGCTTTCACCGACTTAATCAGGAAAGGGAGAAAGAGGGGTTGCCGTTATTTGCCAATCCCAGAAACGCCGCCGCCGGCTCGGTACGCCAGCTTGACCCCAAGATTACCGCCCGGCGCCCGCTGGACATATACATCTATATGCTCGGCTATGCCGAAGGCGGAGCAACGCCAGCGACTCACTGGGAAACGTTGGAATACCTCAAGTCGCTGGACTTCAAGGTAAACCCGAACAACCGCCGCCTGCCTGATATCGGGCAGGTGGAAAGCTATTACCAGACCTGGGTGGAGAAAAGGGAGAAGCTCCAGTATGAGGCCGACGGCATCGTGGTCAAGGTGAACCAGCTTGACCTGCAGCAGAGGCTGGGAGATGTCGGGCGCGAGCCGCGGTGGGCAATAGCGTATAAATTCCCCGCGGTACAGGGCACCACTAGGCTCATTGATATCGGCATCAGTGTGGGGCGGACGGGTACCCTCAACCCCTATGCCATTTTGGAGCCGGTGTCGGTGGGCGGGGTGACCATCCGCCAGGCCGCCCTCCACAACGAGGATGACATCAGGCGCAAGGATATCCGCATCGGCGATACGGTCATCATCCAGCGCGCCGGCGAAGTGATTCCGGAGGTGGTCGGGCCGATTGTCAGCAAGCGCACCGGAAAAGAAAAGGAGTTCGACCTTCTGGAGAAGGTATACGACAAAGAGAAGAAGCGTCCGGCCTGTCCGGTCTGCGGCAGCGAGGTTCTCCAGCCTGAAGGTGAAGTGATGTACTATTGCTCGAACGCCGCCTGCCCTGCCCAGGCACAGCAGCGCATCGAGCACTTTGCCTCACGCGGCGCTATGGACATCAGGGGCATTGGCGAAAACCTGACCGCCACCCTGTTCCAGAAAGGCTTAATCAAAGATATCGCCGACCTGTACTATCTCAAAGACAGGAGAGAGCAGCTTCTCGGCCTGGAGAAGATGGGGGAGAAGAGCGTGAGCAATATGCTCGACGCCATTGAGAAGAGCAAGAACCGCCCGCTGGCCAGGGTTATCCTAGCCCTCGGCATACGCCACATCGGCGAGGAGACTGCCGAGCTTCTGGCCGGGGAATTCCACAGCCTTGCTGAGCTGGCCGCAGCTTCCCGCGAAGAGCTTATGTCTATTGATACCATCGGGCCGAAGATTGCTGACAGCATCATGGCCTTTTTCCGCCAGGAAGAGAACCGGGATATCATCAGAAGATTGAAGGAGGCCGGAGTCAAGCTGGAGGAAAAGCCAATGAAGGCAGAGGTGCTGCCCCTCTCCGGCATGGAGTTTGTCCTTACCGGCACCCTTGAGGCATTTCCCCGCAAGGAAGCCGAGGATAGAATCAAGGCCCTAGGCGGCACCACGGGCAGCAGCGTGACCAGAAAAACCACCTATCTGGTAGTCGGCGCCGAACCCGGCTCCAAACTGGATAAGGCCCGGAGTCTGGGCACCAAAATTATGAACGAAGCGGAGTTCCGGCAGCTGTTAAATCAGAAAGGCTGAGATGAAACTAATTGTTGGCCTGGGTAACCCCGGGGTAATCTACTCACATAATCGGCACAATATCGGCTTTATGTGCCTCAACTGCCTCGCCAGAAAGCATGGCATACGCCTCGCCCGCAAACAGGGCTATGCCCGCATCGGCGAAGGCGAAATCAATGGCGTGAAGGTGGTCCTGGCCCGGCCACAGACCATGATGAACCGGAGCGGCCACTCAGTAAGTCGCCTAGTGAGCAGATATAAAATCAGCCCTGAAGACCTGATTATCATCCAAGATGACCTTGACCTGCCGCTGGGTAAAATCCGCATCCGGCAGGGAGGACGCTCCGCCGGACATAAGGGCATCGAGTCCATCATCGAAGAGCTGGGAAACACCGACTTCATCCGCGTCAGAGTGGGCATCGGCCGACCTGACCTGATGGACAATGCTGCGGAAAAGGACGCTGAAGTTATCAACCATGTGCTCGGCGATTTCAAAGCCAGTGAGAACAGGGTTGTCGTCGGAGTCAAAATTAGAGTTGCCGAGGCCATACTCTGCCTCATCGACGAAGGTCTGACCGCCGCCATGAACCGGTATAACTAGAGAACACCTATACCCTCTATCTTTCTTTACCATAGCACAGGCTAAATGATATAATTATGTAATTGTATCCCCCGGAGATGACAGAGCAGAAACGGTTTATCGCCGTCATTGGTGGCAGCGACTGCACGCCAGAGGAGTCCAGGTTGGCGGAAGAGGTGGGGCGTGAGCTGGCCAGAAAGGGCGCCATTCTCATTTGCGGGGGGTTGGGCGGCATCATGGAAGCCGCCTGCAAAGGCGCCAGCGCCGAGGATGGACTGACCGTGGGCATTCTCCCCGGAGGCAGCCGCCAGACGGCCAACCCGTACGTGCAGATTCCAATTGTTACCAGTATGGGGGAAGTGAGGAACGTGATTATAGTGAAAAGCGCCGGGGCGGTGATAGCCATCGGCGGTGGCTACGGCACCTTGTCCGAAATCGGCCACGCCTTGCGCAATGATATACCGGTCATCGGCCTGAACACCTGGTCGCTGTCACGAAACGGCCAGCCGGATAACTCCATTGTTCCCGCCCAGAATCCGGCCGACGCGGTAAATAAAGCGCTCAATATGACAGCTAACCAGCTTTAAGGATTCAGTATGAGCAAGGATGCCATCATCGAGCAGGTTAAAGGGCGGGAAATCCTCGATTCGAGGGGCAACCCGACAGTGGAAGCAGCGGTAACGCTTTCCGATGGAACAGTGGGGCAAGCAGCGGTGCCCTCCGGGGCCAGCACCGGCACCCATGAAGCGATGGAGCTACGCGATGGGGATAAAAAAAGATACGGCGGTAAAGGCGTCCTACGGGCGGTAAACCATATCAACGAGCATATCTCACCTAGCATCAAGGGGATGGCCGCCGTCGACCAAGAAGCCATCGACCGCAAACTTATCGAGCTTGATGGCACCGATAATAAATCCTGCCTCGGCGCCAATGCCATTCTGGGAACATCGCTGGCGGTGGCCCATGCTGCAGCCAGCTCCCTGGATATGCCACTCTACCGCTATCTTGGCAAAGCCAGTGACTATACCCTGCCGGTACCATTGATGAACATCCTGAACGGCGGCAAACACGCTGTTAATTCCACGGACTTCCAGGAATTCATGGTGGTGCCTGCGGGAGCTCACAGCTTCAACCAGGCCCTGCAGATGGGCACCGAGGTTTACCATTCGCTGCAAAAATTCCTGAAGGATAAGGGGCTCAGCACCAACATCGGCGATGAGGGAGGTTTCGCCCCCTCCCTGCCCTCAAATAAGGACGCTATCGAAGCCGTCCTGGCGGCAATCGAGAAAGCCGGCTACCAGCCCGGTAGAGACTGCTTTATTGCCCTTGACCCGGCCGCCAGTGAACTTTACCAAGATGGCCAATATGTGCTGAAACGCGAAGGTACCAGACTTAGCTCGGCGGAGATAATAGATTTTTATGTCAAATGGGTGAAAGCCTACCCGATTATCAGCATCGAAGACGGCATGGATGAGGACAACTGGGACGGATGGAAGTTGATGACCGAGAAACTGGGAGGAACGGTGCAGCTGGTTGCCGACGACCTCTACACCACCAACGTCAGCCGGTTGCGCCGGGGTATTGAAATTAGAGCTTCCAACTCCATCCTCATCAAGCCCAACCAGATTGGCACGCTTACGGAAACAATCGCTGCCATCAGGATGGCGCAGAAAGCAGGATGGACGGCCATCGTCAGCCACCGTTCGGGAGAGACTGAAGATACGACCATTGCCGACCTGGCGGTTGGCCTCAATGCCGGGCAGATTAAATCGGGGGCTCCCTGCCGCTCTGAACGCACCGCCAAATACAACCGCCTTCTCCGGATAGAGGATGAGCTGGGGCAGTCAGCCCGATTTGCCGGAATGGGGGCATTCATCCATTTGAAGACAGAGCGGTAGCACTTTGTTAAATTTAGAATGAGGGGAGGGAATAAGATGTCCACTAGAATTGGGATCAATGGTTTCGGCCGCATCGGCCGGCTGACTTTTCGCACCATCAACCAGTACCACAAGGGTGAACTAGAAGTGGTGGCCATTAACGACCTCGCCGATACGGCTACCAATGCCCACCTGCTGAAATGGGACAGCACCTACGGGCCCTATCCGGGCACTGTGGCCGCCGTCGAGGGTGCCATTGCCGTTGACGGCCATAAGGTAAAGGTCATCTCGGAAAGGGACCCCGCCAGCATACCCTGGCGCGACCACGGCGTCGATATTGTCATCGAGTCTACCGGCCTTTTCACCGATGCCACCAAAGCCGCCGCCCACCTCAAGGGAGGCGCCAAAAAGGTAATCATCTCCGCCCCGGCCAAGAACGAGGATATCACCATCGTCCTCGGCGTCAACGAGGATAAGTATGACCCGGCGAAGCACACCATCGTCTCCAATGCCTCCTGCACCACCAACGGCATCGCCCCGGTGGTCAAGGTGCTCCACGATGTCTTCGGCGTGGATAAGGGGCTCATGACCACCATCCACGCATACACCAATGACCAGAGAATCCAGGACATGGTGCACAGTGACCTGCGCCGGGCACGCGCCGCCGCCGTTAACATCGTTCCCACCACCACCGGTGCCGCCCGCGCCGTCACCCTTGTCATTCCCGAGCTTAGGGGCAGACTGCACGGTATGGCCTTCCGCATCCCGGTGGTCACCGTCTCGGTCATAGACTTCGTCGCCGATTTGAAGCAGAAGGTAACCGTAGAGCAGGTTAACCAAGCATTCCAATCCGCGGCCAGAGGTCCTCTGGCCGGCATTATGGAATACTGCGAGGAACCGCTGGTCAGCATGGACTTCAAAGGCAATCCCGCCAGCAGCATCGTTGATGCTCTGAGCACTATGGTCATCGGCGATAATATGGTCAAAGTTCTTGCCTGGTACGACAACGAGTGGGGCTACAGCTGCCGCCTGGCTGACCTGACCGCCTTCATCGCGGACAAGGGGCTGTAAAAAAGACCAAAAAATTAGCTATCAATGTTAAGAAAAAGGGGTAAGCCATTATCGGGACTCTAAATAAATGGGTATTACTTTTGAGGGAAGGACTTTTTTCTAGCCCATGTACGCACCGATTTCCCATTCACTCTGCATTAAGGGTATATTTAACAATAGTCCATCATTGACATTACAGGGAAATAATGCCTAAAATAACACAAGTCAAAAAATAAGCTAAAAAATGAAACTAATTATAGTTGGTTTTGGACAGTGTGGCGGTCGAATTGCTGATGAATTCGCCCGACTGAATCGCCGGGCTCATGTCCAACGTGGTATTGACATCATCGCCAACGCCTTTGCCGTTAATACTGATGTTGCCGACCTCAGCGGCCTGACCGGCATCAAACCGGATTATCAGCATCGTATCCTTATTGGCGGCCGGAAGACCGGGGGGCACGGTGTCGGCAAAATTAACGAACTCGGTGCCGAGATCGCCAAAGAGGATGGCGATAAGATAATTGAGACCATAAGGACAAGCAAGCGTTTCACAGAAGCAGATGCATTCCTGCTGATCGCGGGGGCCGCCGGAGGCACTGGCTCAGGCTCGCTTCCCGTTATCACCCAGCTTATCAAAGAACGCTATGTGGATAAGCCAGTTTACAATCTTATAATCCTGCCCTTCGAACATGAGGAATCCACCGAGGAAAGGACCATATACAATGCGGCCACGTGTTTGAAATCAACCTATCTCGTAGCCGATGCCGTCTTTCTGGTTGATAACCAGAGATATGTGATGAAAGACGCTTCGATCCGGAGCAACTTATCCAAAATTAACTCCCTGATTACGGCCCCGTTTTATAATTTACTCTGCGCTGGCGAGGAGAAGAAACACCAGTACATCGGGGCGAAGATACTTGATGCCGGCGACATTATACAGACACTGACCGGCTGGACCGCCATCGGTTACGGGCGATCTGAAATATCGCTGGCCAAGAAAATCCTGACCCGGACACGCGATTTCCGGAACAAGGCCTCGGAAGCGCAAAAGGGAATTCAGGCCATGGACGAAGCTATCAGCGGCCTCTCGCTCAAAGTCAATCCCATAGATTCCAAGAGAGCTCTTTACCTAGTATCCGCCCCGCCCAAGGAAATGAATGTCGACCTTATCAAAGAGCTCGGCACCTACCTCAAGAGCCTCACCCCGGAAGCGGTCATCAGAAGCGGCGATTATCCCAGGGAAAAAGGACTGCTCGATGTTACAGTTATTCTGTCGGAACTCAGTGACGTGGAAAAAGTAAGGAACTATTTTACCAAAACTATCAGCCTCATTACCGCACTGAAGAAGCGGCAGGAAGGTATCGAAGACAAATACCGGGGAATAGAGGTCACCCTCAAAGATATCCCGTCTTTGATCTGATTATTAAACTTTGTTAAACTACCAATCGCGCACAATTGTATCAGTCGAAACAGGAAGTACTCGAATTGCCCTACGGCTGTACTTATCGTGATAGCTTGGCGTAAATATTCCAGGCCTGATCCACAGTTTCCTCACGGAGTTGCCAGGCCTGCGCAAGTGCTTCTTCTCTCTTTTTCGAAGCTTCCTCTACCGTTGCCTCCAGTTCCTTCTCTGCCTGATCCTTTGCCCTTTTGAACGCTCTTTCTGCTTGGGAGACGGCATCATCACGCGCTTTGAGCGCGGTCGCTATAGACTCATCGCGCGCCCTCATCGCCTCTTTAACCATCTCATTGCAGGCTTTTTCCGCCTGTTGCTCGGCACGTTTGTAAGCCTGTGCGATTTGTTGCTCATTGGCCCGATAGGCATTGGCCACCTGTCGCTGCGCCTCCATGAAAGCAGCGTAGGCCCTCTCTGCCTGCCCCAACACTTCTTCAAGCGGCTTGGGTGGTTGGGCTTCCATTTGGGCACTGGCCTGCTCAACTTCTTCAGGAACAGCTTCGACCGCTTCCTCAACTACTTCTTCGGTTTCCTCACCGACCTTCTTGGCTGATTGCTTTGGATTCGCCATCGAGTACCTCCTGCATTAATATTACTGATACACTTAGATGTGATTGGCTACCGCGCGATTTATTTTTCCGTTTCTTCATCCTCCTCAGCCGCACTATCTTCGCTACTCGGTTCGTTTTTCTTAGTCTCATACATACGGGCCAGAAAGTCCAAACGCGCCTCTATCTTTTCCTTACCCTTGCGCTCCCCCGCTTTTGACTTTCCCTTATTGCTGGACTCCTTAGCCCTGCTAACTGCTTGGGCAAACGCTTTGAGCTTTGCCTCGGCAGTATCGTCGTCAGTTTCCTCTACCACCCCGGCAACCTCCTTCTCCTTTTCACTGGGCTTCTCCGCTTCCCCGACCATCTCTTCAAAAACCTTCAGTGACGCTTCCGCTGCTTCCCTCGCTTCCTTGCCGGATATTTCAACGCGAATTATGGCCTGCTGGAACGCTTTTATGGCTGTTTCCGCTGCCTCTCTGGCAACCCTTGTTGCTTCAGCGGTTGCCTCCCTGGCAGCCTGTACTGTGGTCTCGGTAGCTTCTTTAGCTGTCCTCGAAGACTCTTCCGCAGTCGCTTTCGTCTCCTGGCTTATTAACTCAGCCCGGCTTATGGCCTCTTCAAAGGCCTTTACCGAAGTCTCAGCCGCCTCTCTGGCAGCGCTGGTAGCTAACCGGGTAGCTTCCTTCACTGCTTTGATCGATTCATCAGCAGTATCCTTGGTTTCCTTGCCGATGGCCTCCGCCTTACTCATCGCCTCCTCAGAGGCTTTAGTAGCTGCCTCAGCTGCCTCCTTGGCAATACGCACCGCTTCATCAATTGCTTCTTGAGCTGCTTGCGCTGTCGCCTCGTTGGTTTCTTTGGCTTCCCGTCCAATTTCTTCAGCCCGGCTTATTGCCTTCAGCGAGGTGGCAGTTGATGCATCGGCAGCTTCTTGGGCAGCTTTGATCGCCGCTTCAGCAGCTTCCTGAGCTGCTTGGGCGGAGGCTTCGGCGGTTTCCCTGGATTCCTGACCGACCTGCTCAATACGACTTATCGCTTCTACCGAGGTCCTGGCTGCTTCTTCGGCCCTTTCCTGTGTGGTTTTGACCACTTCTCCAACTCTTTCCAGTGTCTCCCGGCTCATCACCTCAACACGCTCAAGAGTCTCCTGAAATACCTGAACTAGCTCATCATGTGCCGCTTTTATCTCATTTCTTACGGCTTCTGCCCGACTGGTTGCTTCCTGTGACTCCCTGGATGAAACCTCCGCAGCTTCCTTTGAGGCCACAATTGCAGACTCAACGGCTTCTCTGGTAATCCTGGTAGCCTCCTCTATGGCTGCCCTGGTTTCCTTGTTTATCACCTCGGCTCTGCCTATTGCTTCCCGTGAAACCCGGGCGGAATTATCTGCTGTCAACTTCATATCTTTGCTTATCGCCTCAGCGCGGATAATTGCCTCTTGCGAGGCTCGCAATGATGCTTCGGCAAGTCCTTTAGCATCGGCACTAATTTTTTCTGCCCTGATAGCTACTTCCTGAGCCGCTTGTGATGCCGCTTCCGCCATTTCCTTTGTCGTCCGGCTGGCCCTTTCCGCCCTGACGGCGGCGGCTCTGGCTTCCTTTATGGATGCCTCAGCGGCTATTCTGGCTTCCTGGCTGACTTTTTCCGCCGTGCTGGAAGCTTCCCTGGCTGCCTTGATGGATTCCCCGGATGCCTCTCTGGCAATACGACCAGCTTCTTCAGCTTTACTAAGTTCCTCTTTAGCTGCTCTGGTCGCGGACTCAGAGACTTCTTTGGCTTCGCTGCTTATCTCGCTGACACGATTCAACCCTTCTTCTGAAGCAACATATGCCGCCTCCGCTGCCTCCATAGCCTCCTTGCTTATCTCCTCGGCACGATCGATCGCTTCCTGAAAACGCTTGGTGATTGCTTTGGCTGCTTCCTTTGGCGTGCGAGCCGTTCCTTCGGCTCGTTTTATCGCCTCTTCGGCGGCTCTAATAGCAGCTTCAGCGCCTTCCTTGGTCTCACGATTTATCGCTTCAACACGCTGTATCGCCTCTTCCACGGCTCTACCAGCTGCCTCGGCAGCCTCTTTCGCCTCCAGGCTCATTTTCTCAGCACGTTTTATCGCATCATGAGCCGCCTGAGTAGTTGCTCCTGCCGCCTGCATAGCGGCGCGGCTCAGCTGCTCCGCTCGTGCTGCCGCCTGCTCCAAGGCACTAATATCGTGCCCGGAACCTTCCAATACTTCGCGTGATGGTGCCTCTCTTGCCATTGCCCCCATACCAAATTGTTTTACACAATTCTAATATAGGCATTACAGTTTTTCAACATTTTTTATGGAATAAGAGAGCTTCTAAAATAAAAAATGATGCCTTAGCAGGCATACGCTCTATATCAACCACGACATTATTACCAGGTACCTTCTTACTAGGAATATCTATGCTTGTTGGCGATAAAGTGATTGACAATAAATGGTAAGTGTGTTTAAAATAACATAACTCGATAAATATTAGAGGTGAGCTATGAAACTAGTAGTTGTAGGTTTCGGACAGTGCGGTGGTCGAATTGCAGATGAGTTCGCCCGATTGAATAAGAAAGCGAGGAGCCAGCGTGGCATTGAAATAGTTACCGGCTGCTATGCAGTAAACGCTGATGCGGCTGATTTGAGTGGACTCACAAGCGTCAGAAAGGACTACCAGCACAGAATTCTCATTGGCAGTCGCAAGACCGGTGGGCATGGAGTGGGCAAAATAAATGAGCTCGGTGCGGAAATCGCCAGAGAGGACGGCGACAAGGTAATCGACGCGATAAGGACCACGAAGCGTTTCTTTGAGACAGACGCCTTCCTGTTTATCGCCAGTGCCGCTGGTGGCACCGGCTCCGGGTCAATCTCCGTAATGACGCAGCATATCAAAGAACGTTATGCGGACAAGCCCATTTACAACCTCATTGTCCTGCCCTTCGAGCACGAAGAAACCACCGAGGACAGGACCATTTACAATACGGCCACCTGCCTCAAATCCTCATACTCAGTAGCTGATGCCGTATTTCTGGTGGATAACCAGAGGTTCGTCCGCAAGGATTCTTCCATCAAGGGTAATATCGCCAAAATAAACACTATGATAGCGGAGCCATTCTACAACATTCTGTGTGCCGGCGAGGAGAAGAAGGCCAAGTACATTGCCTCAAAGGTACTCGACGCCGGCGATATCATCCAGACGCTGGTGGGCTGGACGGTAATCGGTTACGGCAAGTCGGATATCCCTCTCATCAGGTTCCGCCGGGAGTCAAGGCGCGATTTCAGGGCCAAAGGCGATGAAACCCTCAAGGGCGTTCAAGCCATGGACGAGGCCATAAGTGAGCTTTCCTTAAAGTGCAATCCCGTGGATTCAAAACGAGCCCTGTACCTCATCTCGGCACCCGGCAAAGAGATGAACATGGATATGGTCAAAGCTCTTGGCGATTATATGAGGGATATAGCTCCAGAAGCTCTGATCAGAAACGGAGATTATCCAAGGGAGAGAGGCATGCTCGATGTTACCGTCATCCTGTCTGAGCTTAGCGATGTGGAAAAAGTGAGAAGCTACTACGCCCAGTCGACAACCCTTATCCCCGAATTCAAGAAGCGGCAGGAGGAAACCGAGATCAAACTGAGAGCCATTGAAGATGCCTCCAAAGATATTCCCTCCCTGCTCTCCTGAAGCAAGCTAGACCGGCAAGCCAGCTTTACGGCAGAAAGGCAGTGAGCCCAAAGCGGTAAAGCTGGCTTTTTATTTTTGCAAGTTATAAACGCTCGTATTCCATGTCCGAGACCTGACTTCACAGTGGACTGCAACCGCCTAGAAACCCCTTTGCAGATAGGTTATAATAGATAAAATGGCTTCTCAGGTCTTTTACCGTCGGTGGCGTCCACAGACCCTGGCGGAAGTAGTCGGACAGGAACCGGTTACCAAGACGCTGCAAAATGCCCTGAGCGGTGGCCACGTCTCCCATGCCTACCTTTTCTGCGGTCCGCGCGGTACCGGCAAAACCAGCACCGGACGCATTCTGGCCAAAGCGGTTAACTGTCTCACCAACGAAGGCAAAGGCGAACCCTGCAATACCTGCGAGATGTGTCAGGCAATCACCGAAGGCAGGGCTCTGGATGTCATCGAAATCGATGCCGCCAGCAATACCGGCGTCGATAGTATCCGCGACCTCAGGGAAAGGGTCAATTACGCGCCGAATGAAGCACGCTATAAAGTCTACATCATTGATGAAGTACACATGCTGAGCACCAGTGCCTCCAATGCTCTGCTCAAAACCCTAGAAGAGCCGCCGCCGCATGTCATCTTCGTCCTGGCCACCACCGAAGTGCACAAAGTGTTGCCCACCATCATGTCACGTTGTCAGCGCTTTGATTTCCGGCGCATCTCCCAGGCCGATGTGGTGACAAAATTAACCGATATCGGCAAGAAAGAGACCATTAAAATCGAGCCAGAGGCGCTGCGGCTCATCGCCAGGGCCGCCACCGGCAGCCTGCGAGACGCTGAAAACCTTCTGGAACAGCTGACTACCTACTACGGCAAGAAAGTCACCTTGCAGCAGGTACAGACTATTCTGGGCATTACCGGCGACTGGCGGGCCAAAGAGATGGTAAGGCATATCGTTGATAACGATGTCGCTGCCGGAGTATCTACCATAAACGGCGTCAACAGTGATGGTCTTGACCTGCGCCAGTTCAATCGTGAGCTGGTGGAATACCTCAGGGCGCTGCTCCTGGTGAAAACCGGCTCCGATGACTCAATAGACCTTCCGGCCGAGGATATTGCAGAATTGAAGGAAATGGCCGGCAAAGCCTCGTTGCCCCAGATATTGAAAGCGGTAAAGCTCTTCGGGCAGCTCGACTTCAGCCTCGATAATTACTCCACGCTGCCACTGGAACTGGCCCTGATGGACGCAACCCTGCCCCTTGGTAAAGAACCGCCGCCAGCCAGGGTTGAACCTGAGATACGCCAGCCGGTCAGACCCGCAGCCTCGGAAACGCCGCTACCCGCGGCCAAACCAGCGGTCGCTAAAGGAGACCGTACACTTAAACCAACGGAGAAGGCAAAAGGCGAGCCAGAGCCAGAACCAGCCCCGACGCCAGAAGCTGAAGAGGAAAAGGTTGAACCGGAACCTGCGCCGACGCCGGTAGAGCTTGCTCCCGCAGTCTCCGCTGGAAGCGGTGAGGAAGAAATTGAATATCTGCAGTTGCATTGGCTGCAGTTCATCCGGGACGCCCCTTCCAGCATGAGCCGCACCGCCGCCGCTGCCCTGCTCAGGAGCGCCAAGCCAAAGGCCATTGAAAATAATACCGTTATCCTGTCTTTCAGGTTCCCGCTGCATAAGGAAAGTATGGAGAAAACGGAAAACCAGAAGATAGCGGAACAAATCATCAGCAATTGTCTGGGCCGTGCCTGCCGCATCCGCTGTATTCACGAACCGGAGGCAAACCACCTGATAGAAGAAGCCCTGAAAATAGGTGCCCAGATAATTGAATCGGAGGAGAAATGAACAAGTTCATGTTGCAGCAGGCCCAGAAAATCCAGGCCAAACTGGCCCAGGCCCAGGAGGAATTAAGCAGCCTGACCATTGAAGGCAGCTCCGGGGGCGGTGCCGTCAAAGTCACCATGAACGGGCAGCAGAAAATACAGTCGGTCGAAATATCACCCGAGGTGGTAAACCCGGAAGACGTTGAGCTTCTTCAGGACCTGGTGCTGACCGCGGTCGGTGAAGCCCTGACCAAGTCACAGGAAGCGGCGGCCAAGCACCTCGGAGGCCTTACCGGCGGTTTGAAAATTCCCGGTCTAACCTAAAAAATCGAAGGAGATACCGCATTGGACCAGAATACTCTTCCCCACGCCGATGTGATAGATAACCTCGTTCAGGAATTCAGCAAGCTGCCCGGCATCGGGCCAAAGAGTGCCCAGCGCATCGTCTTCCACCTGCTGCGCGCCGGAGATGAGCAGAGCAAATATCTCGCCGAAGCCATCCTTTCCCTGAAACAAAAAATCACCCTCTGCTCGACCTGCTGCAACGTAACCGAGACTGACCCCTGCCCGATATGCCGCAACGACAGGCGCGACCACAGCCAAATCTGCATCGTGGAGCAACCCCAGGACATTCTGGCCATGGAGCACACCGGTATTTATCATGGTATGTACCACGTTCTGCACGGAGCCATCTCCCCAACTGAAGGCATCGGCACGGAAAACATCAGGGTGAAGGAGCTAATGGAACGCCTGAAGAACGGCTCGGTCAGGGAGGTTATCCTGGCTACCAATCCCAACCTTGAAGGGGAACAGACCGCCATGTACCTCAGCCGCCTGATAACGCCACTGGGCATCAGGGTCACCCGCCTCGCCCGCGGTTTGCCCTTCGGCACCGAGCTGGAATACGCCGATGACGTGACGCTCACCCGGGCCATTGAAGGCAGGCAGGATTTTTAGGTTCTGGTTTGCACCATTTATACCAAGCCCTTAAAAACTGGCGGCCTTCTCCATAATCCCGAAATACTATCATAATGTCTGGTTTAAGGAAGACTTGAATTTGATTATGGATAAAAAAGCCTACTGGAATAAGCGATTTCAGAAAGAGGGCTACGTGTGGGGCACGGCGCCGAGCCCGACCGCCGAATATGCCATCGAAATATTCCGCAAGGATGAGGCAAAGAAAATCCTCGTGCCCGGCTCCGGTTACGGGCGAAACACAAAGCCGTTCAGCGAATCAGGTTTTCAAGTCACCGGACTTGAAATATCGGATACCGCCTGTGAGATGGCCAGGGAATATGACCCGCAGACCAGGGCTTATAACGGCTCCGTCCTGGACATGTCTATGGTTCCTGGCCAGTTTGACGCCGTATATTGCTATAATGTTCTACACCTCTTCCGTGAAGAGGAGAGGTTCTTATGTCTGCAGCAGTGCGCCGAAAAAGTAAAAGATAACGGGCTGCTGTTCTTTACCGCATTCTCGGAAAGAGAGCCAAGCTTTGGCAGGGGCCAGGAAGTGGAGAAGAACACGTTTGAGAGCCGACCGGGAAGGCCGGTGCACCACTTCACCGAGGCAGAGCTGCACGATTATTTCCAGGATTTTCAAACAATTGAATCTGGAATTACCGAAGACTATGAGGACCACGGCGAAGGCCCGCACACTCACGTCCTGCTATACATCCTGGCACGGAAAAATTCCAACAAAATAATATAAATCGTTTGCCACTCAGTACAGGAGATTAATGTGACGACAAGACGCTCTATTAAAGTTAAAGTCTATATTCGAGCCGTAACCGCGATACTGCTGCTCATCGTGTGGGCGCTGGTTACGTTTACCGGTATTCTCATCTGGGCAGCACCTTCCGGCCAGCGTTCCGGCCAGCAGCCTTTGCTTTTCGACCTGACCAAAAGCGAATGGGGCGATATTCATTTCTGGGTGGCGGTGGCCACCATCGCCGTCACACTGGTTCATATTATCATCGACTGGAAAGCGCTGCGGGGTGTAATCCGCTATCTGGTGAGCGTACATCGGGAACGTGGAATACAGGAATAGGCCACTGAAATGTCAAAACCGCGCACCTATCAGACAGAGGCCATCATTATCAAGAAGACCAGGCTGAGAGAAGCCGACGTCATATTCACCTTCTATACGCCAAATCTCGGCAAGATTCAGGCCTTTGCCAAAAGCGTCCGCAAAACAAGAAGCAAGATGGCCGGACACCTGGAGCTTCTTACTTACAGCCAGGTCTCGCTGGCCAGAGGACGCAATCTGGATACCATAATCGGCAGCCAGACCATCAATAGCTTTTTGCCTCTGAAGAGCGACCTGTGGCTCACCTCCTTCGGACTTTATGTCATTGAACTGGTCAACCAGTTTACCGCGGACAATGTTGAGAACCCCGCCCTGTTCCAGCTGCTGCGGGAAACGATGGAGCAGCTATGCCGGACAGGCAACAGAGAGCTGACATTGCGTTATTTCGAACTGCATCTGCTCGATGAAGTCGGCTACCGGCCACAGCTTCACCAGTGCGTCTCCTGCCAGAAACCGCTGGAACCGGTGGTCAACTCTTTCAGCCCGAGTTCCGGTGGCATGCTATGCCCGGACTGCGCGGTAAACCACCCATCAAGCTACCCCCTTTCCCTGAACGCCCAGAAGGTGCTGCGTCTTCTTCAGGACAGCGACTACAGCACGGTGGAACGTCTGAAAATAGACGCTGAACTTTCCCGGGAACTGGAGATTGTCCTGAGCAATTACCTCAAATACCTCCTGGAGCAGGAAGTCAGGTCGGCCGCCTGGCTTTATACGCTGCGTCAACAGATAAAATAACCTTTATTAGTAATTATTTAGAAGACTGTTCCAATGAAAATAAATAATAATAAATATACGAACAAGAATATAAACCACGACAGTAATAATGCAAAAAAGTTACCAATATTGAATTCGCCCTTAATCCAGCTACTTATTGAAACTACCGACGCATAAATAGTCCCAATGGGTAAAATAATAATGCCAAATAGTATTAAAAAACCACCAAAAAGGATTAATAACGAGCAACCCTCTTCTTTTATTATTTCATCAACTGATTTAATAGCCCAATTAAATACTTTAAATGGATTTCTCACAATACGTAATACCTGCTATTTAAAGTCCACAATACATCCCTCTTTATGGCACGAATTATAGCACCGAACGTTGCTATGTCAATACGTACAGGACATTTGAGTATACTTTGGGCAAGTGAAAAATGTTATAATGGCATAGCGTTTTCACGCCTTTAACTTTAATCCTATAGATGCAGAAATGACGACCAGACTGGACCGCATTACCCAGCAGCGCCGCGAGAAGCTGGAAAGGCTTCGCGGGCAAGGCATCGACCCGTACCCGCACCGCTACCAGCGCAGCCACACCACTGAGGAAGCGATCGCTCTCCTCGAGCAGAATGAAGCCGGGCAGAAGGAGGAGAAGCAGGTCAGTATTGCCGGCCGGATAATGGCTATCAGACGTATGGGCAAGAGCGCCTTTGCCGATGTACGCGACGGCTCGGGCAAGATACAGCTGCTTTTTCAGGACACGGACAAGTTCCCCAGAAAACAGGCACAGCTCTTTAAAGAACTGGATATCGGCGATTTTATCGGCGTGGAGGGGCAGGTGTTGCGCACCCGAACCGGCGAGCCGACCGTTGCTGTGAAGAAAATGAACCTGCTCGCCAAGTCGCTGCAACCGTTGCCGGAAAAATGGCACGGCCTCAGCGATGTCGACACCAGATATCGCCAGCGTTACCTCGACCTCATCAGCAACCCGGAGACCAAGCTAACATTCCAGACCCGCAGCCAGGTCATCAATGCCATGCGACAGTTTCTCAACGAGCGCGATTTCATTGAAGTGGAGACTCCGGTGCTGCAGCCGTCGCCGGGCGGTGCCCTGGCCCGCCCCTTCGTCACCCACCACCACGCCCTAAACCAGGACTTCTACCTGCGCATCGCCCCGGAGCTTCACCTCAAACGGCTTATTGTCGGTGGTCTGGACCGGGTCTACGAGCTGGGACGCATCTTCCGCAATGAAGGAGTTTCGACAAAACATAACCCCGAGTTCACCATGCTGGAAAGCTACCAAGCCTACGCCGATTACAATGACGTGATGGACATGCTCGAGGAGATGGTGGCCTGGGTCAGCAAAAAGGTGACAGGTACCACCAGGGTAAAGTACAGCGATTACAAGATAGACTTCAAGCCTCCCTGGCCGCGCCTCAACCTGCGTGAAGCCGTCGAGCATTACAGCGGCATTGACTTCGTCAGTTACCCCACCGCCGATGGGCTGAGGGACCGGATGAGGGACAAGATGAAGGCAATTGGGCTTGAGGTTGACCCACAGAAGAACTGGGCCAAGCTGGTGGACGAGCTCATTTCTACCTTCGTCGAGCCGGGACTCATCCAGCCCACCTTTATCAAGGACTACCCGGTATCGATGTCGCCGCTGGCCAAGACCAAGCCCGGCGAGGAGCGAGTGGTGGAGCGCTTCGAGGCCTTTGCCGGCGGCATGGAAATCGCCAATGCCTTCTCCGAGCTCAACGACCCCGAAGAGCAGCGGCAGCGCTTCGTCCAGCAGCAGAAGGAACGCCACGAAAAGGACGAGGAAAGCTGGACCATTGACGAGGACTACCTGCTGGCACTGGAATACGGTATGCCGCCCACCGGCGGCCTGGGCGTGGGCGTAGACCGCCTGGTGATGCTGCTCACCAACCAGCAATCAATCAGAGAAGTTATCCTGTTCCCGCAGCTGAGGGAGAAAGCTTAAGGAAATATTAAAAGGGGAGTCAAAGAGAACTACAATACAAAAAGGGAGTTTTAGAGGGGCGAAGCCCCTCTCTCATAACCCTCCCCCTCTCCTTTGAAGTGAAAGTAAACTATTGACGGTGAAGTTTGTCGTAGGTCTCTCCAAGGCCAGTTAGTCTATCTCCTATTTATTGGCGTGACCTTACTCCAACTTATAGGCTATTTTAATCGAGAGATTTCTCAGTCTTAGACTTGGCCTCTTTTCTGGGCCAGTCATAATGCTAAATTTTCGGGGAATAGATCAGGAGAAGAATCCAAACAGGTCATTAATTATTCGCTTAACTAATAAATCATTCGCGCTACATTTTCTTCGGCTGAATATAAAATAGACTTCTTGCATTTTCTGTGCTTGTCAATAGGGGGCCCCTCCCCCCTCTCCTAGCCTCCATTTCGGGGAGAAAAATCTCTGTTATAACCGGGTAAACCATACATGGTAAACGATAGGTTAAACGATGTAGCAAACCATATGGTAAACCGCAAATACGAATTGACAAGCACCGTCTAAAGACATCGGCGAGATACGGCTTCGTGAAAAACGTAGCTCAGTCAACAATATTGTCTATTGTGATGCGAATCCGGACTTCCCTAGTGTTCCTTGATCCACTGGATAAGATCATCTTTGAGGAAGACCCGTTTCTTCCCGATCTTGTGCGATGGCAACCCCTGCTGCATCAGTTTGTAAAGAGTTTGATGGCTAACCCCTAAGAACTCCTGGGTTTCCTGAAAGGTTAGAAATATTCGCTCCACACCTCGTGGGCTCTTGGTTTTCTCTTCCTCGGCCACTATTGCCTCCGTCATCATTGAGCTAGAACATAGATTACTCAACCGAAAGCAATTAGGCACAAATAGATAATAATAGATGATAGTAGATTATTATCATAAAATGAGTTATGATTGGTGTATGGCGGATAAGGTCACGGTTACTGGCATTGAGAGCTTGTACCAATTTACGTGCGCCACAATAGGTCCTACAGAACATCCCGGTTAGTTGGATAACCTCGCATGTGCAATGGGACAATTGCCCAGAGGCTGCCAGGGCATACGGGCCAACAGACTTCTGGCTGAAGCACTTGTCAAATTGGGAACGAATTTGCACAGTGAAGTGATGGTAAGTCCTGGGTCAGCACACTCTGTGGATTTCGTGATCGTATCAGGTGAAGACAAAGTCGGGGTGGAATTAGGAACTGGTCAAGCCGAACGAGTGGAGCTTGATCTGCTGAAGCTGGTCATACTGGCGTTACAACGAAAAATAAATTGTGGTTGCCTAATCTTGCCAAGGAATGTGACACGTCATTCAGTCATGGGTGCACAGGAGATGTCGGCTGCGGTCAAAGGGCTTGCTCGCATGTGTTCACCACTTTTTACTTTGATAAAGGCACATCTCAGGGATATGTTTGTTATGTGGTATATTTAATCAGAGGCAGCCTAACTTAATGAGGTGGTGAGATGGCACTCTGCAAGATTTGCTTCCAAGACATTGCAAAAGGCTCTCTTGTCCCGGGCTATGGAGAGGCGTCCAGGATGGTTCACGAGGAATGCCTTGCGGCGGTGGCCTTGAAGATTGCCGAAGACCCAGGAAAAGAGGGGCTACTTCGGTATCTCATCGAATACGAGGAAAAGCACGCCCCACATGACTGGTCAAAAGATGTTTCAGGTCAAAGCACCGATGTCTCCTGGGAGTGGACCGATGTGGGAATCACTGCTACAAGGATACGCTCACTTCTAAATGCGGGGCTTGTTTCAATCGTCTTCTCAACAAATAGCTCAACTTACTATTCTCTGATAGGCAGAGCGGTGATTAAGGAGGCTTTAGGCAGAAGAGAGGAACTGTCAATAGTCCCTGCTGCGAAGCTAGACATTCCAGATAGTTTGTTTGTCTGCATTATCGGCTACAACGACCTTAAAGACGAGATCAGGTTCACTCTCAGAGAAGGAAGGAAAAGTCACTATCTCCTGATAGGGCCACCTGCCACCGCCAAGTCTCTATTCCTGCTGGAGTTAGGACGTCTCAGCGGCACATTCCCGGCAACTGGCTCCAGAGTATCAGGGGCAGGTCTAACTGATGCCTTTTTAAACTACCAGCCGAAGATACTTCTGCTAGATGAGATAGACAAGATACCAATGGACGCAACCGCAGTATTGTTATCGGTGATGGAAACCGGAGATGTTCTGGAAACAAAGTATAAGAGACACAGGTGATTGAGGCTTGATCTCAATGTCTTCGCCGCCGGCAACACCAATGAGATCATTCCTCCCGAACTTCTTTCCCGGTTTGATACCAAACTCTATTTCCCACCATACTGTTTTCGGGAGTTTGTCTCTGTTTGCCGGGGATATCTATCCAGATATGAGAATGTCCCGGAAGATATCGCCGACTACATCGGAGTTCAGACATGGCAGCATCTGGATAAGGACGTAAGGACAGCCCGAGGAATTGTCAGGAGGTTGAGAGAGTCATCCACCAACGATGTAGACAGAGTGGTAGGCTTCCTCAGGAAGTAAAGAAAGAGGTGACGAATCGAGGAGTGAATGGAAGACTCTACTCGCCAGCAGAACGTGATTTGGTTGATGACTGGGCCGGTAAATGGTTGGAGCTCATCAAGCTAATAAACGAGGTAACCGGCACCGATGAGCCACCATGGTCAACTCCGCCCCCCTACCGAAATGGATGAGATTCGATACATGGGCCTCCGTTTTTGGTTACTTAAACACCAACAACAGTTCCTACCATTATGGAAGGACTTTTCCGCAAGTCAACACTGGACTTCTCCGCAAAACGATGGCGACCTTTGTGACTTTCCCGAGAAATACCTCGAAAACCCCTTCCTGTACTTTTACGAGCCGGAGAATTTCTACCAGCTGGCTCAACAACTAGAACTCCAAAGCGGCACACGTATATGGGAGCCAAGCGAGCATGTAGCTTGTATGCTGAGACCACTGCTAATAGGAATGGGGAGGAGGATGATTGAGTTTATAGATTGGACAAGTGAACGAACACGTGAATATAAGTAAGGAATTCGATGTTATTAACAATGGCAAGCTGGTTGCCCCGATAGGGCAATTCATCTTCCTCTCGCATGAGGGCGCGGAGTTCACTGTTGTTCAGACCCAAAAGACTATTATTCATAACATATCCTAATATATAAAAAGCCAAATGGAATGTTCAGGCATACTTTTAGACTACTGCCTCAAGATGTTAGACACGTTTCTCTCTCCAACGTAATAATAACTTACGTATTTGCTATGTTCTATCTAAATGGAAAAAAGTAACAGGCACATCAGGAGAATTTGGTCTCATATCTGTATCAAGCTAACCGGCTGTTTTCTTCTTCAACTGTCTCCGCGGTCTTTTCCATCCCAGCAGCTCAAGAAAATCACCTACGGCAACATCACGATGCGTATGATGCGACAGCGGCATGGCAGAGTTGATACTATTAATAGTATACCATTGCCTACTTTTTTCTTCTTGACGTAACCCACAATATGGAGGTCGGTGATTATTTTACGCACCGTTCGTTCGGTAAGACCAATTGCTTCGCCTAGTTGCGGAGCAGTGATATTCGGATGCTTAGCGATGAGACTCAGCGTTACGGCATAATTATTAATAAATGTCCAATCCGACATGATGCGACCTCCTTTTAAAAAAATTCAACAGTTACTAAAAAACCTGTTGACAATTTGTAAATTATAATGATATATTAATCATGATAATATAATACATGTAGAATATAAGCATGAATATAATCATCAGTGTTTTACCATAATCTAGTACTTTTCAATTTTTGAAGGGAGTGAAATATAACATGTTCTTCAAATTGAAGAATCGAAACGGTGAAGCGAGAAAGCTTTCGAAACAGGTGCGTGAATACATGAAGCGCAGGTTTATCCTGCTACCGGAATATCTGGATTTATTAAGATGCTTTGAATATGCCGGCGTTATGAACGGAAAGTCAATCAGGGGCTTCCGTATCTTCAGCCCTTATCGGGCGAAAGAACGAAATATCGCCATAAAGTCGATCCTTGACCTAAAGAGATATCCAGAACTGTTGTTTTTTGAGGGGTACATGGATGGTCAGGGGACCGTCTACGTAGCTGACCGGCGACCACCTTTAAGACTCGGAAAGGCGAGTTGAGCTGCAATTATTCCAACATCAAGTTGAAATATTGATTTGCAGAAAAAAGGAGGTGAACTCTATGGCTATGAAGCCAGGAAAACCAGGCAGTGGACCTGTCAAACCAGGCAGTGGACCTACCAAACCGGGCAGCAGTCCAACTAAGCCATGCCAACCCACCAAGAAATAGTAATAACCCAAGGTCATAGGTCCCTGAACAAAAACGGGAGAGTTGCTCCATGAACGTGGAACAACTCTCCCTAATTATACGATTAGGATGATAAAAAAAGGTTCTGTGGTTTATAGCATAATGTCTTGTTAACAACTAGAAAGAGGGGATATATTATAATGACAGCCTTAGACATCTGATGAATGATAAATATTACAAGCACAGGAGATGCAGCTATAGTTGCGGAGGAACAAATAATGGCTTTGGCATATACACTATGGGAACAAGAAGATTGTCCTGAGGGTAAGCGTGAAGAGAAGGGTGTGTCAAAGTGGCGGAAGCACAAGAAATGATGGTCAGCATTGTGTTTGAAATATCTAAAGGAAGCTGTAACAAACATAATATGACACAGAAAGGGAATGATAAGATTTGAGCTGATGCTGGTCTCAGCTGTGCACTACCCAAGCGACTATGGCTTTATCCTGGACACACTTGCTTAAGACGACGGCCTTCTCAGTGCTCTGGTACTGATTCGGGAGCCTGCTTTTCCAGTTGCGTCATTGAGGTGAAACCTGTCAGGCTATTCAAGATGTATGACCAGAGTGGGTACAAACGAAAAAACTGCGTGTGCCAGTCTCAGATGCGAATTGAACTGAATCCAGCGCCTTTCGGATTTCCCCCTCATTTACTAGAAGAGATCGAGCACTTTTTCGCCATATACAAAGAGTTAGAGGCAAAAAAGACAGGCGTAGAAGCTGGGAGGACCGCGAATCAGCCATCAGGGTCATAGAACAGTCGCAACAAAGGTACTTGAACAATCAAGGAAGGAAATGACATGAGGATACTTCTTACTATTGATGGGTCGCACTATTCTTACATGGCAACCAGAATGGTAGAGGCACTGCATCTTCCTCCTCAGACGGATATCACGGTAATGACTGTAGTGCCCGAACATGCATTTCTCGGCGGCATTACATTAGGTAAGCTGAGGGCTGTGTCAGACAGAGAGGATATGCAGCATGAGAAGGCGTTGAAATTGCTACAGGACGCGGCTCAAGCACTCAATAAAACAGGGCTCAAAATAGAGAGCGTGGTAAGGCGGGGAAACCCGGCTGACGAAATTCTAAAAACTGCTGACGAGGTTGATGCCTCCCTTATCGTGATGGGAGCCAAAGGACTGACGGACCCCCTCGCCTTCCGCCTTGGCAGTGTTACTCAAACGGTAATGAAGTATGCCAAAGGAAGCGTGCTTTTGGTCAGACAGACGATTGCCATTACAGGTCCAGATGCCGGAGCTGAGAGAAAGCTTGGTATGAATCGAGTCTTGCTTGCCACTGATGGATCAGAACAATCGCAAGTAGCAACCCAATTCCTTTTAGACCTAACCTTTCCAAGAAAGTGTGAGATAATCGTGGTAACCGCTCTTCAGTCACACCTTGTATCGTCTCATGAGCAAACTAAATTGCCTTTTCAGACCGACGAGGAATTGCTCGCCAGACTTCAGACGGAGGAAGAACGACACGCGAGGAGGATTATTACCAGAGTGGAGAAGCAGTTCAAGAACCTGGGTTACAAGACTATATCTGAAATACTTAGGGGTGGGGCAGCTGAGTCCATACTCAAGGCCGCTCGCAAATATGACCCTGACGTAGTCGTTCTGGGAAGCCGAGGACTGGGCGTAATTGAGAGACTGCTTTTGGGCAGTGTAGCTGAGCGGGTAGCCAGATACGCTAACTGCTCAGTGCTGATTGGCCGACCTCATGAATAGATTGAGGCCAAAGGGGAAGTCTTGAGGTGTAGATAATCAACGTTAGCCTGTAATTCCAATTGACCGAGCGAACATTGTATAGATATACTAATCTTGAGAGAATAATGGCTATAGGAATTCTGGAATCCAAAAGCGACCGTTTTATGAGTGATGTTGTCTCGCAACTGACCGGTATTCCCGTAGAGTTCATGCATACACTTGGGGAAAGAGTGCCGATAGAGCGCACCTATCGGGTTATTGTTGATCGACTAAGCTTCCGTTACCCATTCCTGAAGGAAATAGTGAAGAGCTTGTCACTTAACGGGACATATATCATCAATAATCCATTTACGGCATCGTTAACTAACAAGCTCGTCGAAATAAATCTGGGCAGCCGTCTAGGGCTGTCTTTCCCCAAGACATTTGTTTTAGCCGACCAATCTTCCATGGATGAAACCGAGTGCGTATTTCCCCAGCCGTCCCTTGAGCAAGTTGCTGAGGAAATTGACCTGCCACTTATTCTGAAGCCCTTTGACGGATATGCCTGGGAAGATGTCCATGTAGTAAACTCTATTGAAGAACTGAACGAGATGTATCGCTCCCTTTGCTCTCGCCGCATACTGATGGCACAGCAACTGATCAAATTCAAGGAATATTTCCGGGCATTTTGTTTCGATAAACGGGATGTTCTATTCATCAAATGGATTCCCAAGCCTCTGGCAATGGGGCATTACCTCCATGGCGAAGTAGGCGTTCTCGAAGACACGAAATACAGATTGACTGAATTGACTACGCAATTGAATCAGGTGCTGGATTTGGATGTTAACGTAGTTGAGTGGTGTGTAGACGAGGAAGAGAGATGGTGGGTCATTGATGCTTTTAACGAAGTGCCTGATGTCATTCCCGAGGCACTTCCACCCGATTACTATGCATGGATTGTTGACAGGTTTGCCGCTTGCATCAAGGACAAGCTGAATTCCAATAAAAGGAATCGCATTCCATTTGGTTGAACTTTTAAATCGGCTTGATGACCGCCGCTTTGGGAACAACAACTATGCCTGTCTCCGATATTGTACAACCTCTCCTTGTGTCAGCATCGGAATCATAGCCAACGGACGCACCAGATTCAATTAGGGCTCCTTTATCAACTATAGTTCGCCTTAATCTGACGTTAGGTTCAATCACAACGTCATCGAATATGACAGACTCTTCTACTAGTGCATCCCTTTCCACAATTATGTTCGGAGACAGTATAGACCTCCGTACTAGTCCACCACTGATAATACAACCATCAGAAACAATGGACTCCTGCGTGCTTCCTCCAATAATACATTTGCTTGGTGGCAATTGTCTCTGGAGGGTTCTAAATGGCCATTTTTCTCCATAGAGATTAAATATAGGGTCAACGCTTACCAAGTCCATACTTGCTTCAAAGTACAAATCTATGGTACCCACGTCCCTCCAGTAGGAAGAATCACGAGTTTGGTCAACCAAGATTTTGCTTCTTTTGCCACCCTGCACTTCGACGGTGAAATCCTGTATCTTGTTCTCCTTTTCATAATCATAGATGAAGACATCGAAATCCCTGCCAGCAATTCCCGGGATAATATCTTTGCCGAAGTCTTCTTCCCGCCCCCGCAGCGCTTCAATCAAAGCACCAAGTTTAAAAACGTATATTCCCATCGATGCTAAGACATACCCTGGGTAATCTAAAATTTCTTTTGGCTGCATCGGCTTCTCCTCGAAACCGACCATCCTCAAGGCAGGATCTGCTTCCAATACTCCAAGCCTCCCGGCAGCTTCATCCCTTCTCACTTTGATGGCTGCTATCGTCAAGTCTGCCCTCTTCATATTATGGTAAGCTACCATTT
>DUFF01000030.1 GCA_011174815.1 Dehalococcoidia bacterium | reverse complement strand
TCAGAATCGACATCTTATCGCCGACCCGCCGCATCACCTCGGCAAAGTAGCTCAGGTTCCCGCTGCTGTCCTTCAATGCCTGGATGTTTTCTATTTCGGCCAGCTTTTCCAGCGTCTCGGGTGCAATTTCCACTTGGGTGTGCGGGGGTATGTTATAGAGGCAGATGGGGATGTCCACCGCTTCGGCAATGGCGGCATAGTGTTTATACAGCCCCTCCTGACTGGGTATCTCATAAAACGGGGTCACAATCATGACCGAATTGGCGCCAGCACTTTTGGCTTCTTTGGAGCGCTCAATAACCTCGCGGGTGCTGGTAGCGCCGGTGCCGGCCATAACTGGAACCCTGCCATTGGCCGCTTTCACGGTGGCCCCAGTTACCTTGATGCACTCCTCCCGGCTCAGGGTAGCGGCTTCACCGGTGCTGCCCAGGCACATTATCTGGCTCACGCCGCTTTCAATCAGAAAATCAACATTCTTCTTCAGGCCATCGAGGTCCAAATCGCCGCTTCCGGTGAAGGGGGTCAGCATTGCTGGGATAATTCCACTGAAGCTCATCTTGGCTGCCATGGTTATCACCTCCTGCACAAAGTCAAATTATTATAGCATTTCTGTCAATTTTCCTCATTTTTATTGACCTGGGAAAAGCGTGTTATAATACACAGATACCGAAAGGGGGATTCAGTAAATGCCGGATATAACGGTGAACGGTGTGCGCCTGCATTACGAAGAGCGGGGCTCAGGGATGTCCATGGTCTGGGCACACGGTCTAGGTGGAACCTGGAAGGAGTGGGAAGGAGCGATGGAATTCTTTCAGGACCGCTACAGAGTCATTGCCTACGACGCTAGGGGACACGGGTGCTCCGAAAAACCTGATAAGCCGGAAGTATACTCTCAGGACATCATGGTGGAGGATATGCGTGGCCTAATGGACACGCTTGACATAAATAGAGCCATCGTTGGTGGACATTCCATGGGGGCCAACGTGGCGTTAAACTTCGCCCTCCGCTACCCGGGACGGTGTATCGGTCTCATCACCGTGGGTATCGGATCCGGCTCATCCGACCGTGAGTGGTGGGGGGAATGGTGGGAGCACTTGGCCGACACTGCCGAAAAGGAAGGAATCGGTGCCTATGTAGAAGAAATGCAAAAATTACCTGCCTGGGGTCCTGCTTTCGCTGATCCCCAAATGGGAAAGTCGCTTACCCATGCCGAGCTTGCTAACTCACCGATAGCCATTGCCAATATAATCCGGGGGATACAGAGGAAACGTCCCAGCATCTTCGAACTGGCGCCCAAACTGGGACAACTGCCTGTGGAGGCGTTGGTGGTGATTAGTGACGGCGATACACCGGTGGTGGAATGCTCCCGATTTATGGCTGAGCACATACCACAGGCAATGCTTGAAGTGATTCCGGCCAGAAGTCACTGGACCCATCTTGAGGCACCGGAGCGATTCTTGAAGTCCGTAGAACAGTATCTGAGGCGCCTGGGAGGTTAAAGCGATATATTGCCGTTGTAAGGGGGATTTATGATATACCGCAAGCTAGGCCGCACCGGTGTTGATGTCGGGGTTGTGGGGCTGGGGATGGAGTACCTCGAGTTTGAGCCTGAGGAAACGGTTAAGTCTGTAGTGCATGCGGCAATCGACGGCGGCGTGAACTATATCGACCTGTTTATGGCCTCGCCTAGGGTGCGCGACAACTTCGGCAAGGCATTGCGGGATAAAAGGCAAAAGGTGATGATCGCCGGGCATCTGGGGTCGGTGATGCGAGATGGCCAGTACAGTCGGTCAAGAGATAACCAGGAAAGTCTGAATTTTTTCGAAGACCTGCTGACGAGGCTCAAGACTGACTACGTCGATGTGCTCATGCTCCATTTCATCCAGAGGCAGGATGATTATGAGCAGGCTTTCAACCTGGATGGGCTGCTGGGTCAGGCCTTGAAACTGAAACAGGAGGGCAAAGCTCGTTACATCGGTGCCAGCGGCCATAACGTGCCCACCGCTCTGCAGGCGGTGAGCAGCGGCTACATCGATGTGCTCATGTTTCCCATAAATCCGGCCTTTGACACGCTGCCCGAAGAGATGCTGCCCGGAGTATCATTGAAGGAAATCCTGGACCGTCAGGCGCCTTCCGCGGCTGTTGAGACCATGCCGGCACGCAAAGCCCTGTATCATGAGTGTGCCGCGCAGGGTGTAGCCCTGGTGGCCATGAAGCCTTACGCCGCCGGGGTACTGTTTCGGGAAAATCCTAGTTCCATTGTGCTGACTCCGGTCCAGTGCCTGAGCTATGCCCTTGCCCAGCCGGCGGTCTGCACGGTGGTGCCGGGATGCAAAAATGTAGCTGAGGTACAAGCGGCGCTGGCCTTTTTGGAGGCATCTGACGAGGAGAAAGATTTCAGCGCCATTAACCGCAACCCCCTGTGGAAATTGAAGGGCAGCTGCATGTACTGCAACCACTGCCTGCCCTGTCCGGTCAGTATTGACATTGGGGCGGTAACGAAATTAGTGGATACCGCGGGATTGGCTAGGAGCAGCAGCGTGGCGGCTGCCTATAAAGCGCTGCCCGTCAAGGCTTCGGCATGTACGGAATGCGGCAGCTGTGTGGAGCGATGTCCTTTCGGCGTTGATGTAATCGCCAATATGAACCGGGCGGTGGCGATATTCGGGGAATAAAGACCTTCAGGGCTTTTATAAAGATATCATTGACTAGGTCAGGTCTTTCAAATACTTCTTACAGAAGCGGTGCGCCAGCGAGAGCAGGATGCTGCTGGTCAGTACTGCCACCATGACGCTGAGGGAAAAGCCGGTTATGGCCACGCCGAGTGCCGTGCCGCCGGCGGGAGGATGTTCCGCATCGAGGGCTACCATGAGAAAGACGGTTGTGCCGACGGCCAGCGAATAAACGATAATCGCGACGAGGACGGTCGAGTGTGGGATAAAGGCAAACGCGGCGCCGCAGATAAAACCGATGATATGCCCGCCGATGACCCGTCTTGGCGCGGCGGTAATGTTGCGGGGCATGGTGAAGACGATGAATGCAGTGGCACCGATGGAGGCAATCACCACCGCATGCTCCATATTGAGCAGCAAAAGGATAACAAAGATAACCCCCGTGGCCAGAAGGCTCTGATAGAGGTAATTGAGCCACAGCCGGCTGAAACCGCGGCGTATGCGGTGCAGTCTTCTTCGTGCCGAATCCCAGAAGCTAAAATGCATGTCGGCATTCACCTCGCTTTAGCCTAGATTATAATACCTCACGCGTGTCTCTGTACACCCGTGCGTAACCAGCGCTACAACCTGTTATTCCGTTGCAGTAGGCAGAGGCGAAGCATATATGTTACACTAAAATTGTTACCCGGTAGATAAAAATTCAATGTTAAGCAGGAGGTATGAATGAGCCGGAGAGTGTGCGTAGTGAAGGGGGAAGAGGCAGCCCCAGAGGTGGTTTTACCCACAGTTCAGATACTGGAAGGGATGAACCTGGACATTGAATTCGTCTGGGCGGAAACAGGCGATGAGGCGGTCGCTAAATATGGCACCGGCTTTCCAGAATCGGCCCAAAAAATGATTGATGAGTCGGACTGTGCCATTATGGGCTCGACCAGAAATATAAGGGGAGTACATGGTTATTTGCGCTGGGGGAAAAAATGCTTCGCCAATATCCGCCCCACGAAGTACGTGCCGGGCCTGAGAAGCCCGTTGAAAAACCCGGAAGGTATCGATTTCATTATCCTGCGGGAGAACCTCGAGGGGCTCTATCCGGGATGGGAAGGCGATATCGGGCAACTGGCGCCTCTGAAATTGAAGAACGACATGCTCGGCATAACGCTGGACACCACGGCGAAGGGCAAGTTCGCCGTCAAAGTGAACACGGAGGCGATAACTAGGGATATCTGCCGGGTGGCCTGTGAGCTTGCTATGAAGCGAAAAGCCAGAGGCTGGCCGGGCAAGGTTACGGTATCCAGCAAATACAATCTCCTGACACAGTCGGATGAGATGTTCCGCCGCATCGCGGAGGAAACGGTCGGCGAATATCCTGAGCTGACCTTCGACCAGCTTATCATCGACAACTGCGCCCAGCAACTGGTCATCAACCCGCAGCAGTTCGACGTGGTGGTCATGGACAATGAACACGGGGATATTCTGGCCGACGAAGCTGCGGCGCTTGTGGGTGGACTTGGACTGGCGCCCAACGCCTGTGTCGGCAAGGAATTTGCCTATTTCGGCTCGGTGCATGGTACGGCCCCTGACATTATGGGGAAGAATCTTATCAACCCCACCGCCATGCTCCTCTGCGGAAGTATGCTTCTGGAACATCTGGGCTATGAGAAAGAGGCCGCTCACCTGGAGGCGGCGGTATATAAGGTCTACCAGGACGGGAAATACCTCACCCGCGACCAGGGGGGAAACGCGTCCACGACCCAGTTCTGCGAAGCGGTCAAGGCCAATCTATAATAAAATATGAAGCAGCACGATAAATGAAACGTATCATCTATGCCCTTATTGTAATAATAGTGCTGGGCAGTTTTATTCTGACCGGCTGCCAGCGCAGTCAGGGCAGCCCGGAAACAACGCTGACCCTCTACGGCATCGACCCCATCACCCTCGACCCGGCGGTCTCCGGGGAGATGATATCCCATGAATACATCCAGCAGATTTACAGCGGGCTGGTGCGCCTTGATGAAAACCTGGAGCCAGCGCCTGATATTGGCGAGCGCTGGGATATAAGTCAGGACGGGCGCACCTATACCTTCCATCTGCGCCGTGATGTCAGGTTCCAGGACGGCCGGGAGGTCAATGCCCACGACTTCAAGTACTCGCTGGAACGTGCCTGCCGCCCCGCAACCGGGTCGTTGACTGCGGCTACCTATCTGGGGGACATCGTCGGCGTGGATAAGATGCTGTCCGGGGAGATGGCGGAGATAAGCGGCGTCAGGGTAGTTGACGATTATACCCTGGAGATAACCATTGACACTCCCAGGTCCTATTTCTTGGCCAAGCTGACCTATCCGGTGGCATTTGTGGTGGACCGTAATGAGGCGGAGCTGGGAGGAGAGTGGTGGCGGGAGCCCAACGGCACCGGCCCCTTCCGGCTAAAGACCTGGGAGGAGGAAAACCTGCTGGTCCTGGAAAGGAACGAGCATTACTACCGGGAGAAGGCCGGGGTCGGTGAGGTGGCCTTTCAGCTGTGGGGCGGCGTGCCGATGAACCTGTATGAGGTCGGGGAAATCGATGCCGCGGACGTGAACATCAATTATGTGGACAAAGTTACTGACCCGGCCGGCAACTTTTACCAGGAGTTGAAGATTGAGCCGGAACTGAGCTTCAGCTACATCGGCTTTGACCACACCCGCCCGCCCTTCGATGACGCCAATGTGCGTCACGCCTTCAGCATGGCTATTGACAAGGACAAGCTGGTCAAGCTGGTCTTCAGAAACATGATGGAGCGGGCTGATGGCATCCTGCCGCCGGGCATCCCCGGCTTCAACGAAAACCTGGCCGGGCTGCCCTTTGACCCCGAGATGGCCAGGAAGCTGATTGCTGATTCCCGGTACGGCAGCGTGGAGACCCTGCCGCCGATTACCCTGACGACGATGGGCTGGGGGGGATTGATACCGAGCAGCCTGGAGGCGATTGTCCAAGAGTGGAGGCGGAACCTCGGCGTTGAGGTCAC
>DUFF01000003.1 GCA_011174815.1 Dehalococcoidia bacterium | reverse complement strand
GGAGCCCTCATGGTTCTGGGGCTTCTGGTAGGCCGTGAGAGGGATAATTTCGCCGACCCCGAAGGCGTCCGCTTCACCACCCAAAGGCTGGCGGGAGAACTTCGCAAGAAATTCATCGATGAGTACGGTTCCATCATCTGCCGCAACATCCAGACCAAGGTGATGGGCCGGCCCTACTATCTGGGCGACAAAGATGAATACGAAAAATTCCACAATGCCGGAGCGCATGAGATTTACTGCCCGGACGTCGTGGGCAAAGCGTGCCGGTGGATGGCAGAGATAATAGAGGGCGCCAAGCTGGTTTAACCCGGCAAATCTTCCCGCTGCCAGGCTGCTTTTATCTGGGCAAACGTCTTTGCCGCCAGTACTTTGTCGGCGCGCTCCTGCTCTTTGGCGGTAAAGGCATCGATGTTCCGGCAGATGTCAGCCAGCCTATCGGCCGGGAATTTAACGGCGCCGTTCTCATCCATATGCACGATGTCACCTGGAGCGACATCCATGGCGGCGACGGACACTGGAACATTGATAGCGCTTATCGCCATTTCACCATGTCCCGGCGTTATGCCGGTGGTAAGATATTGTATTTCCAGAGGCCGTATCTCATCGATATCCCTGGTCGGGCCATCGGTGACCACCCCAACGACGCCGCAGGCTTTGAGGGCGGAGGTCATTTGACCTCCCGCCAGCCCTACCTTGCCTTTGATTTCCGGTGGGAAGTCCTGCTTGATGACCAGGATTACTTGTTTTCGTTCTCTGGCTAACGTTTCAAACAGGTCAATTATTGCCCAGCGCTGGTAATTCGGGTTGGGCAGGGCGAAAGTTACGGTCACGGCATAGCCAATCCGTGCTCCCAGTGCGGGAAAAGGGCAGCGGACGGACTGGTCCGTGTACCAGTTCTGGCGCCAGGGCTCGTATAGCCCCAGACAGAGGGCATTGCTCGGATACGTGGCCACGATGTTGGTGATTGACGGGGTATTAAAACCACGTAATTTCTGCAGCATTTCCTTTTCTGATAATTCCGGCATATTATCTCCTTTCCAGTTATTCGCGATAGCCGTTCCATATTCTAGCCCAATTGCCGCTCGTTTTCCATAGACGCAAAAGACACCTGACTTTGGCAAGGGACGGCGCTGATGTTATTATAATAATTAAAAATTGCGTAATAGAGAAAAGAGGTGAGCCCATGAAATACACTTTTCCTTCGCGACGTACCGCGGTGACGAGCACCGGTGGTATGGTGGCATCAAGCCAGTACCTGGCAACTCAGGCCGGAGTGAGCATACTCCAGCAGGGAGGTAATGCCGTTGATGCTGCCGTTGCTACCGCTGCCGCCCTGAATGTGGTGGAACCGATGATGACCGGGCTGGGCGGCGACCTCTTTGCCCTGGTTTATCTGCACAAAAGCGGAGAATTAAAGGCCTTGAATGCCAGCGGGCGCGCCCCGTATGCGGCCAGCCTGGAGAAGATGAGAAGCCTGGGCTTCCAGGCTATGCCGCTGACAGGTATCCATACCGTCACCATTCCGGGAACACTGGATGGCTGGTGCACCCTGCTCGAATCATGCGGCACGATGAAACTTGAGCAGGTGCTGTCACCGGCCATCGCCCTTGCCGAAAAAGGATACCCGGTCACCGAGATAACGGCACTGCGCTGGCAGGAGTTTCAGTCAAAGCTGGAAGCTAATGTGGCCGCGGCCCGGACCTATCTGCTCGGCGAGAGAACACCCGAAACCGGAGAAATATTCGTGCAGCCTGATCTGGCGAGTACCATGAAAAAGCTTGCGCGGGGAGGAAGGGACGTCTTCTACCGGGGAGAAATCGCCGAGGCAATCGTGACCTGCTCACAAAAACTCGGCGGAATGATTGCTATGGAAGACCTGCGCGGCCATACTTCCACTTGGGTAACACCCATCAGCACCAGTTACCGCGGATACGAGGTGTACGAATGTCCGCCGAACGGACAGGGACTGGTCACGCTGCTCGCGCTGAATATACTGGAAAGCTATGATTTAAAGTCCATGGGCCACAACTCGGCAGAATATCTGCATCTGCTGCTCGAGGCGATGAAGCTGGCCTTTGCCGATGCCGACAGATACGTGGCCGATCCGGATTTTGTCAGCATCCCGCTAAATCAACTGCTGGATAAAAAATATGCCGAGGGCAGGCGAAGCATGATTCAGGGAGATCGGGTGCTGCAGGAGGTAACGGCCGGTATTCCCGACAGAGAAGGGGATACGGTCTATCTGACGGCGACGGACAGAGATGGCAACAGTATTTCTTTGATCAACAGTCTGTACAATGGCTTCGGCTCCGGGGTCGTTGTCGAGGGAACGGGCATCTGTTTGCAGAACCGCGGCGCCCTGTTTTCTCTGGAAAAAGACCATCCCAACTGCATCGCCCCACACAAGCGGCCTTACCATACCATCATCCCGGCCATGGCCTTTAAGGATGGCAGGCTGTTTTTGACCTTTGGCGTGATGGGCGGCTTCATGCAGCCACAGGGGCAGCTACAGGTGTTGCTCAATATCATTGATTTCAGTATGGATGTGCAGACAGCGCTGGACGCCCCTAGGTGCCGGTATATTCAAGCGGGCAACGAGTGTGTCTTTGAGCCCGGAATTGTAGACGAAGTTCTCCAGGCTCTTGCGGAGAAGGGACACCGCGCTGGTCGTCTGGATGACCCCTACGGCCAGCAGTTTGGCGGGGGGCAGATAATTATGGTACATCCTGATAATGAGGCACTAATAGCCGGCTCTGACCCGCGCAAGGACGGCTGTGCCATGGGGACATGGTAGCCGTGTGCCGTTATGAATTTGTCACTGATACCGAATTGAAAAATGGTAAATCCATATAATCTATTGAGATAATAGAATTAAAGATATTGACAACGGACAAAATAGGACTATAATTAAGGACACCTGTAGTGACATCACCTTGAAAACTGGTTGAGGTTTATAGCGCAAATGCAGGCGCCGCCACCGTTTGATTGAAGAGCGGTTGCTGGCGCTTTTTAATTTGCTCATAAAGGAGGAAAACAAAATGCCGGAAGAGAAGATTCCCTCTATCATGCGTGAGTTTGTCAAGACCATGGAAGATGGTGACGTGGAGAAGTCGCTTGCTTACTTCGCAGAAGACGGAGTATGGGTAAACCCCAATGGTACCGCTAAGGGCAAAGCTGAGTTACGGCGTTACATAGCGTGGATGTATGGCCGGATGAAGGACGTCAAAGTTAAGGAATGCGGTATTGGCATCATTGCCCAGGGCAACAAGGCCTTTTTCGAGCATGAAATCACTGCTACCATGCAGGGGAAGAGGGCGACCGCCTTGGCTATGTGCGCCTACGAGTTTGAAGGCGACAAAATTAAAGAGGTCAGGACGACCTACGATAGGCTTGCTATGGCACAGCAGGTGGTCACGGGCGGTCTGCCCAAGATGATGGTCAATATGATTGTCAAGCAGGCAGAAAAGGGGCTGCGTTAATTTATTTCAGGCTAATCCGTAAAACTCGGGTCTGGTGCGCACTTCATTGATGAAGTCGGCCACCATGTCTTCCAGGTTATTGAAAAGCGGCTGCCAGCCCCATTCCTCACGCGCCCGGCTGTCGTCAATTACTTTCATGCTCTGGGTCCGGTGAAAAGCCATGACCACCGGATCCGGTTTGTAGGTGACCTTGAGGTCGGGGATGAATTTCTTGATGGTGAGCTCCAGCTCCTTGGCCGTTGGCGCCGGCGAGAATTCGCTGATGTTATAGCAGACCGTCTTGATATTCTCCGCGGGTGCCTCATATAGCAGCAATGTGGCGTGTATGGCATCTTTGAAATAGGTGAGGGGGCTATATGCGTCCTCGGTGACAAAGCACTCATATGGCCTGCCGAGGGCTGCGTTTTCAATCATCCAGGTATTGTACTGGACGATTCCCGGCGTCTTTACCCCCGGGCCGATAACCCCACAGTAACGCAGGCTGCGAAAGTCAAGTTCGAACTTGCGGCGGTAGAACCTGCCGAGGAGCTCACCGTATACCTTGCTCACTCCGTATACGGTGGTCGGCCTTTGCAGGGTGGTGTCGGTGATGACCTCACCCGTATCCAGACCGTAGGAGGCGATGCTGCTGGGAAAGATAAACTTCTTCACGCCGAAAAGCCGTGCTGCCTCCAGCATGTGCATGATGCCGGCAACGTTGGTTTGGAAGGAGCCCCAGGGGTTCAGCTCTGAGGGAACGCTCAGCATGGCACCGAGGTGGAAGATATCTTCCACCTCATTGTCTTTAACGGCGTTCATTATTTCCGGCCATACTTTCAGGTCGCCCTGGATGATTTTGACATTGTCCTTTATATCAGCCACGCGTTCCGGCCGGGTAACGATATCAAACAGGATAACGTCCTTCCCCTTGACGACCAGCTCATGCGCCAATCCAACGCCGATGAAGCCCATGCCCCCGGTAATCAGCATTGCCATTTCTATATCAGCCTCCCTCTTAGTTCAGCGGTATAGCCTATTCCGGTAGTTTGTCCCTGCCGGCTATCTCTCGAAGCAGGTTGATGTAGTAGCGGAAGCCGTCCAGGGGAATATCCGGCGGTACCACATGGTCGAGACAGGGGAAGTAACCGCCGGTTTCCACAAGATACGGGACTTTGGACATGACCTCTTCCCGGATGGCGTCCTTGCCTTTGAGAAAGACCCGTTTATCGATGTTGCCACCCAGGATAATCTCTTTACCGTACTTCTTCCTTAGCGCGACACTGTCCATCCCCGCCGCCACCTCCAGCGGCCACGGGAAATTGATGCCGACCTCCATCCAGAGAGGTATCAGCTCGTTGATATTGCCGTCGCTATCGGCATGGAGAATGTTCACCCCCTGACTGCGCAGATAGTCGGTGATCTGCTTGTAGCGGGGCAGCATGTATTTCCGTATCATGTCGGGAGATATGAGCGTGCCGCTCTTGTAGGCCATATCTTCCCAGAAACGGGCGCAGTCCACCCTTATATCTTTGAGTACGCCCTTGGCCATCTCCATGTCCAGGTAGAGCACTTGGTCCATCATCTCCTCGACGAGGGCAGGGTCGTCATAGAACATATAGAGGAGCTGTTCCATCCCGGTCCACTCACGCAGCACCCCGAAGAAACCTTCCATCAGGAGCATGGTGGGGGCGTCCTCGCTGTTCCTCTGCTGTACGTACTCGTCCCAGGGGGAGGGCCAGCGCTCTGGCGTGCGCGGGTCAAGTCGTTTTTTATATTCGTTCCAGGTGGCCCTGTCCTTGACCGGACGGTCCAGGTACTTGGGCATGCGCCAGGGGTGCTCTTTGGAGACCTCCACCACCGAGCCACCATAGGTCGTCTCCACGCGGTGGCGCTCATCCTCACGGAGCACCTTGATTTCAAAGACAGGCATAATCGGCGGCGTGACGTGGAAGGCGCCCATGGCCTGCGTGGAAGCGAGGCTCTTCAGGTCAGAGCGGTTATGCTCCGAGATCACCTCCTGCAGGCCGTGAAGGTGGTCGAACCCGAAGTACTCGTTCAGCCCTTCCTGGGTTCTGATTGACTCCGGCGCCCCCTGCTTTATCCATTCCTCAAGCGTGTCTGTCCAGCAGCGGTGGAGCCAGTCCATGACCATGAAATCGCCCAGCCTCTCCCCGCGGCAGATGGCTTTGAAACGCTCTCGATTAGTCATTTCTTCTCTCATCTCCATATATTTTTTGGCTCTGGTGAGTTCGTATTATTGTGGCAGCACTATGATACGTGGTACGCAGGCTGGTGTCTTTTACAAATCAAGCTCTGCGCTGAAAAATAAGTTATACTGGCTAATTTTATAAACTACAACTCACCCTGCACCAGTGTCTCCGTATCCTGGACGCCTTGAATGCCGCGAATTTCGCGGATGATGATGCGGGAAAGCTCGAAAAGGCTTTTGGCCTCGGTGGTGGCAATGGCGTCCCACTGACCGAAGACGAGGTCAACATCGGTGACACCGGGAATAGCGCGGATGTGCGATAGGGCATCAGACTCCAGGCCGGGGACCAGTTTTATCAGCAAGTACCCTTTCACCATTTCCGTGTCATTATACTCCAGAGACATGGCATTGGCAAGCGCTATTCACCCAGATGGTCGTCAACTGTAAGACCCGATTGGTTAATGAAATCAGCGGCGGCTATCTTTGGCGAGCCTTTCGGCTGTACTCGCTTGACTAGAATGGTGCCACCCGGCGCCGCCACCAGAAACCCCGATTCCATAATATCGATTACCTCGCCCGGCGAGCCTTTCACCTTGCCGGTGCGCAGTTCGGAATCAAAAACTTTAAATCTCCTGACGCCATAGCTGGTCGCCGCTCCCGGCTGGGGATTGGTGCCACGGATGAGGTTGTAGATTTTTGGCGCCGGCTCTTTCCAGTCTATGGTCGCCTGCGTGCAAAGGCCTTCATAGGTGGCCTGAGATTCGTCCTGAGGGATTTTTGGCGCTTTACCCTGTTTGATGAGCGCGATGCTTTCTTTTATCGCCTCGATGCCCAGCGGGAAGAGCTTGTTGAAGTAGAGTGAACCCACCGTATCATCGGGGGCGATGTCAACCTCTCTCTGCAGCAGGACGGGGCCGGTGTCGATGCCTTTATCCGGCCAGAAGATGGTGAGGCCGGTCCTGGTCTCGCCGTTGATGACCGCCCAGTTGATGGCGCTGCCGCCCCGGTGCCTGGGCAAAAGGGAAGGGTGGTACTGTATGGTGCCGAGTTCGGGGTAATTCAGGATGGACTCGGGCACAATATCGGTGACGAAAGCCATCACGTTGAGGTCTGGCTTCAATTTAACATAACTATCATAAACTCCCAGGGCACGCATCTTTTCCGGCTGAAAGACGGGCACGCTTAGCTGAAGCGCCCGCGTTTTGAGTGGATTTTCTCTGCCGGGGATATCGGGTGGGGTGTAAACGCCGACCACCTCTTCCCCCATTTCAAGGAGTGCTTCCAGCGTTTTCTCGGCAAAAGCTGCCTGACCGATTAAAACGATGCGCATTTAACGTCTCCACTGCTGATAATGCCAGACCATAATTTAATTCACCACTCGAGCTGTGTCAAATCGAGGTTGAATATTGGTTCATACATGGTTAGAATGCGGCAGAGAAATAAATCGTAAAAGACGGCATCGTATGGGCAGTGGACAGCCAGAAAGGTGTGGCCAGCATTTTGACATCGGGTTAGCCAAATTATATGGTTCTGGTGTAAAATGATGTCTGGTGCGCCATTCAGGAGATAACGGAGCCATATCTTTGGGGAAACTGACAGCAAAAAGTGTGCTTCCTCCCGGAAGCTACTACTTTTCCGGTGATGAGGCGGTGGCCGAAGGCGCTATCGCAGCGCGATGCGGCTACTGTGCCGGTTACCCCATCACTCCGGCTACTGAGACGTTGGAGAGGCTTTCCGTCCGATTTGGCGAAGTGGGGGCGGTATTCATGCAGATGGAGGATGAGATTGCCTCCGCCTGTTCCTGCATCGGGGCATCATGGGCAGGAGCCAAGGCGATGACCATTACCTCCGGGCCCGGTTTCAGCCTCATGCAGGAAGCGATTGGCTATGCCGTATTTACGGAAACGCCCATGGTGCTGGTTGATGCGCAGCGGTCAGGCCCCAGCACCGGGCAGGCTACCCGGGTGGGCAGCGGGGATATTATGCAGGCCAAATGGGGCTCACACGGGGACTATCAGACAATTGCCCTATCGCCCTGGTCGGTCCAGGAGTTATACGACCAGACCATCAACGCCTTCAATCTTGCCGAGCGATTCAGGGTGCCTGTTTTCGTCATGGCCGAAGAGGCGACCGCCCACCTTCACGAACGGATAGAGGTCGGTGCTGACGTGGAGCTATTTAACCGGGAGAAGAAGCCAGGCGCACCTCCATTCGGCACCGAAGAGGCAGACGGCGTCCCGCCGATGCCTGCCTTCGGTGATGGTGAAAAGTTGCTCATTACCGGCTCCACGCATGATGAATGGGGAGTGAGGAAAATAACCCATCCCGATATTCACCAGAGGCTGGTGACCAGACTGCACCAGAAAATCCTGAACCGCAGCCAGGAGATTATCAAGTATGATGGTTACTATCTGGATGATGCTCAGGTGGCGGTGGTCTGCTACGGCTTCACCGCCAGAAGCGCTCTGTTTGCCGTGGAGCAGTTGCGCGGAGAGGGCAAAAAAATCGGCGTGCTGCGACTGAAGACGCTCTGGCCCTTTGCCGGTGAACTAATCAAAGATACAGGTTCCAGGGTGGGGAAAATCTTTGTCCCGGAGATGAACATGGGTCAGGTGGCCGGTGAGGTCAGAAAATACGCACTCTGCGATGTGGTATCCTACGGGCAGGTCACTGGCGAAATCATCCACCCGCGTACAATTATGGAACAGTTGAGGAGGCTTGTGTAGTGGTCAGAGAAATGGAAAAATATCTGCGTCCCGGCATCGGGGTAACCACCTATTGCCCCGGCTGCGGCGAGGCGATTCTACAGGGACTCATTTTAAGGGCAATCGATGAGCTCAAGCTCAATATGGATGAAATGCTGTTTGTCTCCGGCATCGGCTGTGCCGCCTGGATACCGAGCCCTTATTTCTATGCGGACACGCTGCACACGCTGCACGGTCGGACCATCGCCTTTGCCACCGGCGCCAAAATGGTCAACCCGAAGCTGAAGGTGATGGTGGTCAGCGGCGATGGCGACCTTGCCGATATTGGCGGGAACCATCTCATTCACGGTGCGCGCCGGAACATGGATATGACCGTCATCTGTGCGAATAACCAGAACTACGGTATGACCGGCGGTCAGGTCTGCGCCACCACACCTAAAGGGGCCCTTACCATGACCACCCACGGGGGCAATCCCTTCCGTCCCTTCGACCTCTGCCGGCTGGTGAAAGCCGCCGGTGCGGTATATGTGGCGCGTTACGCCGTTACGCAACCCATGGCGATGATACGGGGCATCAAGAAAGCACTGCAGACTGAAGGCTTCGCCTTTATTGAAGCGGTAACCCCCTGTCCGGTGCAGTTTGGCCGCCGGAACAGGCTGGGCAAGCCAGCGGAAATGCTCAAAGACCTGATGTCCAGGTGTGTTTCCGAAGAAAAAGCGGAGACGCTTTCTGCTGAGGAACTGAAGGATAAAATAATTACTGGGGAACTATAGGTGGGTCAAATCAAACAGGCGGTAATTTGCGGCTATGGCGGTCAGGGAATAGT